>DATHFE010000178.1:0-5117 GCA_035318245.1 Sphingomicrobium sp. | reverse complement strand
CCTCGACCCGCCAATCTTGTGCCAGGGACGAGGAAGCGCAGCGAACAGCGCAATTTGCTATTGCCTGAGGATCACTGCGGTAGACCCGGCGACCAGCAACCTGTTGTTCGAGCGATTCATCAGCGAAGAGCGCAAGGAGCCGCCCGACATCGACGTCGATTTCGAGCATGAGCGGCGCGAGGAGGTGATCCAGCACATCTACCAAAAATACGGCCGCGACCGCGCCGGGATCGCGGCGACGGTGATCCATTATCGCCCGCGATCGGCGATCCGCGAAGTTGGCAAGGTGATGGGCCTTAGCGAAGACGTCACCGCGGCAATCGCCTCGACCCATTGGGGAAGCTGGGGCGAGGAGGTTGAAGACGATTCGGTGGCCGAGGCCGGGCTCGATTTGAGCGATCCGCATTTGCGGCGGACGCTCGCGCTGGCCGGGCAGATGATCGGCATGCCGCGCCACCTGTCGCAGCATGTCGGCGGGTTCATCCTGACCGAGCGCGCGCTGACCGAGACGGTGCCGGTCGGCAATGGCGCGATGGACGACCGCACCTTCATCGAATGGGACAAGGATGACATCGACGAGCTGGGAATCCTCAAGATCGACGTGCTCGCGCTGGGGATGCTGACCTGTATTCGCAAAACATTCGATCTGATCGAGGCGCACCATGGCGAACGGTGGAGCCTTGCCACCATCCCGCAGGAAGAGCCGCAAGTCTACGAAATGCTGTGCAGAGGCGACTCGCTCGGCGTGTTCCAGGTCGAAAGCCGGGCGCAGATGAACATGCTGCCGAGGCTGAAGCCGCGCTGCTTTTATGATCTGGTGATCCAGATCGCCATCGTCCGCCCCGGCCCGATCCAAGGCGACATGGTTCATCCCTATTTGAAGCGTCGCGCGGGCAAGGAGAAAGTCACCTTCCCCTCTCCGGCGCCCGAACTTGGCGAGCCTGACGAGCTTCAGCGGATTCTCGGCCGGACGATGGGCGTGCCGATCTTCCAGGAACAGGCAATGAAGATTGCGATCGATGCCGCCAAATTCTCCCCGGACGAGGCCAACCAATTGCGCAAGGCGATGGCGACCTTCCGCTCAAAGGGGACGATCGGCAGCCTAGAGGACAAGATGGTCGGGCGGATGGTCGCACGCGGCTATGACCCCGAATTTGCGCAGCGCTGCTTCGACCAGATCAAGGGCTTCGGCGAATATGGTTTTCCTGAAAGCCATGCGACGAGCTTCGCCCTCCTTGCCTATGTGTCGACCTGGATCCGGTGGAAGTATCCGGCGGCGTTCGCCTGCGCTTTACTGAACTCGCAGCCGATGGGGTTCTACGCGCCGGCGCAGATCGTGCGGGACGCAAGGGAGCATGGGGTCGAGGTGCGGGCGGTGGACGTCAATCACTCGGAATGGGATTGCACGCTGGAACCCATTGGATTCCCAACTCCCGGGTTGGCTCTGAGACTTGGGCTTAGACAGGTGGATGGGCTCAAGCTCGACGCGGCGACGCGGATCGTCGCGGCTCGGGGCGACACGCCCTACCCTTCGGTCGAGGAAGTGCGCCGCCGTTCGGGCGCCAATGTCGCGGCGATCGAGCGGTTGGCCGCGGCGGATGCGTTTCGGTCGATGAAATTGGACCGGCGGGCGGCATTGTGGGACGCGCGGACGCTGAAGGGTGCTCCGGACCTGCCGTTATTCGCCCACGTTCAAGCCCGCGACGAGGGGTGGGAACAGGAAGTCGTGCGGCTCCCGGCGATGGCGCTGGGCGAGCACGTCGTCAATGATTACCAGACCATCCGCCTGTCGCTGAAGGCGCACCCGATGCACTTCCTCCGCGCGCATTACGATGCCCGAGGCTTCGTTATCGCCGACAGCCTGCGCACGCTCCGCAATGGCCGCCGCGTATCGCTCGCCGGGCTGGTGCTGATCCGCCAGCGGCCGGGAAGCGCCAAGGGGGTGTGCTTCATCACGCTGGAGGATGAGACCGGGATCGCCAACCTAGTGGTGTGGCCCGACGCTTTTTACGCCCAGCGCAAGGTGGTGATGGGTGCGCGGCTGATGATTGTGCACGGGGTGATCCAGCGCGACGAGGACATCATTCACCTGATCGCGCGAACCCTGGAGGACGATACAGCGATGCTTCGCGCGATTTCGGAGGAGCCGATGCCGTCGACCCTCAGCGTTGCGGACGCTGGAGGCAGCTGGAGGCCGGCGGCGGCGGCGCATCCGCGGGACGTCGTGTGCATCCCAAAAAGCCGGGATTTTCATTAAGCGGCCAAAATCCGCTATTCATCGGCGATGCTTCCGCTTCTCCTCGCGTTAGCCGCTGTGCAAGCCGCACCAGACACACCGGCGGCGGCCTCGCCGGTCGGCACATGGGCCAATCCCGGTGGCAGCGTGATCGTCGAAATCGCGGCCTGCGGCGACTCGGCACTGTGCGGGCGGGTCAGCTGGGCTTCCGACAAGGCCAAGGCCGACGCGCGCAAGCATGGCACCGACCCGCTGATCGGAACCGAGCTGATACGCAATTTCGTGCCGAGCGCAGTTGATCGCTGGAAGGGCCTGTTGTTCGTGCCGGACCTGAAACGAACCTCGAAAGCCGATCTGCAACAGCTTGCCCCCGACCGAATCAAGATCCGCGGCTGCGCAGTCGGAAGGGCGCTGTGCAAATCGCAGATCTGGACCCGGTCGGCGCCACACGACGCGGTCAATTGAGGAAGAGTCAAACGGCAAACCGTTCATCTAAGCGCAATCTGGGCGCTCCATCTTCGCCACAAAGTGGCGCTAGCGCGGTGCGATGAAACGGCTTTTCCTGAGCATAGCGCTCCTCCCGCTGGCTTCGGCGACCCATGCCGCGCCGATCGAGGGGAGGTGGCAGAATCCCAAGGACAGCGTGATCATCGACGTCGCGCCGTGCGGCGGCGGGTCGTATTGCGGCAAGGTCAGCTGGGCTTCACCCAAGGCCAAGGCCGGCGCGCGGAAGGGTGGCACGGAACGGTTGGTCGGCATGCGCCTACTCACCGATCTCAAGCCCGACGGCAAGGGCGGCTGGCGGGGCCGTGCCTTCCTGCCCAAGCGCAACATGCACGCCAATGCGATGATCCGCCCGGCGGGGGCATCGGCGATGATCGTCAAGGGCTGCCTGCTGGCGCAAATGATCTGCAAGGAGCAGCGCTGGACGCGGGCGGATTAAGCGATCTTTAGATCGAGAAATTCGCCCGCCAGAACGGCAGCCTGAAGCGCCGCCATTTCGTCGGCCCAGTAGCGGTCGTTTTCCAGGCGCGGTGAAATCGCCCGGATTTTGGCGCGGAGTTCTTGAAGGCGTCCGGACGTTTTGAGCGGGGCGTGGTAATCGACGCCTTGCGCGGCGGCGATCAGCTCGACCGCCACCACGCCAGCCGCATTGCGAGCGATGGTCGCCGCTTTTCGGGCGGCGATTGGCGCCATCGAGACATGGTCTTCCTGGCCGGCGCTGGTCGGGATCGAGTCCACGCTCGCGGGGAATGCGAGGCTCTTATTCTCGCTGACCAGGGCCGCGGCAGTGACCTGCGGAATCATCAGCCCGGAACAGACCCCACCGTCGTCGGTCAGGAACGCCGGCAGCCCGCTCATCTTGGGATCGACCAGCACTGCCGTGCGGCGCTCGCTCAAGCTGCCGACCTCGCACATCGCCATCGAAATCGTATCGGCAGCAAAGGCGACCGGCTGGGCATGGAAATTCCCGCCTGAGATGGCCTCGTCGCTGTCGGGAAAGACGATCGGATTGTCAGTCACCGCGCCGGCTTCGATGGTCAGGGTGCGCGCGGCGTTGACGAGAAGGTCGAGGCTCGCCCCCATCACCTGAGGCTGGCAGCGGAAGCTGTAGGGGTCCTGCACCCGGCCGCAGCGGAAATGGCTGGCAAGGATTTCGCTGCCGTTGAGCAAGGCAGCGATCTCGGCGGCGACCCGGATCTGGCCGGGCTGGCCGCGCAGCGCCGAGAGGCGCGGATCGAACGGTTTGACGCTGCCTTTGAGCGCATCGACCGACAGCGCGCCGGCGGCGATGGCCGAGGCAAACACCCGTTCGGCCATGAACAACGCATCGAGCGCGATGGCGGTGCTGGCCTGGGTGCCGTTGATCAGCGCAAGTCCTTCCTTGGGGCCGAGGACCAGCGGCTGCATACCGAGGCGATCGAGCGCTTCGGATGCGGGGAGGATTTCGCCAGCAACGTCGATCCGCCCCTCGCCCATCATCGCAGCAATGAGGTGGGCTAACGGGGCAAGGTCGCCGGATGCGCCGACGCTGCCCTGCGCCGGGATGACCGGGATGACGTCCTGATCGAGCAGCGCCTGGAGCGCGTCGATCACCAGCGGTCGGACGCCGGAATAGCCGCGGCCGAGACCCAAGAGCTTGAGCACGATCATCAGCCGGACGACATGGCGCGGCAGCGCGTCGCCGAGGCCGCAGCTGTGCGACAAGATCAGGTTGCGCTGCAACTCGGCCAGCCGGTCGGCGGGGATGCGGGTGTTGGCGAGCAGGCCGAAGCCGGTGTTGACGCCGTAGACGGTCTCGCCGCCGGCGACGATGCGGCCAACCGAGGTGGCAGCGGCGATGACGCGATCGAGACTGGCGTCGTCGAGGCTCGCGGGGGCGCCGCTCCACAGCTTGCGCAGCGTGGCGAGATCGATGGCGGTGGGGTCGAGTTTCACAGCGTTAGCATCGGCAAATCGAGACCTTGTTCGCGGGCACATTGGATGGCTTCATCATAGCCCGCATCGGCGTGGCGCATGACGCCGGTGGCGGGGTCGTTCCAGAGGACGCGCTCGAGGCGGCGCGCGGCATCGTCGGTGCCGTCGGCGACAATGACCATTCCGGCGTGCTGCGAATAGCCCATGCCGACGCCGCCGCCATGGTGGAGCGAAACCCAGGTCGCGCCCGACGCGGTGTTGAGCAGGGCGTTGAGCAGGGGCCAGTCACTGACCGCGTCGCTGCCGTCGCGCATCGCTTCGGTTTCGCGGTTGGGCGAGGCGACGCTGCCGCTGTCGAGATGATCGCGGCCGATGACGATCGGTGCGGACACTTCGCCGTTGCGGACCATTTCGTTGAAGGCGAGGCCCAATCGGTGGCGCTGGCCGAGGCCGACCCAGCAGA
>DATHFE010000177.1:0-21758 GCA_035318245.1 Sphingomicrobium sp. | reverse complement strand
GCCGCCGCCCGCGCCCGCGACCCACGAGGCGAGCAGGTCAGCGTGTCACTGGTCGGCAGCTGGAGCGTGGTCGAGATCGTCCGCGCCGACGGCTTCGTCGCCAGTGACGTCCGCCCCCTGGTCCGGCTCAACGTCTCGATCGTCGCCAAGTCGGGCGACCGCCGCGAAACCGGATTCTACGGCATCGGCGGCCGCTATCTCTACGATCGCCTGTTCGAGCCCGCGACATGGAACCGGGCGATCGACGAGGCGCTGGCCCAGGCGCTGGTCAATCTGGAATCGATTGCGGCTCCGGCCGGTGAAATGACCGTCGTGCTCGGCCCCGGCTGGCCCGGCGTGTTGCTCCACGAAGCGGTCGGTCACGGCCTCGAGGGCGACTTCAACCGCAAGGGCACCTCGGCGTTCTCTGGGCGGATGGGTCAGCGCGTCGCCGCCCCGGGCGTGACGGTGATCGACGAAGGCGCGATCGGTGAGCGGCGCGGCTCGCTGACGATCGACGACGAAGGCACGCCCACGGGCCGCACCGTGCTGATCGAGGACGGCATCTTGAGGGGCTATCTTCAGGATCGGCTCAATGCCCGGCTGATGGGCATGCAGCCGACCGGCAACGGCCGGCGCGAAAGCTTCGCCCATGCGCCGATGCCGCGGATGACCAACACCTTCATGCTTGGCGGAACCGACGATCCCGCCGAATTGCTGTCGCGTGTGCCCAACGGCATCTACGCCAAGAGCTTCGGCGGCGGCCAGGTCGACATCACCAATGGCAAGTTCGTCTTCTCCTGCACCGAGGCCTACAAGATAGAAGGCGGTAAATTGGGCGCCCCGATCAAGGGCGCGACATTGATCGGCGACGGGCCAAGCGTGCTGACCCGAGTGAAGGGCATCGGCAACGATCTCGCGCTCGACGAAGGTGTCGGCATTTGCGGGAAGGCGGGCCAGCAAATCCCCGCCGGCGTGGGCCAGCCGACATTGCTGATCGAGGGGCTCACCGTCGGCGGCACCGCGGCCTAGACTCAGCGTCTCGCCAGAAGCAGCCGGACGGCAAGCCCGCCCATCAGCGCCCCGGCGAACCAATTCAAATATTTGCCGATCCGCGGCCTCCTCCGCAGCGTATCCGCCAGCCTGCCGCTCGACAGCGCGACCAGCAGATTGACGATCGTGCCCGACACATTGAATGACAGGCCGAGGATCAGGCTTTGCAGCCAATAGGGGCCGGCTTCGGGGCTCATGAACTGCGGCAGGAAAGCGAGGAAGAACAACGCGACCTTGGGATTGAGGATGTTGATCAGCGCGCCTTGGCGAAACGCTTTTGACGCCGACACGGGGGGCGAAGTCCCGCGGACCGGCGGCGCGCGGAACAGCTGGATGGCGATCCACACCAGATAGGCTGCGCCGGCGTAGCGGATGATGTCGAACGCCCAGGCAACCTGCGACAGCAAGGCCGCCAGCCCCGCCGCCGCCAGCAGGATATGGACGATCGTCCCGGCCCCGATCCCAAGCGCGGCCGCGACTCCGGCGCGTGTCCCCCGCGCCGCGCCTTGCGACATCACGAAGGTCATGTCGGGACCCGGGATCAGGTTGAGCGTGATCGCACCGAGCATGAACAGCGCGAATTGTCCGGGCTCGATCATGATTGTGCCAACATGATTTCGGTGCCGGCTCCTGCCTCCACCGCGCGCTCGTAGATCAGGGCGGCGCTGGCCACATCCTCCAGTGCGGTCCCGGTTGAATCAAAGACGATGGTTTGATCGTCGCGATCCCGGCCACGGGCCTTGCCGACGACCACGTCGCCAAGGTCGGCATGGACCTCCGCCTCGGTCATCGCTCCTGCCGCTATGGCGTGGCGCAGATCTCCCATTGCGAGGCATTGATCGAGCACATCGACGACCACGATCGAAGCTGCCATCAGCGCCGGGGCGATTTCATTCTTGTCCGGGCTGTCGGTCCCAACCGCGGCGATAAAAGTTCCGGGCTTAACCTCCTCTACGCCAAGAACCGGAGCCCGGGCGGAGGTGACGGTGACGATCACGTCGGCAAGCAGCGCCGCCTGATGAAGATCGCCCGCCACGTCGCAGTCGATATCGAATGCTTCCAGCGCTTCGCTCGCGAATGCGCCGGCCTTGCCTGGGTCCAGATCGAAGGCGAGGCAGCGCTGGAGCGGAAGCACCCCAAGCAACGCAGTCAGATGCGGTAGCGCCTGTCCCCCGCACCCGACCAGGCAGACAGTCGAGGAGTCGGGGCGGGCGAGATGATGCGCGGCCAACGCGGTCGCGGCGGCGGTGCGCTGCAGCGTGACCTCCGCCGAATCGAGGATCGCCAGCAGCGACCCGTTGGCCGCATCGGCGAGCAGGATTGCGCCCTGGATTGTCGGCAGACCGTTTGTTTGCGGATTGCCGGGGAAATTGCCGTTGAGCTTGAGCGCGGCATAAGCCCGGCCATTGTCATAGCTCGCGCCCTTGGCGTGAAAGGCGCCGCCTTGGCCGTGAATATGCATCGGTGGCGGGGAATCGGCGCGGCCGGCTTTGGCGGCCCGGAACCCGGCTTCGACCGCTTCGAGATAGTCGGATGGGCGCATCAGCTTGGCAATGTCGCCTTGCGACAGCAAGCGGATGGGCAAGGTCACAGCAAATGCTGGATCGGTGCCAGACTGAACCCCGCGGCTTCGGCGCTGGCCTCGAGCTCTTCGCGCCGCGCCCCATCTTCGCGTTTGGCCACTGCCCACGCCAAGGTCGAACGATTGCCCGAGCGGCAATAGGCCAGCATCTTGCCTTCGCCCGCCTCGTGCATCGCGTCGCGCATCGCCTCGATATCGGTCGGCCCCATGCCGCGGACGATCGGGACGTGGCGATAGGCGATCCCGGCCGCTTCGGCCGCGAGACAGATTTCCCGGCCGGTCGGCTGGCCTGCGTCCTCGCCGTCGGGGCGGTTGTTGACGATCATGGTGACGCCATGACGCTTCATTTCGTCGATGTCGGCGGGCGAAATCTGGCCGCTGACCAGCGTTTTTTCGTCAAGCTGCCGGAACATGGCCCGTCTCCTCATGCGCCGCGATCACCGCGAGCATGGCGTCACCATAGCGCGACAACTTGGCTTCGCCCACGCCCTGCACGCGCGACAGGTCGGAAAGTCGCTTCGGTCGCCTCGCGGCGATCTCGCGCAACGTCGAATCATGGAAGATGACGTAAGGCGGAACGCCCGTTTCGGCGGCGATCGCTTTCCGCGCATTGCGGAGCGCTTCGAACAGCGGATCATGCGGGAATTCCTCGCGCGGCGTTCGTGCGCTTTTGCGACGTGGCGGCGGGACGGCGATGACAACCGCTTCCTCGCCCTTGAGGATCGGCTTGGCCCCCGGACCGAATGACAGCCCGCCATAGGCATCGCTGCGCAGCGCATCGCGGGCGATCAGTGAGCGCGCCACCGGCCGGACGAGCGCGAGCTCTTCGGCATTGGCGATTCCGAACACCGACAATTTATGGTGTCCGAATCCGCGCACCTTTTCATTGTCGTTGCCGCCGAGCACATCAGCGAGATGGCCGACGCCGAAGCGCATGTCGGTGCGAAATGCCGCCGACAGCAATTTGCGCGCAACCTCGCTGACGTCGATCGTCTTGGGTGGGTCGAGGCAATTGTCGCAATTGCCGCAGGTCTCGGGCGGGTCCTCGCCGAAATGCCTCAGCAATATTGCGCGGCGGCAGGACGCGCTTTCGATCAGCGCGGCGAGCGCGTTCAAACGATCGCGCTCGCCCGGCCGCCGCTCGGGCTCGACCTCGCTTTCGATCCGCTGGCGGGCGCGGGCGAAATCCTCGGCGCCCCAAAACAGCCAGGCTTCGGCCGGGTCGCCGTCGCGCCCGGCGCGGCCAGTTTCCTGATAGAAAGCCTCGATCGACTTGGGGATCCCGGCATGGGCGACGAAGCGCACGTCGGGCTTGTCGATGCCCATCCCGAACGCCACGGTTGCGGCCATCACCATTTCTTCCGAGCGAACGAACGCCGACTGGTTGCGCGAGCGGATCGGTGCTTCGAGCCCGGCGTGATAGGCAAGTGCCGGGCGCCCGCTCGCCTGCAATTGCTCGGCAATCTTCTCGGCCCCAGCTCGGCTCGGAGCGTAGACGATGCCCGGTCCCGGCTGGCTCGCCGCGAGCGCCTTCAGCTGCGCGGGCAAGCCGTCGCGCGGGCGGATGTGATAGCGGATGTTGGGCCGGTCGAAGCCGGCGATGATCAGCCCGTCCTGCGGGATGCCGAGCTGGTCGAGGATGTCCGCGCGGGTCCGCGCATCGGCGGTCGCGGTCAGCGCCAGCCGTGGCACGCCGCGCTGGTCGTCGAGCAACGATCGGAGCAAGCGGTAGTCGGGGCGGAAGTCGTGCCCCCATTCTGAAACACAATGCGCTTCGTCGATCGCAATCAGCGCCAGCGGAATATCGTCGATCATTCGCCGAAAGCCCTCGCCCGATGCGCGCTCTGGGGCGACGTAGAGGAGGTCGAGCTTGCCCGCGTGGAGGCGGTTGAGTGTATCCTCGCGGTTGGTGTCGGCCGATGTCAGCGACGCCGCCCGTATCCCCGCCGCTTCCGCGGCCCGGATCTGGTCGTGCATCAGCGCGATCAAGGGCGAAATTACCAGCCCGGTCCCATCGCGGGCGAGCGCCGGGATTTGGTAACACAACGACTTGCCCGACCCGGTCGGCATCACAGCGAGCGTCGATCGCCCCACCATCACCCGGCCGACGACTTGTTCCTGAACCCCGCGGAATGCGTCGAACCCAAACGTCTTGTGAAGGATTTGGGCTGGGGTCATCCGCAAGCCCGTCCTAGGCGCATGGGATCGGACTTTCCGGGTGCCAGGCAACGAAGCGAAAATCGAAAAGCTCAATCTTCTCGATTGTATGCGGCCAGTGCTCGAAGCTGAGCTTGCCGGGAGGGACTATGCACACGTCGGTCAATTGGCTTTTGCCGCCCAGGGTCATGTGAGCCCGGTAGGACAGCGCCCATTCGTACCCATTTTCGACGACTAGCATGCTGTGCTGACCAGCGATGGAGAAAAAGCGTGTGCTCACGATTTCTTTTTGGATCGGGGGCGGCGCAACATCTCCATCCTTCGTGTAAATAGGAGTCGCATGGTCGACCGGCTTTTCGGGCGGCGTCAGGCCCGACAAATGGCGAGCCCGCTCAACGTCGAAGGCGGTCCATTCGGCATCTCCACGCAATGTCTCAATTGGCCGCTCGGTTGGACCGAGCTTGAACTGCGCGGATTGGCCGGGCTGCAGGAATATCGTGTCTTGCGCATAGCCCGGATTGGCGAGCGCAAGGGCAGCTATGGATGCGGCCGCTAATCGTATCATGAGCATTCGGACAAGCTCCTACTCCGCAGCTTCGGCTTCTTTTTCGAGCTCGCGCTCCGCAGCCTGGCGTGCCCACAGCTCGGCGTAAAGGCCGCCGGAGCGGAGCAGTTCGGCGTGGGTGCCGCGCTCGGCCACCCGGCCCTCATCGAGAACGACGATTTGGTCGGCGCCGACGACTGTCGACAAGCGGTGCGCAATGACAATGGTGGTGCGGTTGCGGACGACCGCGTCCAGTGTCGCCTGGATTGCTTCCTCCGTCCGGCTGTCGAGCGCACTGGTGGCTTCGTCGAGGATCAGGATCGGCGGATCTTTGAGCAGAGTGCGGGCGATCGCCACGCGCTGCTTCTCGCCGCCCGACAGTTTCAGCCCCCGTTCGCCAACCATCGCCTCATATCCTTGGGGCAGCGACTGGATGAACCCGTCGATCGCCGCGCCGCGAGCCGCGGATTCGATTTCGGCCTGGTTCGAGCCTTCACGGCCGTAGCCGATGTTGTAGCCGATCGAATCGTTGAACAGCACGGTGTCCTGAGGGACGATACCGATCGCGCTGCGCAAGGAGGCTTGGGTCGTCTCCGCTATGTCTTGCTCATCGATCGTAATCCGCCCTCCGGTCGGGTCGTAGAAGCGGAACATCAGCCGCGCCAGCGTCGACTTGCCCGCCCCCGATGGCCCGACCACAGCGAGGCTGGTCCCCGGCGGGACGTCGAGGTCGATGCCTTTGAGGATCTCGCGGTCCGGATCATAAGCGAAGCGGAGGTTCTCGAATTTGACCCTGCCACGCGTCACGTTGAGCGGTCTTGCGCCGGGGCGGTCGATCACTTCGGCCGGGGTGTCGAGCAAGTCGAACATCGCTTCCATGTCGATCAGCCCCTGGCGGATCGAGCGATAGACCCAGCCGAGCATGTCGAGCGGCCGGAACAGCTGCATCAAAAGCGAATTGACCAGCACCACATCGCCGGGGGTGAAGCGGCCCTGACTCCATCCCCACACGGTGAAGACCATCGCCCCGGCCATCATGATGTTGGTGATCAGCGACTGGCCGATATTGAGCCAGGCGAGCGATGTCTCATTCTTGACCGCGGCGTTGGTGAAGCTGCGGATCGCGGAATCGTATCGTTTGGCCTCGCGCTCCTCGGCGCCGAAATATTTGACCGTTTCGTAATTGAGCAAGCTGTCGACCGCGCGGCCGATGGCACGGTTGTCGACTTCGTTCATCGTGCGCTGGATGTTGGCGCGCCAGTCGGTCACCGCCCGCGTGAAGGCAATATAGATTGTGACAATCGCCAGCGTCGCCGCGACCATCGGCAAGCCGAACTTGACCGCGAAGATGATACAGATCGCACCCAATTCGAACAGCGTCGGGGCGATATTGAACAGCAAGAAATAGAGCATCGAATCGATGCTTTTGGTGCCGCGCTCGACGACCTTGGTCAGCGAACCGGTGCGCCGCTCGAGATGGAAACGCAGCGACAGCGAATGGACGTGGCGGAACACCCGCGCGGCCAAAGTGAAGGCGGCGCGCTGGCCGACTTTCTCGAACACGGCGTTGCGTAAATTGTCGGACAGCACCCCACCGAAGCGCGCGGTGCAATAGCCGAGCACCAAACCGGCGACGACCGCGAATGGCGCCTTGTTCGACGACATGCCGTCGATCACCGCTTTGTAGGCAAACGGCATCAGCAGCACTGCTGCCTTGCCGGCGAGGACCAGCAGCACCGCGCCGATTACGCGTGCCTTCAATTCGCCTTCGCCCTTGGGCCACAGCAACGGCATGAAGCGCAGCAGGGTTCGCGCCGCCGTCTTGCTCTTGTCTATCGGTGGTCCCGCGCTCGCCATCGCGGACTAGGTAGGGCGCAAGCTTCCGCCCCGCAATTGATGTTGGCGAAACGATTGGAACAACGCGTTTAATTTGCGGTTTAGCCTTACTCTCCCAAGGGGTTGTTGTGTGATGGGTCCGGCTGGTTATTTCATCGCTTTACTAGGGTGCGCCGACGGAGGCGTTGCGTGCCAGCCGGTCGCCACCATGCCGACGCGCTACGAAAGCCGCGAGGCGTGCAGTGGGGCGACAAGCGCCGTCTTGGCCGACAACACGGATTTCGATTTTCCGACGATCGTCGCCGAATGCCGCGCGGTCAAATTGCCCACGTCGGGCCACCTGGAGCCGAGCAGTGATTCGATCCGGGGCGGGCGCCAAGGCTGATTCCGAATGCCCGACGTCGTCGAACCGATGGTCCACGAGGACGCGCTCCCGGGCCACGAAAGCGAGCTTGAGCCCAAGCCAGATTGGACCCCGCGCTATCCCGGATCGGAGCGGTTGAAGGGCAAGACGGCGATCGTCACCGGCGCGGACAGCGGCATCGGCCGGGCGGTCGCGGTGCTGTTCGCCCGCGAAGGCGCCGACGTCGCCGTCGCCTATCTGTGCGAACATGACGATGCCGCCAAGACCAAGGCTTTGGTTGAGAAGGAAGGCGGCCAGGCGCTGACCATCGCCGGCGACCTTGGTGACGAAGCGTTCTGCGACAAGGTGGTCGACCAGGTCATCGACCGCTTCGGCCGGCTCGACATATTGGTCAACAATGCCGGCGAGCAGCATCCCGATGAGGACGTCACAGAGATCAGCGACGAGCAGCTTCGACGCACCTTCCAGACCAACATCTTTTCGATGTTCTATTTGACCCAGGCCGCGCGCCCGCATCTCAAGAAAGGCGCGGCGATCATCAACTGCACCTCGGTGACGATGTACAAGGGCTCCAAGGACCTGCTCGACTATAGCGCAACCAAGGGCGCGATCACCGCTTTCACCCGCTCGCTGTCGCAAAATCTGGTCGACGACGGGATTCGCGTCAACGCGGTCGCGCCCGGCCCGATCTGGACCCCGCTCAACCCGAGCGGCGGCCAGCCGCCCGAGGAGATCAAGGATTTCGGCAAGGACACGCCGATGAAGCGGCCGGGCCAGCCCAACGAAGTCGCGCCGGCCTTCCTGTTCCTGGCCTGCAAAGACAGCAGCTACATGACCGGGCAGGTGCTCCATCCCAATGGCGGGGTGATCGTCAACGGGTGATTGGCGAATTTCACCAACTGGTGGCGTGAAATTTCCGCGAAACGCGCTACATCGCCAACGGGCGCTACTGAAAAACAACGACATTTTCCAATTGGCACGCTCCCTGCATTGTATGTTGGGCAAGCCAATCACGGTCTTGCGCACAGGGAGAATAAAAATGTTCGCACACAATCTCGACGCCCGCCAATATGCGGTTTCTTTCGCAGCCGCTTTGATCAGCACGCTCCTGTTCGTCAGCGCCGCTGTCGGCCCGCTGTCGATCACCTGAACCAAAACGACCGTAACCCACTCATTCGTGGAGTAAGACCATGAACGGACGTTTTGTCCTGAAACCTGCCGACGCCAAATTGATGGGCGTTTGCTCCGGGCTCGCCGACTGGACCGGTATTGATGTCCTGGTGATCCGGCTTGCCCTGATCATCGCGACTCTGATCACCGGCCCAGTCGCGATCCTGCTTTACATCCTGACCGGCTGGCTCGCCGCCGATCGCTAAACCAGTCAGCCGGGCCGACGCCCGCTGACTGGCTAGGCGCCACGGCAGCCGTCCGCAACCGGACACGCCGTGCAGACGCCCAACCTCCCGGCACTCCATTGCCGCGCACGCCGCATCCATCCGATCAGGCATCCCTGGCAGCTCAGCGGAGTTTGACCTTCGACCGGCCGCCCGCAACGGGCTGGCGCTGGGGCGCTTTCAGGGCTTATGATCCTTGCGCACCGGACAAAAGGAGACGGCGATGCACCGCGAGGACGACGAGGTTCACCTCAGCGAGGAAGAAGCGAGCGGTGCGATCAAGCCGCATGTCGTCCGTTACGTCCTCGGCGTCTCCTTGCTGCTGGCGGTCGTGCTGATGTCTGCGGTCTGGATCATCGGATCGATCACCCGCTGACCAAAGTGACAGCGATCTCGCGCCGAGGCGATCCAGTTACGCGCCAGCCGGAACTACCCGATCGACCAGTCTGAGCTATCCTATGCGCTTTGGCGGAGAGACTGATGGGCTGGTGTATCGGACGTGTCGAGGCGACTTCGGATCCCTTGGCGGCGAGGCTGAAAGCGATGACCAAGCTGAGGTCGCTTGCCGAGCTCGAGGACCCCGAAAGCCTGGTCGTACCGATCCTGGTGGATGCGATCCTGATGGCCGAATCCTATCGTGGTGCCCGCCATCAGATCACCTTCCTGCCGGAACTGACCAGAAACGTTGACGCGCTCATCCGGGAACTCACGATCGTTGAGAAGGCCGAGGAGTGGACTGGAATCTAGACCACGCGGCTTATTGGCTTCCCAATCTACGCGGCGTATGCCTCCCCTCGTTGCGTTGGCGTTTCATTCGACTTTTGTCCGGGATTACAACTCGCCTGATGAGTCCGGACGGCGGTTTCAGAGGGGGAGACAATTTATGTCGTTTCGCAAAGCCATTACGCCCAGCCTGCTTGCAGTGAGCCTGATCGCGCTGGCGGCTTGCAAGCCGCAGGAACCAGCAAAGGCGCCCGAAGCCGCCGCCATGGTGCCGACCGACGCCGAAGCGGCCAAGATCGTCGACGATGCCGAAGCGGCGTGGACCTCGGTCGATACGGCCAAGATCATGGCATCCTATAAGGAAGGCGCGGTGATGTTCGATGTGGTCGCGGCTGGCCCCAGCACCGATCGGGCAACGCAGAACAAATGGACTGACGGCTTTACCGCGATGAAGCTGACCGAAAACAGCATCGCCGACAAGCATGTCCAGGTGCTAGACGCCGATACCATCATTGCTTCCGGAATCGCCACGCTGAAGAGTGGGGACAAGGGTGAGCCGGTGATGTTCCGCTATACCGACGTCTACGAGAAGCAACCCGATGGCAAATGGATGATTGTACACGAGCATCTGTCGACGCCGCCCGCCGGCGAGGCCTGACTCGAAAATCGGCGCGGGCGTTGGCAAATGCGGTTAGATAGCCGCTGATGGCGCGCTTGCCTGCGCCCACTTAGACGAAAGGACCGGACGATGGCCAAGGGACAGAAGAAGTCGAACAAGGAAGCGCGCAAGCCCAAGGCGGAGAAGAAGAAGGTGATCGCCGCCAATCCGTCGACCAAGGCCGGTGTCGTCCGCGGCCTCGAGAATTTCAAGAATTAAGCGCCGCCCGTGAGCGGCGACGATTACGTCTATGACGAAGCGAGCGGCGAGTGGGTGCCGGCCGGACAGATCGCGCCCACCCTCGCCGCCAACGACGACCAATTCGTCGTCCGCGACGCCGTCGGCAACGTGCTGGCCGATGGCGACCAAGTGACCTTGATCAAGGACCTGCCAGTAAAAGGCGCCGGGCAAACCCTGAAACGCGGGACCCTGATCAAGTCGATCCGGCTGACCGGCGACCCACAGGAAATCGACTGCCGATACGATGGCATTAAGGGATTGGTATTGCGCGCCGAATTCGTCCGTAAACGATAGGCGAACACGCGCTAGTTCTAACATCGATCAATAAAGAATCTCGCCGGACCAGAAACGACTGATCCTGGCGATCGATACCTTTCGACACATCAATGGAACTTCACCGATCGCGCCAAGTTGTGTTCCGAATGAGCGTGGCCTCAACGACACGCCAAGCCGTTTATTCTTGTGGTTAATGTATTAACCCCTTCCGTTAACGGTATTTCGTGTTCAGGCTTTACGTTCCATTGCTGGAAAGGCCTCGATGATGGGTCGTTCGTTCCGAGAAATGATCGCCGTCGGTTGTGCGCTGGCCGTGGTGCCCGCGCTCGGTGGTACCGCCTCGGCGCTGCCGTCCGCCTCTCCCGCCATCTTCATTCCGGTCAGCCCCGACGTCTTCGGAACGGTCGCGCTGAATGCCGGGATGACCGACTATGACGTGCGCTGGCGGCGGGTTTCGTCCGCCGACCGCAACGACCCCCGGATCGCCGAGATCGCCGCCGCGGCCGCCGACATGGACGCGATGCACAAGCTCGCCATGGTTCAGAGCGAGGTCAATCACCGGATCACGTGGCGCGCTGATTTAGACGGCTATGGCGTTGGCGATTATTGGGCCAACGCTGGCGAGACCCTGACCAAGGGCGTCGGCGACAGCGAAGACATCGCGGTGGTCAAGATGCAGGCGCTCAAAGTCGCCGGTTTCAGCCCGCGCGACCTTTATCTGAGCGTCGGCCGCGACAGCAAGCGCGGCGCCGATACGCTGCTGCTGGTCAGGGCCGAAGGTCAATTTTACGTGCTCGATGACCGCAGCGACCGGCCGATGATCACCGAGCAATATGCCCGGTTCGTGCCGGTCATCACGCTCGGCCAGGGCAGGACCTGGCTGCACGGGCGCAACATCGCAGGCGACGCGCAACGGACCCGGACCGCGCGCTAATTTGCACGAATGATGGCGAAGCCGCTGAGCTCGCGCTAGGCTGGGGGCCTTCGCGGGGGCCAAATCGTGGATGCCTTTTCCTATCTGTCGGTTCTGCTGTCGATCATTCTCGGTCTTGCCGTGCAGCAGGTGCTGCAGGGCTATCGCTCGCTGATCCTGTCGCGGCGGCGGATCAAATTCTACGCGCCGCCGCTCATCTGGTCGGTCCTGATCCTCACGATGGTCGCGCAGCATTGGTGGGCGAGCTTCGGGCTGGCCGGGCGGAGCGCCTGGTCGTTCGGGCTGTTCGCGACGATTCTCATCCAGACCGCGCTCATTTACATGTTGGCGGCGATCGTCTTGCCCGACGTGCCGGCCGACGAGACCGTCGACTTACGCGACCATTATTACCGCGAAGCGCCGGCATTTTTCGGGCTGGGCGCGGCGACGGTCAGCTGGAGCATATTTCGCGAATATATGCTTCGAGGCAGGCTGCCGGAGCCAGAGAATCTGGCGTTCCACGTCACCTTTATCGCGCTGTCGCTGACCGGCGCCCTAGTCAAAAAGCCGCGGCTCCACGAAGCGCTGGCCGTGTTGATGACGGCGCTCTTCGCGGCCTATATCGCCTTGCTGTTCGCTCAGCTCGACTAGCGCGCCTGCACCCGGACCAGCGGACGGTGGGCGCTACGCAGGATCTGCCCATAGACCAGCCGGATTTGGCGAATGTCGCGGCGATTTCCGCGAAGATCGATCGCCCGGGTGCAGCTTCCGGCGCGGATCAGATCGCGGACCTGGACGTCCTGGTGACCGCCATTTTCGTAGCGGATGTCAAAGTCGAGCATCCGGATCGGCGCATTGAACGAGCATAAGCGTAGCGAATGATAGCGGCGGCCGCCATGAACCCGAATAGTGTCGCGGTCGGTGCCGCCGGAAACGGTTTTGTAGCCGATCGTCTGCCAGTTGAAGAATTGGGCGCTTGCAGGCGCGGTGAAGGCGAGGGTGGCGGCGGCCGCGGCCGCTCCTAGCAACAGGGCCCGGGTCATGCATTTCTCCTTGGAGCGAGGTTCGGTTCGGCGACAACCCGCGCGGCGCTCGAAAGGTTGCGTGGCGTCGCTCGGCCCGGCGAGGCATAATGCAAGCAGACACGCGTGGGGAGTCGGGCGATGGGGAAGGTTGCGGTGGCGATCATGGTTGCGGCCGCCGCGCTGGCTGGAGGGGCAGCGCTGGCCCAGGGCGCGGCGCCATTCTTTTATGACCCGCAGCCGCGCTGGGCCGAGGATCCCGGGACCGAAGTCGTCTGCGCCGCGATCGCAAGGGAATGCGTCGGCCTGCTCAAGGACGGAGAGATCGAGACCAATTGGGGCTATGCCGAATTGTACGACCCCGACGGATATCTGGTCGGCATGCGCTCGACCCGGTCGACCGGCTGCAAGCCGCTCGACGAGCATCTGCTGCTCGGCCAGCGTCATTTCCGCGGTGCCTTCAGGAAAGCCGGCACGCCCGACCTCGACGACATCACGGCCGAGCTTGCACCGGGCGCCAGCAAGAGCGCCGTGCGCATCGTCAAGCGCGGCGAAACCCAGGTCAGCATTGGCTGCTGAGCTTGGCGAGGAATCGACTTTAAGGTTTGAACGCCGCATTCTCGGTTCGCCGAATCGACCCCCAAGCCCTTGGCGGGAAGGAACGAATCATGGCGGGCAAGCTTGCGGTCGTGCTTAGCGGCGGGGGCGCGAAAGGCGCTTTCCAAGTTGGTGTCCTCGACCAATTGATCACCAAACGAAAGGTTAAAGTCGATATCGCCGTCGGCACGTCGACCGGATCGATCCAGGCGCTGGCGGTCGCCCAGGATGACCTGCCCAGGCTGATCAAGCTGTGGACGGACATCAAGAGCAACGACGATATCTACAAGAAACGCAACGGCACCTTCCTGTCGATCATCGAAGGTAAGCCGTCGCTCTACGACGCAAGCCCGCTTCGCGCCTTGCTGAAGGCCAATGTCGACGAAGCCCGGCTCAAGGGGGCCGGGAAAAGCCTGCGTGTCGGTGTGGTCAATCTCACGACCGGCGAGTTTCAGTCGGTCGGCGAGAATGCCGGCAACATGGCGGATTTCATCTATGCCAGCTGCGCGATGCCGTTCGCGTTCGAGCCGCTGACGACCAAGGCGGCGGACGGCACAATCGAGCAATGGGTCGACGGCGGGGTCCGCGACGTCACGCCGATCGACACCGCGCTGGATTTCAACCCGCGCGGCGTGCTGGTGATCCGCGCGTCGGCGCCGCCCAGGCCGACCGATCCGAAACGCTACAAGAGCCTGGTTTCGGTAGGCTTGCGCGCGGTTGACATCCTGCAGTCCGAAGTGTCGCGCAACGATTTGAAGAATGTGAATCTGATCAACGGCTTCATCAGCGCCCGCAACAAGCAGTTCGACGAATTGGCCAAGCTCAACATCATCGGCGAGGCCGCGCGCAAGGTGATGCAGCCGCTCGACACGGAAATGGCCCGGTTCCGCATGACCCAGGTCCGGGTGATCGAGCCGACCGAGGATTTTTACGACACGCTCGAGTTCGATCCGCCGAAGATCAAGGCGGCCATCCAGCGCGGCCGCGACGCGCTCGACGCGGCATGGGACAGCATCGAATCGATCGTCGTGGCGTAGCGGCGAGAGGCAAAGGCGCTGGCGCCGGACGCGGCCAGGGCCTAGGCGGTCCCAATCAGACAGACGGAGGAAATCATGCGCCCAATCCTGCTTGGCATCCTGCTCCTGGCCGCTACGGCTGCGCCGGTTTCGGCGGCGCTTCCAGTCGGTGCAAAGGCGCCCGATTTCACGACAACCGGCGCGCTCGGCGGCAAGCCGTTCCGGCTGCACCTGGCCGAGCAATTGAAGCACGGGCCAGTGGTGCTCTATTTCTTTCCCAAGGCGTTCACCGCCGGCTGCACCGCCGAAGCGCATGCGTTCAGCGAAGCCACTGCCGACTTCCGCAAGGCCGGGGCGCGGGTGATCGGACTGTCGGCCGACGATCTGCCGACGCTCAAGCGCTTTTCGGTCGAGGAATGCCGCAACGCCTTCCCGGTGGCGACCGCGACCCCGAAGACCATCCGCGCCTATGATGTGGCGCTGGTGATCAAGCCCGGCCTGACCGACCGCACCAGCTATGTCATCGCGCCCAACCGCAAGATCGTCATGGTCCACAGCGACCTCGACTGGAAAGACCATGTCGCCAAGAGCCTCGCGGCGGTGCGCAGCCTCAAGCATTAGACGGCCGCCCCGGCGATGGACGATCCCTTCCATATCGATCGGTTCGTTGAGGCGCAGGCGGGCGGCGTCTATGAGACCGCGTTGGCCGAGCTCCGCACCGGGCAAAAGCGCAGCCACTGGATGTGGTTCATCTTTCCCCAGCATCGCGATTTGGGGCACAGCGCGACGGCGAAATTTTTTGGTCTGTCGGGGCTCGAGGAGGCGCGGGCTTATGCGGCGCATCCGTTGCTCGGGCCGCGGCTGCGGGAAAGCGCGGCGGCGGTGCTCGAACATCTCGGCGAGACGAGCGCGGAGACGATCCTCGGCCCGGTCGACGCGATGAAGTTGCGGTCGTCAATGGACATCTTCGCCGAAGCAGTGCCGGACGAACCTGTGTTCGGCGAGGTGCGGCGCGCGGCAGGATAGCA
This sequence comes from Sphingomicrobium sp., assembly GCA_035318245.1. Lineage (GTDB taxonomy): Bacteria > Pseudomonadota > Alphaproteobacteria > Sphingomonadales > Sphingomonadaceae > Sphingomicrobium. The sequence goes on along the minus strand of DATHFE010000177.1, from coordinate 6,376 downwards.
GGGCGCGAGACGCACTCGCTTGTAACCCTGAGGGGGTCGAACGGGGGGTCACCAACTTTGGCACTTGGGTACCAACTTTGCCCGGCATTTGCGGCATGCCTGCGCGCGAAGAGTCCCAACGGTCGCACTCGCCCCGCGCGCGCGGCGCGCGAGCAGCGAGAAGGCGCGAACGGGACGTCTCAATAAGGCAGTGCCGGCACATCGGGCAGCGTGGAGCAAATGAAATCCTATTAGGAAAGTGTTTTTTGAACTTGGGGCCGCCGGGTAAGGCGGCGCGATGAGCGCTATCCGCATCCTGGTCGACGCCGACGCCTGCCCGGTGAAGGAGGAGGTCTATCGCGTCGCCTTTCGGCGCCATGTGGCGGTGCGCGTGGTCAGCAACAGCCGCATGCGCGTGCCCGACCATCCTCTGGTCGAGCGAATATTGGTGTCCGATGCGTTCGACGCCGCCGACGACTGGATAGCGGAGCGCGCGGATGCGGAGACGGTGGTGATCACCGGCGACATCCTTCTCGCCGACCGCTGTCTCAAGGCCGGCGCGACCGTCATCGGCCACAACGGCAAGCCGTTCACCGCCGGCTCGATCGGCGGCGCCATCGCGACGCGGGCGATCATGGCCGATTTGCGCGCGGGCGGCGATATGATCGGTGGCCCGGCGCCGTTCGCCAAAGCGGACCGGTCGCGGTTTTTGCAGGCGCTGGACGAGGCCATCGTCGCCGCCGAGCGCAAGGGAAGTCTTGCGAAGCGATCCTGAGCCGATGAGACGGCGCACGCCCAAGTTAACCTTTTCTAAGAACGACCGGCGCAGAACAGTTTGAGGACATAAGCGAGCGGAGGTTGGCATGGGGGCGCCCGATACAGGCATGCAAGCGGCCGAACAGCCGGCGGCGGAAACGCTGCTCACCGCATTCAAGACGATCACCGCTGCTGAACGGCGCAAGCACGCGAGCGTACTCAATTATTGGCTGTCGATTCGCGGAGGCAAGGAATTTCCCCCGCTTCACGATTTCGATCCGCTCGAAATCTCGGATTTCGGGCAGTCCTCGGTGCTCATCGAGATCATGGGCAGCGGCAACGACGCCGAAATCCGCCATCTTGGCGATGCGTTGAAGGCGGAAGGCACGGTCGAGCGCATTATCGACGCTCCCAATCCGTCGGTCCTGTCCAGCATCGCCAGGAAGCTGCCGATCGTCGAAATCTCCCGCGACTTCCTCGCCTTCGAGGAGGATTTCTCCACCACGAGCGGATCGACGCGCTGCTGGGTGACGCTCCTGCCGCTCAGTTCCAGCGGCGCGTGGGTCGACTATATCTATGCCTTTGTGAGCGTGGAGACGGCCGCGGCTGCCGAGGCAGGCGAAGTTCCGCTGGAGGATGATGCGGAGGATTTGCGTGTGGAGGAAGTCGAGGAGCTGACGGAGCTTGCTTCTGACGACCTTGAAGCGGCGACCGTTCCGGCTGAGGTCGAACAGCCCGACGAATTGTCGGAAGAAGTGGTCTTGGAAGAAGTAGTCTCGGAAGAAGAGGGGGAGCCCGCCGAAGCTGATGCGCCGGTAGAAATGTTCCAGGCCGAGGACGACCAACAGCCGGAGGAATTTGTGGACGTTGCCGTCACCAAGGCCGGCGCGGGGTTCGCGAAGCTGTTCGAAGGCTTCGCCGGACTGACCAGCTTCTACGACCAAGGCGCCAAAGTCGAGCCGGCCATGCCGCCTCCGGCGACCGAACCGCCAGCCGTCGAGCCAGTGGATTTTGAACAACCGGACATCGAGCCGCTCGCCATCGAGCCAGAGCCTATTGAGCAGCCGGCCATCGAACAGCAGACCGACGAACCGGCGGAAAAACCCGCCCCAGGATTGGAGGGAATCTTGCAGAGCAAACTCGCTGAAGTCCGGGCCATGGCCGACGAAGCCCGGGCAGCCAAAGTTCGGGCCAATACGGCGCTGTATGAAGGATTGGGCGCCGCCTATGATTTCGCGCTGGACGCCGAGGACAGCCCCGAGGAATATCTGCGGCTGGTCGAAGCGCAGGGCCTCAAGATCCAACTTCGCTCGCCGATGGCGCCGGTCGCCAAGCTCGTATTCGACGGACTGTGCGATGATAGCGTCATGGCGCCGCTCGAGGCGGTCCTGGCCTGGGCGCTTAAGCAAGAGCTGCCGCGCGGCTCGCTTGCAGCGCGAATCCATGACGCGGGCGGGATTGCCGGCATATTGAGCGGAGAGTCGCAGCCCGCTTGATTGCGGGCAAACGCCACGTCACTCGCCGGCGGCTGGCCCCTTCGTCGGCTGCTTCAGGCGCAAGCCCCCGACCACGGCGTCGACCGCGCATTTGCGCGAAAGGTCGCCGAGGATGGCAATGTCGGCGTTGCCGGCCTGCCGCGCCAGCCAATTGGTCCGGCTGGCGATATTGCGCAGATCATTGATCGCGGTCTCCGGCAGCGGCTTATGGTCTTGCAGAAGCCGCTCGAACACGGCCTCGGACAAGGGCGCCCCGAATTCCAGGCCGACGAATTCCTCGCAATGCCAGGCGACCCGGCAATATTGGGTCTCAAGCCCGGCGATGCTGAGCCCGATCCAGCTGTCATCGGTGACGATGGAGGGGCATTCGATCCGGCAGCCATGGGTGGAGATGTCAATGACGCGCGCCTGAACCCGGCTGCGGGTCCCGTTGCGTATCGTCGCGGTCAGGTGCAGCGCGGTCCGGTTCGCGCGCCTGCGTTCAGCCCGGCCTTCATCCTCTTGAGCCATGGCAATTTCACTCCTCGGTTCCTTGTGGTGGAGGGAGGTGAACAAATCGTATGCGGAGGCGATTATGGCCGATCTGAGTCGTTCCTGAGGGCGGAGGCGACATTCCGACCGCGCGGCAAGCCTCTTCGACGCAGGCGGTTTCGGACAAAGCGAGCAGGAAATCCACCTGGCGAGTTGGCGTCCAGCCGTCATGGCGATAGCGCAATTCGACCGGGACGTAGTCGGCGAAGTCGTCGCTCGAATGCTTGCTCATTTTCGAGCGTGGAGCAGGCGAAATCCTAATAGGAAAGGGAAAAATGCGAGGCTCCGGGGGAGCCTTGTATTTTGCCCTCAATCACTCCGTCGCGGCGCTCGGTGACGCAGTCCAGTGCCGGGCGGTTCAGTCGACGATGTGATCCGCACCCTCGGCCTTGAGCCGCGCCAGGCCGTCTTTCATCGCTTGCAATTGCTCGGGCGTGTGGCCGACCCAATCCTCGACCTCGCCGGTGATGCGCAGCGGATCGGTGCTGCGGTAGGAGGCGGTCATGTTGCCCGGGAATTTCTTATCGGTGAGGTTGGGATCGTCCTCAAACGCGCCGGTCGGCTCGACGATGTAGATCCTACCGCGACCATCACCACGGGCCAACTCGGCGCCCCAGGTCGCCGCATCCAGCGTCGCGCTGAAATAAATGTGGCTCAGCGCCCGCTCGACGAAGTTGCTGCCAAAGCCGGGCTCAATCAGGTCGCCGATTTTCAGGTCGGCCTTGGTGCCGTGATAGAAGACTTGGCCGGGTGGAACGTCCCTGGCGTACATCGGCTCGCTAACTCCTGATCCATCGTCATCCACGCTCTACAGAGTCGGGCCGCCGCCCCTGGCACGCCGCCAAAGCATTGCCAAGCGGGAGGAATTGCGGATTGGCCAATCCTGCTGGGCAGCGTTCAGTGGCGCTTGAAATATTGGACTTCGCGCTCGAATGACTGCTCGGTCCGTCCCGCGGACGGACCTGCATGTGCATTTCTCGGCGGCGCCGAACTCGCCGTATTCCTGTGGCGTTAAATTTGCGTTATACGATAAGGCGTTGCGTATCTGGCGAGTTCTTAGCCGGGGGTGAGAAGAGTGGCCTTTCAATGTGTGAGGCCAGTCGTGCCGAACGCCCTCCCAACGTTCAAGTTAGGAGGACATTATCATGAACTATCGTCATCTAATCCTGATTGGGGCAATCGCCCTGTCGGCACCGGCGAACGCCACGAGCCAGGGCAACATCTGCATCGATGGCAATTATCTGGTGTCGAGCGAGTCCCGGCAGATCGAAATTTTTGACGTCAACGGCAACAGCGGTGCCGGCACCTACACGATGCAGGGCGGACAAGTGACGGGCGGTCCATCCGTCGTGGTCAACGACTCAGGTTATATCAACGTGAAATACCGCAATCTCACCAACGGCACGCCTTGGGTGAACAGCTCCCTAATGCATTCCGGAGATTGCATAAAACCGTAAATTCGCCGGACTTTCACTCAGACGGGTTGCCGCGTGAGTGGCAGCCCGTCTCAGTGGCGCTTGAAATACTGCACTTCGCGCTCATGCTTTTCGGCGGCGGCGCGGCTGGCGAAGGTGCCGAGGTTCTTGCGCTTCTTGGTCTTCGGATCGACCTTTCGGGAGTAGAGGCGGTATTCGCCCGATTTCAGCTTGCGGATCATGGTTGGGGTAACGCGTGTGCGGGCGGGAGGATGCGGGTGAAGGTGACCCACACGATCGAGGATCGCTGCTTCAATCCTTAGAGTTTCTTCGAGCGGTGCCGAGGACAGCCGGATCGCTGCCGGAGAGCAACACATTACGAAAGCTGCAAATCCAGCGCACACGAACACCGCATCAGGATTGATTTTGTCTTCCATCAACGCGGTGCAGGCTACGTTGTAGTTCGGCTCTATATACTTGAGAAATTCCTCCACCAAACGAGGCTCGGCCAGATACGAGTTCGTGCTTCCCTCTCGAATCCGGCAGACGTCCTCCGCGCCGCAGAAAAACTGCTCTCCGTCGGATTTGCGGATCGCGTGCATCTTCTTATCTTCGAGGTCTGCAGCGTAGAACTGCTTGAGATGGACCTGCGAGACATAGTGGTCGAATGCCAGTGGTCTCACTCCGCCGCCGGCAGGTAAATCTCCCGGCCTTCGTCGTGGAAGCATTCGCTCATTTCGGCCAGCCCGCCTTTCACTCCTTCGGAACCGCCTCCGCATAAGGCAACCACCGCCGATCCGCACTTCCGTTGCGGCAAAGATATTTGCCGCCGCGCGTCTCGCAATAGGCGAAGCGGCCGGTTTCAAGGCCGAGGACCAGGTCGCGGCCGCTGGCGATCATCATGTAGAGTGTGCGCTGGTCCTGGTTGATGTAGGTGGGGCCATTGTGCCAGTGGATCGATGAGACGCTGTGAGCATAGCTTTCGATCTCCGCCTTGGAGAAGAGGTCCGCCAGCGCGTAGGCCTTCACCAGCTTGCCTTGCGCGTCATAGAGCGCGAGCACGCTGCCGTAGCCGCGATTGTGCCAATTATCGATCGTGGCGAGCAGACCGTCGTTCGACACGAAATAGTCGACCGGCGCGACGGGGTTGAGCAGCGTTGCGGTCGCCATCAGCCTGTACGAGCGGTCGGCCTGGCGTCGGTAAAATTCGGCGGCGGCATAGGCGCCCTTCTCTGAGCCGGCGAACCCGACGGTGTCGCCGACGCTCTTTCCCGGGATCACCCGGACGAAGTGATCGCGCGACGCGCTGAACACTTCCCTGACCTGAGGGGCGGCCCAGCTGTCGGCCCGGGCCGGAGCGGCGAAGGCGCAGAGGAACGCCATTAAACATAACGCGCGGGCGGCCGTCACCATGCCGACTTCAAGCCCTCAGCCGGCGAAGCAGGACGCCGATGAGCAGTCCTGGCACAACCGCAACCAACGAGAAGACCGCCATGATGATCAGCTCGAACGGCCACAAATTGTGACTGGTCGGATCGCGCGCCGTCTCAACCGCTACGCGAAGCGCCACCGCCGCGGGGAACGCGCCGATCATGACTCCGAACAGGCACCCCGCCCGGGCAATTCCGGCGAAGGCCAGCACCGCCGTGACGAGGGCCAGCCCGCCTAGTCCGAGACGGATGCCGGGATCGGCAAAGAGATTGGCGTTGTACGGCAGGCGCCAATAGAAAAGGCCGGTCAGCAACAGGCCGGCCGTGAAGCCCAAGACCAGCCAAGCGGTGCGGCGCTCGATCATAACCGCGACCCTGCCACGGCGCGGCGGCCGGCGGAAGGGCTACTCCGCCGCTGGGATGTGGCGAGCAATGCAGGGCAGGGTGAGGGTGATATCGGGGATAGGGTCTGGCCGTGGGATTGCCAAGCTCCACCTACCCCCGGCCAAGGCTCGGTTCGTCGTGACCACGCGCCCATAAAGGCCGGGTGTGCGTTGACCTGATTATGACCCACAGAAACATCAAGATTCGCCCCGCCATGACCGCGATTGCCGCTGTCATTGCTCTTTCATCTACCCCTTTGTTCGCGCAGAGCACCGGCCCCGTCGCGGAGACCCCGGCGCCCGTCGTCGACACGCCTCCGCCGCCGGCGGCGGATCCGATCGCGCCGCTGCCAACCACCGACACGGCGACCACCGCCGATCCGCTG
>DATHFE010000176.1:0-10038 GCA_035318245.1 Sphingomicrobium sp. | reverse complement strand
ACGATCGGCGGCTTCTTGTCGAAGATGTTGACCGCCGTAATGGTCATGTCGAAATGCTCGTTGACGTTGAACCGGGTCGCGAAGTCAAAGTAGTTGTAGGCTTTGATCTTGCGGAACCGCGGATCGACCACGCAACCGCCCGGATCGGTGCCGTCGAAATCGAAGCAGGGCAGATCTTCCGGATCGATCGTGGGATCATCCAGGATGGCCGCCTCATTGGCGGCGATCGCCGCCAGACGATTGGACTCATGCTGCAAGGGCTCGAACTTCTCCTTGGAGATGTAGCGCCAGAGAAGCGACAGATCGACGCGGCCAAGCGACAGGGTCGAGCGCATGTTGAACGAATATTTCGGCTGGATCGCGCCCCCGAATGCATTGCAGTTGACGCTGTAGAGGCCGACGCATTCACGATCGACCGAGGTCGGGGTTGCCTGGAATTTCGAGTGGGCGGTGTAGTTGCCGCCAAACGCCAGGTTCAATTTGGTCGTCGTCCCGAACCAGGTGCCGAGGGTCCGGCGATAGTTCATCGTCAGATCGACACCGTCGGTGGTGATCACGCCAAGGTTTGAAAGCGGCCCGAACAGGCCCGGAGTCGTATCCGGCGGACCATCAAGACCGCCCGAGATCGGGTTACGGCCGATGACCGTGCAGGCCGGGTCGGTCGCACTTGCCGCCGTCAGATTGCCGAAGCAAGCCGCGATCAAATCGTCAGGCGTCGCCGCCGTGATCGCGTCCTTCACCTTGATATTGTAATAATCGATCGTCGCGGTGAACCCGCGCAGGAAGCCAGGTGTCAGCACGGCGCCGACGGTCCAGGTGTTGGCCACTTCCGGCTGCAGGTTCAAATTGCCGCCAGCGGTAACATTGGCCTGACCGGCCGTCGGGTTGGTGATGAATCCAATCGTCGAGGGCGGAGCGCCCTGTGCGATGCAGACCGCAATCAGGTTCGGGTTGGTGATGGTTCCGGCGCATGGATCGGTACCGAGATTGGTAAGGCCGGTCGCGATGGGCGAGAACAGCTCACTGATGTTGGGAGCCCGAACCGCATGCTGGTAGTTACCGCGGATCTTGAAGTCCGCGGTCGGTTCCCAGCTGCCCGCAATCTTCCACGTGGTGGTCTTGAACTTCGGCTTGCTGGCCGTGTCGACCGTGTAGTGCGAGCGGCGGATACCGCCTTCGACCGTCAGGCTTTTGAAGAACGGCTTGTCGGTGATCAGGGGAGCGATGACCTCGGCATAGCCTTCGTAGACTTCGAGCCCGCCGTTGATGTCGGGAGCCGCCCCGCCAGCGCCGCCCAACTCCCCTGGGGTCTTGGCGAGAACGTCGGAAGCCTGTTCCGCCCGATACTTGCGATATTCAGTACCGATCGCGAAGCTGACCGGCGTGTCGGCCCAGGGCGACGAGAAGCCGGCTTCGCCATTGATGATGCCGCGAGCCTGCGACAGCCGCGATTTGTTAGTCACCGTGCTGGCGTCGCTGATGAAATCAGCCATGGCCGGCGTGATCGTGCCTTCCTGGCCGAAGATGTTGAGCGGAACGCAACCCTCGTTGCCAGACAAGCAGCTGTCCGGGTTGGTTGCGAGCAGAGCGTCGCGGACCCGGGACAACAGGACAAAGTTCTGGATCGACGTCACATTGGAGCTCTGACCGCGCGCTGCAAACACGTCGAAACCGATCTTGTCGGTGATGTCGCCGCGGACGCCCGCTTTGAAGTCGAACATCTGGGTGTTGAAGCTGGTGACACGCGGCCCGACTTCCGGAGTACGGCGGCGCAAGCCAACCGTGAACTGGCGGAAATTGGGATCGCTGGTCGAGGTCGCCGCGGCAGCCGCGGCGCACTGTGCCGGAGTCAGCGTCTGGTTGCCCGGTGTGTTCGGATCGAAGTCGGCATTGCCGCAGAAATAGGTGCGCTGAGCGGCCGACAGGAACGGGTTGCTGACCGGGACCACGACCGACGAGGCGAACACGCCCGACGGGGCGATGATCGTGTCAACGGTGTTGTTGGAATACATGCCGCGGGCGTAGACGGTGATGCCGTCGGCGACGTCATAATGGCCGGCGCCGTACATATTGTAGCGCTTGAATGGCGTCTGGAAGATGTTGAACGGGTTGAAGTTGAACGCCTTGTAGAAATTCTGGATGCCAAGACCATCTGCAGAAATCTGCTGGCGCGGGCGCCCGCCGCCGATGTCGAACGCCGACGGAACGGTGGTCGAGGAGCCCTGGCCGGCGACGAAGAACTCGTCGAGCGATTCAAGGGTGACTTGGGAGAACGGACGATCGCCGCCGAAGAACACCGGATCGGCTTCCTGATAGCCAAGGCTGATTACCGCGTTGCCGCGGCCGTCATCGAAGTTTGCGCCGATGGTCAAGTCAGTGCGCAGGATATTACCGTCGCCGCGCTCGGTGATTTGCTCAGATGCGCTGAGTTCCACCCCGGCGAAGTCGCTGCGGGTGATGAAGTTGACCACGCCGCCGACGGCGTCGGCGCCGTAGGTCGAGCTGGCGCCGCCGGTCAGCACGTCGACCCGATCGACGAGCGCCAGCGGGATGTTGTTCAGATCGACGATGCCGATCAGATTGGCCGGAACGATGCGCGTGCCATCGAGCAGCACGACGTTGCGGTTGGCCCCGAGGCCGCGAAGGTTGACGAACGAAGCGCCGCCGTTGCCGTTGTTGACGTTGCTGCCGATCGACGGGACGACACCGGGAATGGTGCGCAACACCTCTTCCGCGACGTTCGACTGCTTGAGCTGGATTTCTTCCTGGCCGACCACAGTAACCGGCGCCGAGGCAACCAGGTTCGGGTTGCGGATGAGGGTGCCGGTGACGACGATGTCGGCTGAACTGGTCTCTTCAGCCGGCGCCGCCGCTTCGGACGACTGGACGCCAGCCGGTGGGGTCTGATCGTCGGCGGGAGCGGGCGTTCCTCCCTGGACGTCGGTCGGTGGAGTGACATCCTGGGCAAAGGCTGGCGTGCTTAAGCATGTGGCGCAAAGTAGCGCGCCCGCCGAAATTGCCCGGCTCTTCTTGATAGATAACATCGACTGCTTCCCCCTTGCCAGGATATTGAAATTGAATGAGCCCGCAGTCTTGACCGTTCGACATGTCACACTTGAAGGAAGTTGCGCTCGGGCGGCCCTTCAATGCAGCCGACCGCGCAAGGCTGCTGCTGAACGTCGAATCTGGCGGGATGAACGTCAGTCGACGAAATCGCCCGCGTGAAGCATAAGCGGCGCCATGTCAGATTTGGTCTTTGAACTTGCCGATGCACGCTTGCGCCCGCTCGCCGAGGGTCGCCGATCGGCGGAGCAACACAATCCGCGGACACGCGCGGTGGTGTGGCTGACGCTTGCCTTCTGGCTGTCCAACCTGACCATCCTCACCACCGGCAATCTTATCCAGGGCACCAAAGGATTGCCGGGCATCCTTTCGGTCCGGATAGGACTGATCGGCATTGGGTTGGTGTTTTGTTATGGAATGCATCTCGCGCTGGAAAAGATCGGCGGCCGTTCCTTCAAGCGAAAGCTGATCGCTGCGGCGATCCTGGCGCCGATCCTCGCCGAAACCTTTGCCTGGGCAAATTATTTCGGTTTCGCTCTGCTCGATCCATGGACCCTGACCCAGCCGATCAACTGGGCCCAGGCAATGGTCACGCTCGCGCTGTGGACCTGGTTCTTTCTCGCCTGGGCCGGCCTTTATCTGGCTGTCCAGTACAGTTTTGACGTCAAAGAGGAGCAGCAACGCTCATTCGATCTGCAGGCGCTCGCTCACACGGCAAAGCTGCGGGCACTCCACAATCAGGTAAACCCGCATTTCCTGTTCAACAGCCTCAACTCGATCTCCGCGCTGATTGCCGATAAACGAACCGCAGAGGCAGACCAGATGGTTGCAAAACTCGGCCATTTTTTCCGGATGAGCCTGGCCATTGACCCCACAGCCGACATCAGCCTCGCCGAAGAGCTGAAGCTGCAGCGCGCCTATCTCGAGATCCAGCAGGTGCGGTACCCCGATCTCAAGATCACCGTTGGTCTACCCGAGGCGGTTGCGTTGGCAGCCGTTCCGGCGCTGATTCTTCAGCCGATCGTTGAAAATGCAGTCAAATATGGGGTTGCCGGATCTTTGCCCCCCTCGATGATCGCCATTCGCGCCTCGACTTCGAACGACCGGCTCCGCCTGGAAGTCACCGACAGCGGCCAGGCGACCACCACGACGGCGGCACATGGTGCGGGCGTCGGTCTGCAAAATGTCCAGGACCGCTTGTTCCAGCGCTTTGGAGATCAGCAGCAATTCACCGCCGGCTATGAGCCAACCGGCGGCTATAAGGTGTCAATCGAATTGCCGCTGGAGTTCATCCCGTGACCCGCCTTCGCGTTCTTGCCGTTGACGACGAAGTGCTTGCGCTTCGCCGCCTCCATATCCTGCTCGGCAACATGGAGGGGGTCGAACAAATCGGGGAAGCGAGAGGCTGTGAGGAAGCCGTTCGGCTGGTCCAGGCTTTGGGGCCCGATGTGCTGCTGCTGGATGTCCAGATGCGTGACGGTACCGGCTTCGATGTCGTCGAGAAGCTGCCTCCCGGAAGACCCCCGTTGATTATCTTCGTTTCCGCATTCGACCATTACGCCGTGCGCGCATTCGAAACGAGCGCGATCGATTATGTTCTGAAGCCGGTTGAGTTTGAGCGCCTGCAAGCCGCACTCGTTCGCGCTCGCGATCGCCTGACAGCCTTCGATTCCGATCAGCAACTGGAAGAAATGCGCGCGGTCATCTTTGCATTGCGGGCGAATATGAGAGGCGACGACGAACCTCGATACGAGACCGAGTTGTGGATCCGAAAGAACGTCACCGGCTTCGCCAGAGTGCCGGTCGACAGCATCGATTGGGTGTGCAGCGAGGACGATTACGTGCGGGTCCACACGCGCGAGGCATCCTATCTAATGCGCAGCTCGATTCGCAGCCTGGAGGGGCGGCTCGACCCGCAACTGTTCACCCGGATTCACCGCCGCGCACTGGTCCGAAAAAGCGCGATCCGCGAATTCCGCAGCCCAAAATTCGGTGCCACCGAGGTGATCCTGCAGAACGGCCAGCGCCTTCCCGCCGGACGAGTCTATGCAAAGACACTCCGCCAAATGGTTTCCGAGCTGACCAACCCAACTGACGCCTAGCGCGCTCGTCATCTTGATCTTCGGATAATGACGTAGAGGGTCGAAATGGCGACGTTCAGCGGAAGAGCGCCGCCCCTGGCTGAACCGAGGGCCCGTTCAACCCGATGGCTCTTCAGATCAGCCGCCCGCCGCGCCATGGGGCCTGCGATGATTCATGTCCGGCGGCCCAAGCCCGTGTAGCGGCCGCCCACTGAGGGCCGGAACTCAAGAACTGCGGTTCCGGCCCTCTCATGACCTCACCGAGCGGCGATAGTGAAATCATCCTGGACCCTCCGGGGATTAGGGAATTGAGTGGCGCGCCATTGTCTACTACCGGCTGACCGCACCTTCCATTTCACATTGCAAATTGCCGAACGGAACGCACTGAATGAGGATGTTTTTCGCATTCATGGCGCTTTCGCTGGCTGGCTGCTCGCCCAACAAGGCACCGGAAATCGCGGTTGAGAATGGCTGGGCGCGGGCAACTGTCGCCGGCCAGGATAGCGCCGCTGCCTACCTGACCATCGTCAACAAGGGCGGCAGTGAGGATCGGCTGGTGAGCGTCTCCGTGCCCCGTGCGAAGATGGCAATGATGCACGCTTCGTCGATGGACGCCGGCGTGATGCGCATGCGCGCAATGTCCGATGGCCTCCCCATCCCCGCCGGCGCGACCGTCGAGCTTGCCCCCAATGGCACGCACATCATGCTCAACGGGCTGACGACGCCATTGCGTGCTGGCGAGCAGCTTCCCGCGACGCTTCGCTTCGCCAAGGCCGGAACGAAGGCCATTACGATCAGGGTCGAGGAAGCGTCGGCGCGATGAGCCTCAAACGCATCCGCCTATTGCTGTGGCTGCTGGTCGCCCTGGCCGCAGCTGGCATTGCGGTGCTGCTGCTCCGCCAGCCGGTTTCGCAAGTGTCGGCTGGCGAACCGGTCGCGATCGGAGGGCCGTTCAGCCTGACCGGCAGCAATGGTCGGCCGTTTTCGAGCGCCAAGCTGGCTGGCAAGCCGTTCGCGATCTTCTTTGGTTTTACCCATTGCCCGGACATCTGCCCGACAACGCTGGCGCGGCTCGCCCGGCTACGCCGCCAGTTCGGCCACGGCGACGACAGTTTCAGGATCGTCTTCGTCACCGTCGATCCGCAGCGCGACGGACCGCAGGAGGTTGGCCGCTATACGGCGCTGTTCGACACGCCGGTGATCGGCCTGACTGGATCGCCCGCGCAGATCGAGCAGGTCAAGAAACAGTTCGGCGTGTTTTCGCAAAAGGTCGAGCAGCCAGGCGCCGAATATAGCGTCGATCACACCGCGGCGACGTTCCTGTTCGGGGCGGACGGCAAATTCGTCGCGACCATCGCGCCCGACGAAGGCGACGGCGTGGCACTAGCCAAGCTCAAGCGCATAACGAGTTAGCCAACACGCGGTCGAGCAACCGGTCGATCCCGCCGACCGATTCGGGTTCGTCGAGCGCAGGGGCGTGGCCGACATTGGGCACGACGACCAGCTCCGCTTCAGGCAGCGATTCGGTCATTTTCCGGGCGACTTCCGCATCGAGCAAATCGCTCAGCTCGCCGCGCAGGATCAGCAGCGGGATTCCGGCCATCCCTTGATACAGCGGCCACACGCTCGCCGCCGGTCCGCTTGGAGCGCGATTGAAATTATTCGCGATCGCCATGTCATAATCGAAGGTGATGCGTCCCTCGTGCTCGCTGGATATCTTTCTGGCAAAGACTTGCCATTGCTCGGCGCTGTATCCCGGATAGACGTCGGCATTCCTTGCCGCGAGCGCATTTGCGAGGTCTTCCCAACTGCCGAATTCGGTCGCGCGCCCGACGAAGCCGCGAATCCGCTCGATCCCGGCCTGGTCGATCTCGGGTCCGATGTCGTTGAGCATCGCGCCGGCAATGCGGCCGTGCGCTTTGGCAGCGACGACCATCGTGACGAGCCCGCCAAGCGATGTGCCGAACAGCACCGCGCGGTCGATCCCGATCTCGTCGAACAATGCCAGGACGTCGGCGGCATAGGTCGCCGGCGCGTAATTGACCGGATTGGGGTCATAATCGCTGAGGCCGCGGCCGCGGAAGTCGAGCGAAAGCACGCGCCAGTTCCCGGCGTAGCGGTCCGCCACCGGCTCGAAATCGCGGGCATTGCGGGTCAGCCCGGGCAGGCAGACGATCGGCGGACGGTCCGAGGGCCCGTCGTGGTCGCGATAGTGGAGGCGCAGGCCATCGCTGCTCGTCCAGTATCGGTCGATCCAGCTAACCATCGGTGGTTCCCCCTGCGCCTGGCCTCCCCTATCGCGGGCCAATGAGCGCGCGGCAACCCTATCGCCCCGACCCGGCCATTCTCGAGCTGGGCGACGATTTCTATGATCGGGTCGAGCCGGCTCGCTTTCCAAAGCTGGTCCCGCGCTTTCTCAATCTGCGTTGGGCGGAACGGGTTGGGCTCGGAGAACTCAACGATGCCGCGTGGGCCGCGCATTTCGGGCGTTTCGAGCCGCTTCCCGACAATCTCAAGCAGCCACTGGCGTTGCGCTACCACGGGCACCAGTTCCGCCATTACAACCCTGAGATCGGCGACGGCCGCGGCTTCCTGTTCGGTCAATTGCGCGACGACCGCGATCGCTTGCTCGACTTCGGCACCAAGGGATCGGGCACGACGCCGTGGAGCCGCCGCGCCGACGGCCGGCTGACGCTGAAAGGCGGCGTACGTGAGGTGCTTGCGACCGAAATGCTCGAGGCGCTCGGCGTCAACACATCGAAGAGCTTTGCCTTGTTCGAGACCGGCGAGGCGCTGCACCGCGGCGACGAGCCCTCGCCCACCCGCTCATCAGTGCTGACGAGGCTTAGCCACGGCCACATCCGCATCGGCAGCTTCCAGCGACTGGCCTTTTTCGAAGACGGGGCGAATATCGCCAAGCTGACCCGCTACAGCCTCGCCAAATTGTTTGACGAATTGCCCGTCGACGACGATGCCGCCAACGCCGCGCGGCTGTTCGACCTCGTCGCCACCCGCACCGCCGGGCTCGCCGCATCCTACTTGGCGGCGGGGTTCGTCCACGGCGTCCTCAACAGCGACAATATCAATATCACCGGCGAGAGCTTCGATTATGGCCCTTGGCGCTTCACGCCGGAGTGGGATTCCGGCTTTACCGCCGCCTATTTCGACGAGATCGGGCTCTACGCGTTCGGCCGGCAGCCCGAGGCGATCCATTGGGATGTCGCGCAATTGGCCGGCTGCCTGGCGCTGATCGGCGAGGCTCCGGTGCTCGCCGACATCCTCGCCGCCTGGCCGCTGCGCTATGAAGAGGCGCTGATCGAGGCGTTGCTTTCCCGATTGGGAATTGAATCGCGTGGGGCTGCGGATGACCGCCCCTTGGCCGCTGCGTTGATCGAAGCGCTGCAATCGCGCGAAGTCGGAATTGATCGTATCTTCTTCGACTGGCGCGGCGGGCGCGATCCGGGTGGGGAGACCTATGCATCGCCGCCGTTCCGAGCGCTCGCTGCCAAGATCGAGGGCCGCTTCCGCAAGCCGTCGCATCCCTATTGGTCCGACCATGTACCCTGCTCGATGCATATCGAGGAGGTTGAGGCGATCTGGGCGGCGATCGCCGGGCACGACGATTGGGCACCTTTAGAGGCCAAGATCGCCGCGGTCCGCCGCATGGGCGATGCGATGCGAGCCGACGCCGCCGCTTGACCATATTCGCTGAACATGGTGGAGGCGCGGCATGGCGGACCGACTGATTTCGACCGAACCGGCGACCGGCGCGGAAGTGTGGTCGGGCGAAATCGGGGATGCGGCAAAGGAAGTTGCCGCCGCGCGCACCGCCTGGCCAGAATGGGCCGCTCATTCGGTTTCCTATCGCTGCGAGGCTCTGCGGCGCTTCGCCAACGAGGTCCGCGCCCGCGAGCAGGATTTTGCAGACATCATCTCGCGCGAAACCGGCAAGCCCTATTGGGAAGCCCGGACCGAAGTCGGGTCGGTCATCAACAAGGTCGAGATTTCGATCAACGCTTACTCGGAGCGCACGCCGACGCGGAAGCTCGAGGCGGCGCTCGGCAACAAAGTCGCGGTGCGCCACAAGCCGCATGGCGTGCTCGCCGTGCTCGGCCCCTATAATTTCCCGGCGCATCTGCCCAACGGCCACATCGTCCCCGCGTTGATCGCGGGCAATGCGGTGGTCTTCAAGCCTTCCGAAAAGACCCCCGCGAGCGGCGCCTTCCTGGTCGATTGCTTTCATGCCGCGAAAATCCCTGAAGGTGTCGTTCGGCTGCTAATCGGCGGCCCGGACCAGGGCCGCGCGCTGGCCGCCGAACCGGGCATCGATGGCCTGCTGTTCACCGGCTCGGCCCGGGCCGGAATGTCGCTCCACCGCCAGTTCGCCGAGACGCCGCACAAAATCCTCGCGCTGGAGCTTGGCGGCAACAATCCGCTCGTCGTGTGGCAGGCAAAGGACCTCCCCGCCGCGGCGACGATCGTGGTCCAGTCGGCCTATCTGTCGGCCGGGCAGCGCTGCACCGCGGCGCGGCGGCTGATTGTCGAGGACGGCGAGGAAGGCCCGCTGATCGAGGCGGTGACCAAGCTGATCGATCGGATCATCGTCGATCACCCCCATGCGGATCCGCAGCCGTTCATGGGCCCGGTGATCGACCTCGCCGCCGCCGAGGTGCTTCAGGACCAGTGGGTCGAGCTGATGCTGAAGGGCGGAAAGCCAATCCGCCGTCTCGATCGCCCGTTCGAGGAGCGGCCATACCTCACACCCGCATTGATCGACGTCACCGACGTCAAGGAGCGCCCCGACGTCGAACTGTTCGGGCCGGTGCTGCAGTTGATCCGGGTCAAGGATTTCGACGCCGCCATCGATGAAGCCAACAATACCCGCTTCGGGCTG
>DATHFE010000175.1:0-3600 GCA_035318245.1 Sphingomicrobium sp. | reverse complement strand
TTGAAACCGGCGAGAATGGCGAGCTTCATGCGCTTGTGGACGGCGGGGTTGGTCTCGATCTGGGTGGCGATGAGGGGAATCAGGTGCACCGTCCCCTGGCTGTGGCCGATCAGCACGAACGGGCGGTTCTTGTTGCGGGTGGCGAGGAAGTTGCGCCAGGCGGCGAGCACGTCGCCATAGGCCAAAACGGCGGCCTTCGAGATGTCCTGACCGGCGGAGTAAGCGACCACCGCCCCGACCGTCATCTGCCGATATTTCGGCGCATAGACTTTGCACACCGACGAGAAGCGGGCGGCCTGGGCGGCGGCGGTGCCGATTTCCTCCGACATGTTGAGATCGCTGTTGAGCGCCTGGTCACGCGAGACCGTCGGATAGACATAGAAGCAGTCGAGGGGCGGGTCCTTGGCGACGGTCGACTTGCCGGTCGAGCCATAGCCGTTGGGGTTCAATGCGGTGGTTGGCAGCGGGGTCGAGCAGACGTCGGCCCGGCCGGGCAGGCACAGCCAGTTGGAGGCCTGGGTATAATCGATCGGGGGAGGCGTAGCGGCGGGTTGGGCGGAGGCGGGCGCCGCGACGAGCGCGGCCAGGGCGAACACAAGTCTACGCATCATTTCACTCCATCGCCGATGTCGAAAAGGCCGGTTTGCGCGCCGGCCGGCGGGTTCAACCCAAGATGGGTCCAGCCGCGGCCGTTGAGGCAGCGACCTCGTGCGGTGCGGGCGATGAGGCCGAGCTGGATGAGAAAAGGCTCGATCACATCCTCGATCGTATCGCGCGGCTCGGAAAGACCGGCGGCGAGGGTTTCGACACCGACCGGGCCTCCGCCATAGAGATCGGCGATCATCGTCAGATAGCGGCGATCCATCGCGTCGAGGCCGAGGCCGTCGATTTCCAGCCGGTCGAGGGCGCGGTCGGCCGAGGCGGCGTCGATGCTGTCGTGGCCCGCGGCATGGGCGAAGTCGCGCACGCGGCGGAGCAGGCGGCCGGCGATGCGCGGGGTGCCGCGCGAGCGGCGGGCGACTTCGTGGGCGCCGTCGTCGGTGACGGGGGCATTGAGCAGCCGCGCGGCGCGGCGGACGACCTGCTCCAACTCGGCAACACTGTAGAAATTGAGGCGGATGGGGATTCCGAAACGGTCGCGCAACGGTGTTGTCAGCAGGCCCTGGCGAGTGGTCGCGCCGATCAAAGTGAATTTGGGCAGGTCGATACGGACGCTGCGCGCCGACGGGCCTTCGCCGATCATCAGGTCGAGCGCGCGGTCCTCCATCGCCGGATAGAGGATCTCCTCGACCGCGGGGGCCAAGCGGTGAATCTCGTCGATGAACAGTACGTCGCCATCCTCGAGGTTGGTCAGCAGGGCGGCGAGGTCGCCCGACTTGGCGATCACCGGGCCCGAGGTGGCGCGGAATCCGACCCCCATTTCGCGCGCGAGGATTCCGGCCAGCGTCGTCTTGCCTAGGCCGGGCGGTCCGAAGAACAGGACATGGTCGAGCGCCTCGCCGCGCGCTTTCGCGGCATTGACGAAGACGCGGAGATTTTCGCGAGCACCCTGCTGGCCGACGAATTCATCCAGGCTCTTCGGGCGAAGCGCGGCATCGGCGTCCTCGGGCTGGCGCTCGGGCGTGGTGATGCGGGCTGGGTCCGTGGCCATCGCCTCCGCTTGTGGCAAAAAGCGGCAGCCAAGGCGAGCGGCTTGTCGCGGGGCGAGATCGGATGCACCATCCCTCTAAATTGGAGGGGCTCCCATGATCTTGTCTCGACGTTCCATGCTGGCCGGAAGCGCTGCCCTCGTCGTGGCCGCGCCCGGTTTGGCCAAAAGAGCAAGCGCCGTCGGCTGGTACGACAAGGCGATCATCATCGATGCCCTGGGTGGGACCGACGACCCTTATGGCGACGAAGGCGTAACCCGGATGAGCGATCGTGCGTGGCGCGAGACCGTCGCGACCGGGGTCACGGTGGTTCGCGATACGGTGTTCCCGGTCGGCAATGGCACCGACAATTGGGGCGACTATCAGAAGGACATCGCCAACAAGCATGACCGGATCGGCGCCAATCCTGACCGACTGATACTGGTGCGCAGTGCCGCGGACATCTTAAAAGCCAAGCGCGAGGGCAAGTTCGCGGTCGTCATCGGCACCCAGGACACATCGATGGTCGGGCCCGAGCTCGACCGGCTGGCGCAGATGAAGAAGGACGGGATGATGACCGTCCAGCTGACCTACAACAACCGCAACCTAGCGGGTGACGGCGCGCTGGAACCGGCCAACGCCGGCCTGTCGAAGCTGGGCAAGGCGACGATCGAGCGAATCGAAAAGGAAAAAATGCTGCTCGACCTGTCGCACGGCGGTGCGAAGACGATGGCCGAGGCCACCGCCTTCGCCAAACGGCCGCTGGTGATCAGCCACACCGGCGCCCGGGCGATCACCGACCATCCGCGTAACACCGACGATGCGACGATTCGCGCGGTGGCCGACAAGGGCGGTGTGGTCGGGGTCTATTTCATGCCCTTCCTGACGCTCGACAGCCATCCCAAGGGCGCCGACCTCATCGCCCACATCGAGCATGTCGCGAAGGTCGCCGGCGAGGATCATGTCGGCATCGGCACCGACAATGGCGTGCTGCCAACGACCCTCGATGAGAAAACCAAGGCGGCGCTGAAAAAGTGGCAGCTCGAGCGGATCAAGGCCGGGATCGCTTCGCCGGGCGAGGCGGTCGGCGTCTATCCGATGGTCGAGGATTACAACAGCGTCGACCGCTATCGCCGGATCGCGAATGACTTAGCCAAGCGTGGCTGGTCTACCGCGCGGCTGGAGAAATTGATGGGTCAGAATTTCCTCCGCGTCTACCGCGAGCCGTGGGGCGGGTAGCCATCCTTCGCATCGCTTCCCCCGGCGTTAGCCGGGGGTCGCAATGGTGTGAATGGAATGGCCTCAGTAGAAGGCGCCGTAGATCACGTCGACGATGCGGCCGGTCCGACGCTGGATGAGCAGCAGGTCAGGGCCGTAGCGCACCCACACATAACCTCGAGGCGGCGGACCGATACCGAGGGCGTAATAATCGTTGAAATAATATTGGTTCGAAAAGAACAGACTGGGCAGGAACAGGCCCGTTCTCCAGCGTCGATAACTATAGCCGCGCGGATAGTGAAAGACCGGGCGATGGATTCGCCGGAAGGTGGACGGGCGGGTCTGACCGGGGCGATAGGTCGGCGGCCGCACATTTGGACGTTGAACGGGACGCGCCGGCTGTATCGACGGACGGCTGGGGCGCTGCACCTGGGCCGGACGGGTTGGCTGGACCGCTGGACGGTTGGGGCGTTGCGTCTGGGCCGGGCGGGTTGGCTTGGTCGGGCGGACCGGCTGAACCGACGGGCGGCTGGGGCGCTGCGCCTGGGCGGGGCGGGCTGGCCTGGCAGGGCGGCTCTGGCGCTGCGCATTCGCCGGAGGGGTGGGTCGGGTATTTTCCTTTTGCGGGCTGGGCTGCAAGGCGAGCGCTGCTCCGTCGGGTGTCACGAAGAGCAGTGCGCTTGTCGCTAATAGAAGAAGCCGTTTCATATCCATCCTCCGTTCCTGTCTCATATGGATGGCTCGCGGTTTCCCC
>DATHFE010000174.1:0-9708 GCA_035318245.1 Sphingomicrobium sp. | reverse complement strand
CTGATGCTGCCATTGGTCCCGGTCCGCCCGGACAATCGATCGAGCACCAGCCGCGAACCGGAGAAGCGTCCCGACGATGCCAAATGGTCGACCACCATCCCGGTCACCGCGCTTTCGATCCGGGCATTGTCGCTCTTGAGCGAGCCGCGGATCTGCGGATTGATCAGGCTTCCGCTGATGTCGGCGCCGATCGCCAACGGCCCGGACAGGTCGAAGACCTCGATCCCCGAGAGCCGCCACAAAGTGTCCGCTGGTCCGGCATAGCGCAGCTGGGCGAACAGGCGCGCGTTCGTCAGCGACGCGACGAGTGGGCCATCGCCCAGCGGCGCAAACCGCGCCTGTGCACGGCCGATCGTCTTGCCGTCGCTGACCGCGACCGCGCGCATCGCGGCCTTGTCGCCGGCCAGCACCGCCGCCAATCCGACGTCGATCGGCTTTGAGGTCAGCACCAGACCCGCGCGGCTGAGCCCGCGAACCTTTAGGTCGACGCGACCATTCTGGCTTCCGCCGGCGGAAGCATATTGCACTCGGCCTGTCGCGATCCCGCTCAAATCCAGATTCGGCCAGATCATATCGAGCAGTTGCAACGGCATCTGGCTGACGTCCGCGTTGAGTTCCGGCCGCGATCCGGTGCGGCCACTGAGCCGCGCCCGGCCGCCGGCGAAACGCACGTCGGTCGGTGCAATCCGCCACCCGTCGCCTTCGCTTGTCAGCACAGCCGGGCTGGCCAGTTCGAACGGCCTGCGGTCGACCGAGCCCCGACCGCTGACGGAAATCCGTTCCGGCGCGACATTGGCCAAAGCGACAAATTCGAAAGCGCTGCCGCGCTGGCCAGCCATCGCCGCGCGCACTTCGCCGCGGCCGTTGACCAATTTCGCGTTGGCGGTCAGCCGCGACAGGCGGATCGCGCCGCTCTGCAAACCACGCGCGATAACGACACCATCGACCGAAGTCGCACCCTCCGCGAGCAGGATTGTCCCATCGATCCGCCCGTTTTGAACACTCAGCGCTGGGGGTCCCGCAAAATGCACGCCATTCGCGGTCAGATGCGCCTCGATCTTCTGGTTGCCTCCGGCAGGACTGAACATCAGGTCGCCCGCCATCCCGCCGCCGGCAAGCGTCAGCTTGCCGGTGAAGCCGCCGGGGTCGGAACGCAAATTGCCGCTCGCCGTCGTTCCCGAAACTTCGAGCGCGGCAATCGCGATCGTTGCCCGCCCATTTTTGGGCAGCAAGATCTGGCCATTGCTGGTGAACGGCCCGAGCCGCGACCCGCCCGACGCACGATAATCATAGCCGGCCAGGGTTGGCGCCAGCAGCAGGCGCATTTGCTTGATGCCCATCGCCTCGTTCGGGCTGTCGAACAGGATATCCAAGCGAGGCCGCTCGATCCGCCCATCGAGGATCAGCTTCAGCGGACCATATTGCGCCTGCCGGCCCCGCGCCTCGATATGGAAACTGCCGTCCTTGAACCTGACCCCTGCACCGGTAAGCCGAAGTTTGGGCGAGGTGAGGATGAGGTTGGAAAAATGGACGATCCCGTCCTCTGTCCTTTCGAGGTTGGTGGTGAGGTGCGGCAGGCCCCCCGTCAGGCTGGCGAAGAAACTATTGTCGAGACGCCGGACCCATGCCTCGCCGGTCCCGACCACCCGCGCTTTGCCGGCTTTTCCGGGGACGACATGCAAGTCGCTTTTCACATCGACGATGCCGAGACCGGGAATCAGATATCGGGTCATCCCGCCTGACACGAGGATGTCGAAGCGGCCATTGACCAAGTCGATCATCAGGCTGACTTTGCCCTTGAGCTTGTCACTGGTAAGGTTGAGCCCGTCACCCCGCACCAGCCTGGGCGTTATCGTGAGCATCCCTTCAAGCCGCAGATTGGCGAGGATCCCCCCGGCGATGTCGCCAATGCCGGTCGTGCGCCGTGCAGTCATTCGCAGCGGCACGCGCATCGGCCATGGCGCGAACTTGCCCCGCCCCTCCGCACGAACATCAACGAATCCGGTCCGATCGAACGCAATTTGTGGCGATGTCAGGCGATACGCGTAAGTCGCGGTCGCGAGCGGGCCGTCCAGCGTCCAAACCATCCGCACCTGTTTGCCCGTCATGTTGGGGAACAGTGCCGACGGACGCAGCAGGTCGACCCCGACACGCGCATCCCGGTATCGATTCTCGGCGAGATCGACGACGCCCTTGGTCACCGCGCGCAGCGACGGCGACAAAAGCGTCAGCTGGCCGTCTAGCTGCCGGTCCTTAAGTGTCGCCGCGCCTTCGACGCGAATCTGCGGCGTGGTCAGCCGCATCAATTTGCCTTTGAGGAATTGCCCCGGAGCAAGCGTTCCCGCCAGCCGATAGCGCCCCTTGTCGACGCCCAGCGCCAGCCGCGCCGTCGGCCGCCCAGACATGTCCAGCGCCGCCGACCCGCGCCATCGAGTCCAGCTACCCTGCCCGTCGATCACCAGGTCGAGCGGCCGCTTCGACCCGAACATGGCGGGCACCAATCCGTTTGCCGGAGCGCGGACCCGAACGTCGAGGTCGAACCGATCGCGATCGGGCTCGGCGTCGAGCTTGAGCGCGATCCGGTCGCCATCGCCTTGCAAAGCCGCGCCAAGATCGATCATCGCCCGTCCAGCGCGGATTTCGGCCGACCCTCGCACCTGGCCGACCCGTGGAACGCCGGTCACGCCCTTCTGCAGCTCGAGCCGGTCGATCCTGAGCGATCCAATATGAATATCGAAGCCGGGCAGGATGGGACCTTTTTTCGCGCTCGGTTTGAGTTTGGGCAGCCGCAAAAGCGTCACGCGATGCGCTTCCAGCCGGTCGATATGCAGCGCGTTGTACAGCCATGCTCCCGGCGACCAGTCGAGCAGGATTTCGGGCGAGGTCAGGAAGACGCCCTGGCTGTCGGCGACGCGGACATTCTTGAGTCGCGACACGCCGAACACCGACCCGTCGATCCGGCCGATACTGATCCTCAGGCCCGATGCTGTTTCCAGCTGCGCAATCCGGTCGACGATGAAGCGATGCCCGGGGGCCGTGTCGAGCAGCACCAGCCCAACCGCACCCAGCAACAGCAGCGCCGCGATCAGCGCCACCAATTCGTCGAGCAGCCGCCGCGCCCAATTGCGCCGCAGCCGTACCGGAACGGGCGCAACGCCCGCCTCAAGCTCGACGATGGATTCCTCGGTCGCCACCTAGAAAGCCTGGCCGAGCGACACTGTTACCGCCACCCGACCATCGCCCTTTTGCGGATTAAGCGGCGTGCCGACGTCGATCCGGATTGGCCCAAAGGAGGAATAATAACGCGCCCCGATTCCCGCGCCGAACTGCCAATCCTTCATGCTCGGCGTGGCGCTGGTCGACAGCGTGCCACCGTCGAAGAAAGGCACGATCCCGAAGACGCCACCAACGCGAATCCGCGTTTCCAGAGCAAATTCGGCCAGGCTGCGCCCGCCGATCGGGTCGTTGTCGGCGTCGCGCGGGCCCAATTGCTGATAGCCATAGCCGCGCACCGATCCGCCGCCTCCTGCATAGAAGCGCCGCGACGGGGCTATCTGGTCGCGACTCGCACCGACGATCGTGCCAAGCCGCACCCTTCCCGCGGCGACCACCCGATCCGACAGCGGATGATATGCCGACGCGTCGAATTGCGCCCGCGCATAGGTCAGAGTTCCGCTCTGGAACGACACTTCCGGGCTGAGCCGGCCAAGAAGGCGGAAGCCCTTCGTCGGGTCGAGCAAATCGTCGCTGCCGTCATATCCAAGGGTCGCCGGCACTGCGGCGATGAAGAATTTGCGCCGCCGGGCCTCACCGGTCGACTCGATTGTGTCGCGCTCATCGGACAGCGCCAATTCGCCGCCAAGGCTCCACGTCCATTTCTTGTGCCAGATGAAATTGCTCTGCCGCTCGATACCACCCGACAGCAGCAGGGTCTTCGCCGCAAACGCCTTGCGATCGACATTGCTCGCGGAAATCTGTGCATTGAGGACCTGGTCCCGCTGCCGAAAATTGTTCCGCCGGAAGGAGACCGCCGCCAGTTGCTCCTGCGTCCCAACCACGCCACGCACGGTCAGCGCGCCCTCGGGATTGAAGAAGTTCCTGTGCTGCCAGCTGGCCTCGGCGCGCAAGCCTTCGCCGGTGCCATAGCCCACCTCGCCGGCGATCGTGCGCATCGGGGCCGGTTCCAAGTGCACGTCGAGGTCGACCACCTGGCTGCTGCTGGCCGGTGTCACCTTGACTTCGACCGTCGATACCAGACCGGTCGCGACAAGGGCGCGGCGAAGGTCATCGACTTCGGATTGCTTGAAGCGGTCACCGGGCTTGAACCGTGCGATCCGCTCGACATGGCGCGCGCCCAATGGCGGCTGGCCGGTGACGCGGATCTCGCCGAACCGGGCTACCGGTCCCGGCTCGACCGGCAGCACGAGCTGTGCGGTTCGCGCCTCATGATCGATAAGGATGTCCTGATCGCCGATCCTGGCCGTAGCGAATCCCCGCTGGCCGAGCGCAACCTTGAGCGCGATGCCGGCCGCGATGACGTCTTTGGCGACCACCGGATCACCGGTCTTGATCGCAAATTTCTCCCGCAGTTCGGACTCGTCCGCGCCAGCGCCTTCGAGCCCCGGCAGCTCCACCGAGGTAAACTTATATTGCTCTCCCGGCACGGCATCGAGAAACACTGTCACGGCCGCCACGCTGTTCTGGTCCTCGGCGCCGCTGACTTCAATCCGCGGCTCAACCCGCGCATCGTAAAATCCCTCGGCGCGAAGCAATTCGGCCAAAAGATCGGAGTCGGCCCTCGCCCTCCGATCGATCTGGGCCGCATTGGCGGGCTTCTTGATTCCCCCTTCCAACGCGGATTGCTGACGGAACGCCTTCAGCAAATCCGCATCGACGGCCTGATCGACGCCGTTGAGCGCGACGACATAGCGCCGCGCCGCGGCGCTATCGTCGATCTGCCCGGAAGCCGCCGGCGGCGCGGCCGAATGATCGGTCGTTTCTGGCGGAAGAATTGCGGGCTCTTCGGCCTGCAGGTCGGGCCATGCGACCCCTAAGTCGGGTATCGGATCAAGCGGTGCCGAAGGGTCGAGTTCGCTCGACGACGGCATGGGCTCTTGGGCGAACGCCGGCGGACCAAGCGCCAACCCCGCTCCCGCCGCGGCCATCGCCACCGCGATGCCCCTCCCCAACTGTCTGGAATCCATGAGGCCAGCCTAGCCAGCCCTCCTGAACCGCGCCAGTATTGTTCTTGTGTCAATGTGCGGCACCAGCCCACGCCCCCACCCGGCCACCCATAGAATATCGTGCCGTGGGTGGCCGGGTGGGGGCGCGGGCTGGTGCGGTCTCGAGCGTAGCGAGCAACAAAAACGTCTAATGCACAGTGCCGCGGATATCCTCGCTCGACAACGTGGCGATGATGCGCTCGATCTGCCGCCAATGGCAAAATCGCACAACATTATGTGCGTCACGGCTGGTTTCGGCACGCATCGCGGCTTCGAACCCGGCATCGTCTCCGAACTGGTCGATCAAATTCGAGGCGTCGGCGAGTGCGTCGCGACCAGTGATGAAAGGAGTGTCCATGCGCAAGGGGTTAACCCGCGCCCCCTTTCGCGACTGCCGACAAATGTCCTCAACAGATCGTTCACCATGCTTTTGTGAGGCGCACTGGCGAAGCACCGCGCGTGCTGTAAGGGGGCGGGATGCGAACGCGTACGACCCATGCCGGCGGATGCCTGCTCATCCTGGCAATCTTCGCCGGCATCGGCGCCGGCATCGCCACGGGTCAGCCCATGCTTGGTACTTTGGTCGGCACCGGCGTCGGCATCGCAATCGCCATCGCCGTCTGGCTGATCGACCGCCGGCGCGGTTAGGCGACCTTGCGGCCGGCCCAGATCACCCGGCCAATGCAATGCACATCCTTCAAATGGCAATCGGGCCAGTCCGAATAAGCAGGGTTATCCGACTGGACCGTCACCCGCCGCGCGATCGGATGCAAGGCGAGCCGCTTGACCACCAAAGCTTCATCGACGCGCAGCACATAGAGTCCGTCGCGCAAGCGGTCATTGCCATCGTTGCGGTCGATCAAGATGTCGTCACCATCGACCAAGGTCGGCGCCATTGAATCGCCCTCGACACGGATGAGCGACAATTGCCCCGAAGGCGACGATGTCAGCCGTTTGAGCCAGCGTTCGTCGAATGCAAAATAAGGCCGAGTCGACTCCGCCGCGGGAATCGCGCCCGGACCTGCCGATGCTCTCACGGCGCTCTGCATGACCGGCACCAGGCTCGATTGCGCCATGTCATAATCGCCTTCGGGACCCCCCAGCATCGACTCCGGAACGGAGAAATATCGAGCCAGTTTCCGACGATCCGATTCGCTCAATTTCTTGGGCACACCGCGTCGGACAAACTGTTGTATATACGCGGCATTCCGGCCAATCAGACGCGAAAGCCCGGCGAAGTCCTCGCCACGCTCCATGCACAATCGTTCCAGTATTTCCCGAGCACCGATAACCATAACGAGTCCTTAGTAATAGGCATTTGCCTAGACAAGTAGGAATTACGTTGGAAATGAATGATTGCCGAGTCGCCCTGAGGGTGGGGATCAACGATGTATCTACTGAGGGAGGTGGAGAAATTTCTCCGCCGGACAAGCGTTACGGCTGCGCGCTTTGGACGCGAGTCGATGGGCGACCCGCGTTTCGTGTTTGATTTGCGCAATGGCCGCGAGCCGCGGCCGCCAACCGTCGCCCGGGTCCGCGCCTATCTGGAGCGCGGCGAATGATGAAACCCCGCCTGTCGGTTGCCGCGTCCGGCCTGCTGCGCGCAATCCTCGCCAGGACCGGAGTCGAGCGAGATCGAATCCTGATTTGCGACTGGAAGTCCGTGGACTGGCAGTCGCTGACCTTCTTCGGCGAGCGCCACGAGGCGGCTTTCCGAGTGACCGGGCCCGGCGCGGATCACGTCGTGGCGATGATCGCCGATGGACTGGAAGACGCCGAATTCACCATTCCGGGCCAGATTGTCGCCGACATTGCGCTGGCGGAAGCGCCGGTGTCGCAGTCCGACGGATCGGTCCTGGTTGCGATCGAAGCCCTGACGGTCGGTGAGTAAGTTAGCGCAATGACCTGCGAATATCGGCCAACGCTTGGTGCAGGGCATCCGCGGCGTCGCTGTCGCGCGCGTCCCCGATGTGCTGGTCGATCCGCTGCTTCAATTGCCCAGCAGTCGGCATTTGGTTCGGCGCGAACAGTCGCACAACCCGCGAATTCGGCCCCATGCTCGCCAGAATATCATCGAGCAGAAGCGCCTCCGGCTCAGGCTGGACTTCGATTTCGGTGGGTGCGAATTCGCTTAATGGCAAATCTGTCGGATCATCGCCGATGCGTTTGAGCAGCAGATAAGCGGCAAGGAATGTCAGGCTTGCCGCAACTGCCGCGCCAAACGGGAGGAGATCGGGCGGCCCAAGCGTGAAAAACGCAAAACCGGCCGCCCCGGACAGCGCTGACGCGCCTCCCAAGTCAAATAGCCACCCTGCATTGTCCTGCTGCGTCTTGCTCATCAGCCGCGGTTACAGGGAAAACCTTGCCGTTCGGTTAGGCGGCTTCGATCAGCTCGATCAGGGCTTCGGTAAAGGCAGGCACATCGTCCGGTTCGCGGCTCGTGATGATATTGCCGTCAGTCACCGCTGCCTCGTCGACCACCTGGGCACCAGCGTTGCGCAAATCGGTCCGGATCGACGGCCAGCTCGTCACCCGCCTCCCCCGCACCACGTCCGCCTCGACCAGCAGCCACGGTCCATGGCAGATCGCCGCAACCGGCTTGCCGGCATCGGCGAACGCCCTGATTAGCGCGACCGCGGCCCTATTGGTGCGCAGCGCATCGGGATTGCGCACCCCTCCGGGCAACAGCAACGCGTCAAAATTATCCATTCTGGCATCATCGATCACAAGGTCGGGACGGATCGTCTTCCCCGGATCGTCGTGAACAGTGGCCTGGATCGGAGTCTTGGATGGCGACGCCAGACGCACCTCCGCGCCTTTTTGCATCAAAATCTCGCGCGGCCCGAACAACTCCGATTCTTCGAACCCGTCGGTCGCGATGATCAGGATTTTGGCTTCGCCGATCGCGGGCATCAAAAATTCCCTTCAATTCCAAGTGACAAAGCGGAACCCACGCCGCTCGCCGTCCATTTCCACCGATCAACGTCAAGACTGGCCGAAAGATGCTCAAGCACAGCAGCGACAATGACCCGGGCATCACCCGCCAGAAAATCGGTCGGGCGTGGGGCTATTTCAACACCGAAGGCAAGCGCGTCACCGATCGCGATGAGATTGACCGATTGAACGCCATCGCCCTGCCCCCGGCCTATAGCGACGCCTGGTTCTGCCCCGATCCGGATGGCCATATCCAGGCCACTGGCAAGGACGCTCGAGGACGCAAGCAGTACCGCTACCACGCCGATTACCGGGCGAAGCAGGATGCCTCAAAATATGAAGGCACACGCGAATTCGGCGCCACCCTGCCCAAATTGCGCCGCCGCGTCGAAGCGGATCTGAAGCGCCGCAAGCTCGGGCGCGATACTGTGCTTGCCGCGGTTGTGCGCCTGCTCGACCAGGAACATATCCGCGTCGGCAACGAGGAATATGCCCGCGACAATAACAGTTTCGGCGCGACCACATTGCGCGGGCGCCACATCCGCAGCCGGGGCGGCAAGATGACGATGCGCTTCAAAGGCAAGCACGGCATCGTCCACGAAGCGACCATCACCGACGCCAGCCTCAAACGCATAGTTAGGAAGTGTCAGGATCTTCCCGGCCAGATGCTGTTCCAATATGTCAACGGCGACGGCGAGCCGCAGGCGATCAGCTCATCCGACGTCAATGACTACATACGCGACGCCACCGGCGGCGATTTCACCGCCAAGCATTTCCGAACCTGGGGCGCCAGCGTCATCGCCTTCGACCAATTGTTGAAGGCCGGCGAAGATCGCATCAGCCTGAAGACGTTGATTGAGCCGGTCGCCGAAGCGCTCGGCAACACCGCCGCGATGAGCCGCAAGTCCTACGTCCATCCAGCGCTGATCGACACGCTCAAGGATCGCCCGCGCGATCCCTTGCGCGGAATGAAGCGCCCGAGAGCGCGCAAACGGCTGGCCTCGGCGGAGGTCGGCCTGCTCAAATTCCTCGCCAGAAAGCCGCGCAAGGCAGCGACTGCTTGATCCGTCGCGGCGCGCCCGCCATGACGCTGTCATGACCGCCACCCTCAACTGGTTTACCGCCAATGCCGATCGCCTGATCCTCGGCACTTTGATCGCCGCGGGACTGGTCGGGATCATGCTCATCCTCCGCTGGATCGGCGAAAGGATCGTCGCTCGCGATCCCGACCGGATGACCTGGCAAGGCGTCGTCGGCAGCGTGCTCGCCCGCACCAGCCTGCTGTTCATGATCGCCGCCGCGCTCGACATCGTGATGTCCTACGCCGACGCGCCGGCTCGGATCACGCGCGTCACGGATGTCTTGTTAATCATCGCCGCCGCGCTCCAGGCGGCGGTGTGGGCCCGCGAATTGATTATCGGCGCGATCAGCCGCCGCGTCGGCGAGCATCCCGGCGAATCCACGCTCGGTAACGCCCTGTCGATCATCCGGGTGTTGGTCAGCGTCGCTTTGTTCGCGATCGCGATCATCGTCATCCTCGACAATCTCGGCG
>DATHFE010000173.1:0-4518 GCA_035318245.1 Sphingomicrobium sp. | reverse complement strand
GCGCCAGATCGTCCCCGCGATACAAATGCGCCGCCGCGACGTACCGCATTCCCGGCAACGCATCCGCCGTCGCCGGCAAAGCCGCCTCGAACGCGTCAAGATCTTCGCCCGGCATGGCGATCAATGCGATCCCCTCTGCGTGCAGCGCGACTTCGCTTAATTTGAGGTCGCACTCGCCCTTGGCACTGCGCATCTTGCCCAGGCTCAACATCCGCGACAGCCGCCCATAGGCCGCGCGGTCTCTCGGATAGGCAAGCAGCGACGGACAATCGACCGGATCGATCCGGCACCCGATCAGCGGCCTCAGCCCCGCGCCCTTGGCCGCGCTGTGCATCCGCACCACGCCGGCCAGCGTATTGCGGTCGGCGACCCCGATCGCGTCCATCCCATGCCCCAAAGCGGTCAGCACCAGCTCGATCGCATCCGACGCCCCGCGCAGGAAGGAAAATGGCGTCGTCACCCCCAACTCGACATAGCTCGCCGGCGCGATCGGCGCGGGCGGCATGTCGTCGCGCCGCACCAGTTTCTTGCGTGCGAGACTGCTGGTCTCGGGCATCAGCCGAACAGCCCGTGCATATACCACTCAGGCGCCCCGCCGCGCCCGTCTCCAATCACGCCCTCGCGATAAATCCAGAAGCGGCGGCCGGCATTGTCTTCGACCCGGTAATAATCGCGCAGCCGCGTGCCGCCCGGCTGGCGCCACCATTCGGGCGCGATCCGCTCGGGTCCTTCGACCCGGGTGATGTCATGCACCCCGCGCCGCCAGATAAACCGCCGCGGCATGCCTTCCGGCGTGGCATAGATTACCGCGATTGCCTCGGGCTGGTCGAGCAGGCGTTCGGGTCTCCTCCCCTGCATTTGCAGGGGAGGGGGACCATCCGCCGAAGAGCGGATGGTGGAGGGGCCCCTCCGTCGCGCTTCGCGCGCCACCTCCCCCGGAAAGCCGGAGGAGGAGACACAGGGCCGCCACCCGCTCGCCCGCTCAGGCAAATGGCTGGCATAGGGCGCCGGGCGACGCACCCGGTTCGCGCCCAGCCGCACCGTCAACCGGTCGATCAATCGCGCCATCTGCAACTCACGCGGAGGATCGCCGATCAGCGCGTCCTGCGCCGCGTCCAGCGGCTCGCACCATTTTGCCACCAGCGCGAACCCGTCGAACCCATAGCCCGGGTCGAGCATCCCGACGCGCTCCCCCAGCAGCCGTACCAGATGCGCCGGATCGCGCGTCGGCAAGGCGGTTTCGGCCTCGACCTCGCCGACCTCGCCGTCGATCCGATAGGCCAGGAACGCCACCCGCCGCGCCCCCAGCCTTCGCTGCGCCAACTCACGGCACAAAGGATCAGCCATCCGCGCCAGCGCCTGTCCCATCACCGCCGGATCGGCGACCGGCTCGGCCAGCCGGAATGCCGCGCGAGGCGGCGGCTCGGCCGGGGTCGCCGACAAAGGCTCGGGCCTCAGCCCCAGCATCCGGTCGAGCGCGTCGAGCGGATTGTCCGCCTCACGAAACCGCCGAGCCAGCGACCGCCGCGGCACTTTCGCAAGCGACCCAATGATCTTGAGTCCCAATCGTTCGAGCACCTGCGTCGGCCCCGGCGGCAGCCGCAGCGCCGCGACCGGCAATGGCGCGAGCATCGCCGCGGCATCGTCCGGCGGACACAGATTTCCGCCGCGCCCAAACCGCGCCAACGCCCAAGCCGCCCCGGCCGTCGGCGCAATCGCTACCCTTGCCGTGAGTCCAAGCCCCGCGAACCGTTGAACCACATCCTCAACCAGCCGCGCCTCCCCGCTGAACAGATGCGCCCCGCCGGTCACGTCGATGCGCAAGCCATCGGTCCCGTCGATCTCGACCAATGGCGACCATCTCCCCGCCCAGCGCGCCAGCCGCTCGACCAGCGCCGTATCACCGGCGACATCGGCCGGCATCGCCACCAGCTCGGGGCTCAGCGCGCGCGCATCGGTCAGCCGGACGCCGACCCGTGCGCCTGCCTCCAGCGCCGTCCCTGTTGCGGCGTGGATCATCTGGCCATGCGTCGCGTCGATCACCAGCACCACCGCCGCGTCAGGCGACGCGTTGTGCGTTCTCGCCCACCGCTCGATCGCTAGCCGCGGCCACCAGATGGAAATGATTCGCCTCTCGGTCATACGCTACCGCCCAGCGCCCCGGGGCCTCGCCGCGCGCCCGGAACAATTCGGCGTCCCACGCCGCCGCGCCCGGCGCGCGCGGATCGAATGGATTGGCCAGGCTGGCCACGCTCGCCACCCGCCAGCGCATCCGCGCCCCGCTCAAATTCGGCGATCCGCCAAGCCGCACCAGCCACGCTGCGACACCGCTCTTCTCGGATGCCACAGCGAGCCGCCGCGTCGCGGTGAAATCCAGCGCCTTGGGGTCGCCCCACAGCTCGCCAATCACGGCGCCCAGCGCGGCGCATCTTAAGCCCTCCTCCATCGCCCACAGCGCGGATTGCGCGTTCCGTGCTTCCACATGGATGATGTCAGCGAAGGGGATGCCCGGCGGATAGATTCGCCCCGCCTCAAGAATCGCCATCCGCTCCTGGACCCATAACAATGGCTTTCCGCGTTCCAGTTGGGCGAGCAGAAACCCCGTCGCCCCGCCATCCCGCGGATGCGTGGCGAACAGTTCCGAAAGCGTCGGCTTGGGACTTGCAGGCAGGGCGAAGCGCTCGCACAATCCTCCTGGAATGGGACGCTTCAGCCGGCCGGGAGCATTGCTCGGCGAACCGTTCCCCGAACGGTCCGTTCGCGATGCTCCCGCCGGCAACCAGGGAAAGACCTGTCGCCACACGACTCGCAACGTTTCTGTTCTGCTTTTGTTCTTATACCGCGAGACTGGGTCAGGGAGTCAACCGGCTATAGGGGAAGGGCGGTTTTCCCTCGATCTGGGTCAGGAACGCGCGCACTTCGGCGACCATCCGGCTCAGCGCCGGGCGCCACAGCGCAAAGCCGACGTGGTAGGTGTCCAGTTCGACCGACTTGTCGACCTCATTCTCGAGCCCGCGCGCCGCGCGCGGCGCAACGATCCCGTCTTTCCGCGACCAGAAGGCCAGCGTTGGCACTGGCGGCTTGGCAGCACTCCTTGGGAAGGGCGGGTTATCGACGTCGTGGCCCGCAATCTTTTCATATAATTCCCGGACGTTGGTGTTGGTCTTGAGGTTGCCCGAGAATGGCGAGCCCAAGGTCACCACCGCGCGCACCTTATCCGGATAGAGCCGCGCCAGCTCGCGCGCGAACATCCCGCCAAGGCTCCAGCCGACCAGCAACACCGGTCGCCCATCGTAAATCGCTTCCAGCTGCTGCCCCAGCAACTTGAGCGTGTCCTTCTTGGCGCCAAGGTTAAGCCCCAAACCCCACGGATAAACCCGCCATCCGACGTGGGCGAGCGCCCGGCGGAGATCCATCGTCGTCCGATCACTGGCAAGAAAACCCGGCAGCACCAGCGCCGGCGGTCCATCTTCGGGCCCGCGCGGCCCGAGCGGACCCAGCCCCGCGACGTAGCGCGGAATATGCCAGGCGATTTCGCGCATACGCGACCAGCCCGACGGTGCAATGTCGTCGGGATCAATCGCGCCGGCGATACCGGCCATCTGGACCCGCTCCAGCTTCATGCCCCTAAGATGAGGTCTGTTCGTTACCGAAACAACAACCCTGATGATTAAAGGCGCTTTTTCAGGAAGCTATGGATTTCGCGCACCACATGCCTGGCCACCCGCCGCGACACGCCGAACGCCATGTGGCCGCAGTGGAACTCCACATCCACGTCGCTTTCTCCCTCAAGTCCGCGCGCCGCAGCCACCGCGACGATGCCGTCCTTGCGCGACCAGATTGCCAGCGTCGGCACCGGCGGCTTGGTTGAATTGTGCGGGATCGGCGGGTCGTCGACCTTGTGCTTGGCAATCCATTCATACAGCCGCCAGACATTGTTGGCGTGCGGGTCGCCGGAAAATGGCGAGCCCAGGGTAACGACCGCGCGGACCCGTTCGGGCACAGCCCTCGCCACTTCGCGCGCGTAGACCCCGCCAAGGCTCCAGCCGACCAAAAGTACCGGCCGCCGATCGTCGATCGCCGCCAATTGCGCGATCAGCCGTTCGATCGTGTCGGGTTTCGCGCCCTTATTCCAGCCGAGCCCCCACGGATAGGTTCGCCATCCGCCAGCCGCAAGCGCGCGGCGCAATTCCATCGTCGTCCGGTCGTTGGCGATGAAGCCGGGGATGACCATGGCCGGCGGTCCGTCCTTGGGGCCGCGTGGGCCCAAATGCCCGATCCCGCGCCACGCCCGAGCGCCTAGCCACGCAGCTTCCGCCAGCCGCATCCACTTTGGTGGCGCTGCGTCGTCCGGCCTTACAGAAATTCGCCGCCGCCCATCAGGTCGCGCAGCGCCTTCGGCAGCCGCACCCGCCCGTCCTCGGTCTGGTGATTCTCGAGCAAAGGCACGAGAATCCTCGGACTCGCCAGCGCGGTATTGTTAAGCGTGTGGGCGAACCGCACCTTGCCGTCGACATC
>DATHFE010000172.1:0-5273 GCA_035318245.1 Sphingomicrobium sp. | reverse complement strand
TGTGGAGGGCCGGGGCTTTTTCGTTCAGGGCTTTAATCCGGCAAGCAGCACATCAATCATCCGCCTCGCGGCCAAATGCCAGTCGGGTCCGGCGCCGGCCATCGCGACGCCGGTGAGCGCGCGCAGCAGGTCGAGCGGGTCGATGCCATCGCGGGCGATGTCGCCGCTCTCCATGGCGCGATCGGCGAGCAGGGTCACCGACGAGGTCAAAAGGTCGACCGTCGCGGCGGTGAGCTGCGAGGTGTCCCCGACCACCGACTTGAACGCCTCGACGAGGATCAGCTTGGTCTCGAGATAATCGACGAACAGCAGCAGCCAGCTGCGCAGGGCGTCGAGCGGTGGCTCGGTCTCGGCGAGCTCGCGCGCCGCCTCGGCGAGCCTTGCGGCCTCGCTCCGGTACACGTCCGCGATCAGGACATCGCGCGTGGGGAAGTGGCGGTAGAGCGTGCCGATGCCGACCCTGGCCGAGCGCGCAATCTCCTCGAGACTGACGGACGTGCCGCTGGCGCTAAACGCCGCGCGCGCTGCCTCGATCAGGCGCTGGCGGTTGCGCTCGGCGTCGGCGCGGGGCTTGCGGGCAGGGGCGGAATCGGAGGTCACGAAAATTGCCTCTTGATAAACGGAGGAACCCTCCGTATTTAAGCGGAGGCGTCCTCCAGTTTAGTGATTCGTTCGCCGGTCCGCAACCCCCGCGGCGGCGGAACCGAGGTCGCTTTCCCCAGTTGAATGTACCGATGGAGATGAATGTGACGAAATTATTTGGAGCCCAATCCACCACTGACGAAGTGCTCGCCGGAGTCGATCTCACCGGCAAG
The DNA here is from genome assembly GCA_035318245.1 of Sphingomicrobium sp. GTDB lineage: Bacteria > Pseudomonadota > Alphaproteobacteria > Sphingomonadales > Sphingomonadaceae > Sphingomicrobium. The sequence goes on along the minus strand of DATHFE010000172.1, from coordinate 4,458 downwards.
CGCGTGCTCGTGACTGGCGTGTCGGCGGGGCTCGGAGTCGAGACCGCGCGGGCGCTTGCGGCGCATGGCGCCGAGGTCGTCGGAACCGCGCGCGATCTCGCCAAGGCCGAGCGCGCGCTCAAGGATGCGGGTGCTGAAAATGTCGAGCTGGTGGAGATCGATCTTGCCGACTTGAAGAGTGTGCGCGCTGGCGCCGACCAGCTGCTGGCCGACAGCCGCAAGTTCGACCTGGTGATCGCCAATGCCGGAGTCATGGCGACTCCGTTCGAGCATACCGCCGACGGCTTCGAACGGCAGTTCGGGACCAACCACCTTGGCCACTTCGTGCTGGTCAACCGGATCGCGCCGCTGATCAAAGACGGCGGGCGGCTGGTCAACCTGGCCTCGTCGGGCCACCGCTTCTCCGACGTCGACCTCGACGACCCCAACTTCGAGCATACGCCTTACGACCCGTTCGTCGCCTACGGCCGCTCGAAGACCGCCAACATCCTGTTCGCGGTCGAGTTCGACCGGCGGCACAAGCACCGCGGCGTGCGCGCAACGGCGGTCCACCCCGGCGGCATCCAGACCGAGCTCGACCGCTACATGGATGGGGACGCGCTGCCGAACATGATCGCAACCCTGAACGCGGACCTCGCCAAAGAGGGCAAACCGCCGTTCGAGTTCAAGACCATCCCGCAGGGCGCCGCGACGTCGGTGTGGGCGGGCGCGGTCGCGAATGCCGACGAGGTCGGCGGGCGTTATTGCGAGAATTGCCATGTGACGACCAACATCACCGAAGCGGCGATCAGCGCGATCAGCGAGGGCGTCCGGCCCTACGCGCTCGACCCGGAGCATGCGAAGGCGCTGTGGGCGAAGAGCGAGGAAATGGTCGGCGAGCGTTTCGAAAACCAGGACCTGAAGGTCGCCGAGACAATCGCAGTCTAAGTGTGCCGAGCCCCGGTTCTCCATTCGTGGAGGGCCGGGGCTTTTCCTTTCAGGCGGATAATAGACGGATCGGGTTTTCGATCAGGGCTTTCATCGTCTGCATGAAGTTTGCTGCGTCCCAGCCGTCGACCACCCGGTGATCGCACGACAGCGACAGGTTCATCAGCTTGCGCGCTTCCAACTCGTCATCGACGATGACCGGCATCTCGCGGACCTTGTTGACGGCGATGATCGCGACTTCGGGCCGGTTGATGACCGGGGTCGAAGTAACGCCGCCCATCGGGCCGAGGCTGGAGAGAGTGATGGTCGATCCCATCAATTCGTCTCGCGATGCCTTGCCGCTGCGGGCGGCCTCGGCGAGGCGGAGGATTTCGCGGGCCAGCTGCCACACGCTCTTGTTCTGGGCGTCGCGGATCACCGGGACCATCAGGCCACCGGGAGTCTGCGTCGCCATGCCGAGGTGCATCGCGCCGTGGCGGGTCAGCACCATCGCGTCGTCGTCGAAGGTCGCGTTGAGCATCGGCCAGTCATTGAGCGCTTTGCCCATGGCGACGATCAGGAAGGGCAGCAGCGTCAGCTTGGGCTGGTCGCCGCGGTCGCTATTCATCATCGCCCGGGTTTCTTCCAGCGCGGTGACGTCGAATTCCTCGACCAAGGTGAAGTGCGGGATGCGGCGTTTGGCCTCCTGCATATTCTCGGCGATCTTGCGGCGGAGGCCGACGACCTTGATCGTTTCGTCGGAGCGCTTGGGCGTGCCGCCGGTGGATACGCTGCCACCATTGTAGAGAAGGTAGGCGTCGAGATCGGCGTGGCGGACGCGGTCGGAGGTGGTTTTGACTTCGGCGAGGTCGATGCCGAGGTCACGGGCGCGCTGGCGCACGGCGGGGGAGGCTAAAACCTTTGAACTAACACCGTTCGTCCCGAGCGAAGTCGAGGGACGCTGGGAAGGTGTCTCGACTTCGCTCGACACCAACGGTTCTTTTTCTGCTTTTTTGGTTGGCGGCGCATCTTCAACCGCCGTGGTCGGGATTTCTTCTTCCATTGCCTTGGTCGGTTCGACCGTGCCGTCGCCCAGCGGGACTTCTGTTTCCGCAGGCGCCGTGCCTTCCGTCTCAATCTCGACCAGTACAGACCCAATCGCGATCTGGTCGCCAACTTCTCCGGCGAGTTTCTGCACCGTTCCGGCGACCGGCGATTCCATTTCGACGGTGGCCTTGTCGGTCATCATGTCGGCGAGCTGCTGGTCTTCCTCGACGCGGTCGCCGACCTTGACGTGCCAGGCGACGATCTCGGCCTCGGCGATGCCTTCGCCGATGTCGGGCAGCTTGAACAGAAAGGTTGCCATCAGTCCGCCATCACTTTCTCAAGGGCTTTCTTCATGCGCACGGGGCCGGGGAAATAGGCCCATTCATAAGCGTGCGGGTAGGGCGTGTCCCACCCCGCGACGCGGACCACCGGCGCTTCGAGATGATAGAAACAGCGTTCCTGGACCAGGGCCGAAAGCTCGGCGCCGAAGCCGCTGGTACGGGTGGCTTCCTGGACGACCAGGCAGCGGCCGGTTTTCTCGACCGATTGTTCGATCGCGGCGATGTCGACCGGCCACAAGGTGCGCAAGTCGATGACCTCGGCGTCCACGCCATTTTCCTCGACCGCGGCCAAAGCGACATGGACCATCGTGCCGTAGGTCAGCACGGTCAGCGCCTCGCCGGGGCGGACGATCGCAGCCTTGCCGAGCGGCACGGTGTAATGCCCGTCGGGAACCTCGCTCGCGGCGTGCTTGGCCCAGGGCGTCACCGGGCGGTCGTGGTGGCCGTCGAACGGGCCGTTGTAGATTCGCTTGGGCTCGAAGAAGACCACCGGATCGGGATCTTCGATCGCCGCGATCAGCAGGCCCTTGGCGTCGTGCGGATTGGACGGGATCACCGTCTTCAGTCCCGCGACATGGGTGAACAAAGCTTCGGGTGACTGGCTGTGAGTCTGGCCGCCGAAGATGCCCCCGCCATAAGGTGATCGGATGACCATCGGCATGGTCCATTCGGCCGCCGTGCGATAGCGCATCTTGGCGACTTCGCTGACGATCTGGTCGTAACCGGGGTAAATGTAATCGGCGAACTGGATTTCCGCGACGGGTTTCAGCCCGTACGCCGCCATGCCAACCGCGATGGCGATGATCCCGCATTCTGAAATCGGCGTGTCGAACGCGCGGGTCTTGCCGAACTCGCGCTGCAGGCCCTCGGTGGCGCGGAACACGCCGCCGAAATAACCGACGTCCTCGCCCATCACGACCATGTCGGGGTCGCGGTCCATCATCACCTTGTGGGCGCTGTTGATCGCCTGGATCATGTTCATCACGGCCATCGCTACAGGCCCTTGGCTTCTTCGAGCGCGGCGTCGCGCTGCTCGACGAGGTTCCACGGAAGCTCGGCGTAAACGTCGTCGAACATGCTCTCAATATTGTCGCGGCCCTGCTCGGACAGGATGCCGAGTTTCTCGGCGTCTTTCTGCGCGGCGCGGACTTCGACATCGATCGATTTAGCCAGCGCGGCGTCGCGCTCCTCGTCCCATTCGCCGAGCCCGATGAGATGCGCCTTCAGCCGCTCGACCGGATCGCCCAGCGGCCAGGCCCCGGCCTCGCCCGCGGGGCGGTAGCCGGTCGGATCGTCCGAGGTCGAATGGCCCTCGGCGCGGTAGGTGAAATATTCGATCAGGGTCGGGCCGTTGTTGGACCGCGCGCGGTCGGCCGCCCATCGCGTCGCGGCGTAGACCGCGAGCGCGTCATTACCGTCGACCCGAAGCCCGGCGACGCCATAGCCGACGGCGCGCGCGGCGAAGGTCGAGCGCTCGCCGCCGGCGATTCCCGCGAAGCTTGAGATCGCCCATTGGTTGTTGACGATCGCGAGAACGACTGGCGCGTTATAGACCGCGGCGAAAGTCAGCGCGGCGTGGAAGTCCCCTTCGGCAGTCGCGCCTTCGCCGATGAAGCCCATCGCGATGCGGCTGTCGCCCTTGATCGCGCTGGCCATCGCCCAGCCGACCGCCTGGGGATATTGGGTGCCCAAATTGCCGCTGATCGAGAAGAAGCCGTGCGCCTTGTCCGAATACATGATCGGCAGCTGGCGGCCTTTGAGCTTGTCACCCTTGTTCGAATAAATCTGGCACATCATGTCCTTCAGCGGATAGCCGCGCGCCACCAGCAGGCCCTGCTGGCGATAGGTCGGGAAGCACATGTCGTCCTTGGCCAGCGCGGTGGCGGCGGCGACGGCGATTGCCTCTTCGCCGGTGCATTTCATGTAGAAGCTGGTCTTGCCCTGGCGCTGGGCGCGGTACATCCGGTCGTCGAAAATCCGCACCGTCATCATGTGGGTGAGCATGCCGCGAAGCGTGTCGGGATCGAGCTTGGGATCCCACGGACCGACAGCCTTGCCGGAATCGTCGAGAACCCGGACGAGGTGATTGGTCAGCGGATGCGTTTCGGCCGCGGCAGCGGCGACATCCGGGCGCGGTGCTGTGCCGGCGGCGGGAACCACGACA
>DATHFE010000171.1:0-19546 GCA_035318245.1 Sphingomicrobium sp. | reverse complement strand
TCATATTGACGGAGGGATCATTGGGAACAAGCAGCTCGAGCTGGCGCGCATATTCGTTGGCGAGGTCGATGTTGCCGCTGCGCAACGCGATTTGCGTCAACATCCGGATGACATCCTGGTCACTTCGGTCGAGCTCCAAGGCGCGCGCGAACGCGTAATAGGCATCGGAATAAGATCCAAGCGCGGCCTGAACCTTGCCCAGGTCGACCCAATACTCCGCGACATCCTCGTCGACAGCAACAAGCTTGAGAAGGGCATCGCGGGCAGCAACAAGATCGCCGGCGGATGCGGCAACCATATAGTCATCATAAGCAGACTGGGCGCGCGATGCGTCCGTGCTGCACCCCGCTACCAGGATGGCGCTAACCAAAAATGCGGTCGGGGGGAGGGAAAGGAGAAGCTTTCGGGCGTTCATTTCTGGGATACTCTACCACGTAGAAACCTATATTAGTTCGGGTAATTTTCCATTACGCTCCGCTCGAGCGCCGGCCTGTCGGCTTGGTTGGAAAGAGATTGCGTGTGAACAAACGAGCATTCGCCAATGTCATCGGATTTGCGCTGGCAATAACGTTGCCAGCTTTGGGCGGGGCACAGGCACCCAGTCCCGCGGCTGCAATGCCTGCGTATCGGATCAATCCCGGCGATGAACTGGAAATATCGGTTTGGGGTGAGGAACGGCTGCAACGCGTGGTCCACGTTCTTCCCGACGGCACCTTTGCATTTCCCCTGGTCGGGCAAGTGGTCGCCTTGGGCAAGCTTCCGGGGGAAATTGAGCGGCTGATTTCGGCCGGATTGCAACCCCAGTATCGGGGAGCCGTCCCGCAAGTGACGGTCTCGGTGAAAAGCCCCGCGGGTTTTCAATTTTCCGTGATCGGTAAAGTCCGCAATCCCGGCACCTTCACTCCGGGCCGCTATGTGAATGCGCTTGAAGCACTCAGCATGGCGGGCGGTCCGACCGAATTCGCGCAAATCGCCGACATCCGCATCGTTCGCAAGGAAGGTCAGGAATTGCAAACCTTCAGGATTCGCGTCAGCGGCGCCCTGAAAGGCCAGGCGGACTCCCTCACAAGCAGCGATATTCCAGCGATCCGTAGCGGCGACACGTTAGTTGTGCCGTGATGCAGATTAGGTTCCGCAAGTCCAATCCGTTCGGGATGCCCTGCGTCTTGCTGTGCGCAATGGCCTTGCCGACCGCGGCGATTGCCCAAACGCAATCCCATGTCGATTTAACCGGAACGGCGGGATACTCGCAAAATCCGTTTCTGCTCCAGGGCGCCGACGGCAGTTTTTTTGGGCGGATTTCGGCGGCAGGATATCATTCTATCCGCGGCGAGCGAGGTGAGACGGACCTGTCCGGCTATGTCGAAAATACCACATATTTGAAGGATTATGGTTCGAAACAGATTTTCGACCTGCATGCCAGCACCCGCTATCAGGTTTCCGAGCTCGTCGAGATGTTTGCCAACGCGCAATTCAGCGGCGACATAGGCGGGCAACTCATTAATCGCTTCAACACAGTGCCGAGCGCGCCTCCACCGCCTGAACCCGGTGGGGTGGAACCCCCGCCGGGCGATTCCTTCGACGCCAATGTGCTCAACCTCAACCGGCGCCAATATCGGCTGGTGGGCCAGGCCGGGGCAACGCTGACATTGAGCGCACGCGACACATTGACCGTCGCGGGATCGGGGCAATATGTCTTTTTCAGCAAGGATAGCGACGATCTGAACTACAGCGTCGTGACGGGGACGGTCGCCTGGCAGCGCGAATTCTCCGAACGTACGACCGGCGGCGCGCAGATGAGTGTGCAAAGAGCGAACTATCCAGGGCCTGACCATAATTCGACAGTGTTCAACCCACAACTTACGCTCCACACGCTTTTAAGCGGTGGGTGGGAGGCCAATGTTGCGGGTGGCCTGTCCGTGGTTCACCGCAATTCGGAAACGGGTGATGATAAGTCGGTTAACCCGTCGGCGGACTTCGAGATTTGCCGCACGACCGAGTCCCAGCGCTACTGCGGCAGGGGGTCATATTCGACCCAAACTGCAAGCACCCAGGAGGCCTTGCAAACGACGACAGCCGGTATCGATTATTTCAATCGGCTGGACTTGAAGAACACGATCCAGGCCCGGCTGGGTTACATTCATTATTCGGGAGGCAATTTCGGGACCGAGGTCACGGGTACCAATTATTACACCGGCGGCATGTCCTTCAGCCACAAATTTTCCGACCGCTTCTCGACAGGCGCCGACGCGGGCGCGCGCAAGGCTGTTCAGAATTCGACCGGAACGATTCCATTCGACTTCACCCTTTCGGCTTTTGTCAGATACCGGCTTGGGGACTTGATGTGACGACCGGTTCAAGCCAATTGGCCGGTGATCCGCAATCCGGCTGGCTCATCAACCATCTGCCCAGCATGTTATGGCAGCGACGCAAGCTTATCGCCGGCACGGTTGTTGTCATATTCCTTGCTGCGGTCGTCGCCGCGTTCACGCTGCCCACCATGTACCGGTCAAAGGCGACCTTGCTGGTTCAGGCACAGGATCTGCCATCCAGCATTGTCGAATCGCCGGTGTCGGGGGCCATAGAGCAGCGCATCGCCAAGATCCGGGAGCGCGTGCTGAGCCGAGGCGATTTGATCACCCTCATTCAGGAAAAAGATCTTTATCCCAAGGAGCGCCGTTCAAAACCGCTGTCGAAAGTGGTCAATAAGATGCGTGAGGCGACGATGGTCAGCGCCCTTGCGGGCAACCTTGGTGATGCCAGTTCGAGCCTCGACAAGACAATCGCGATCACAATGAGCTTTGATTATCCCGACCCCACCACGGCTCAGGCGGTTCTCCAAGACTATGTCTCGAATTTCATGCGCATCGACAGCGACGACATCGAGGACCAGGCAACCTTGTCGGTTCGCTTCCTTGAGGACCAGGCGCGAAAACTTCAGACGCAGATCAGCCAAATCGAGGGCGAAATCACCGGTCTGAAGGCACGCAACGGGTCGGCATTGGCAAGCAGCGGGCTGTCACCGATGATCGATACGGGAAGCTATAGTTCGCAGATCGCCAACCTCGAAAATCAAAATCGTATGCTTCTGGCATCCGCTCGGCGAACCGAGAAAGACCCGCAAATCGCTGCGGCCGAAACGGCATTGGCGGCCGCCCGGGCGCAATATAGCGACACCCATCCGGATGTTATCCAAGCGCAAGAGCGATTGCGGCAATTGCGCCAACTGGATCGTAGCGGCTCGGAACAAAGTGAGGCGGCCGTCGTCCAGGACCAGGTCAGGGAGAATAATGCGGCAATCGCATCGCTTTCCCAACAGCGCAACAACGCCATTGGGCGCGCCAGCTCGGCGATGGCTGGATCGGCGCGCGCGCCAGCCATTCTCGAGCAGGCCATGCAGCTCGAAAGCCGGGCAAGCGCGTTACGCGAGCAGTATAAGGGCGTTTCGATCGACCTGCTCAAAGCGCAAAACAGTGCTCGCATGGCGGGTGAACAGCGCGCGGAGCGACTGTCGCTGGTCGATGCACCTGATCTTCCTGATGCACCGCAGTCACCCAACCGCCCGCTGTTCATTTGGGGAGGGCTCGGCGCCGGAATCGTGCTCGGGTTGTTCCTCGCGCTGGCTGCCGAGTTCATGTCCAAGCCTCTGCGCAGCCCGGCGCAGATCGAAGCTATGGGGCTGCCTGTTCTCGGCCTGGTTCCAATTCTTGGCTCGGCCACTCCATCGCGCTGGAAATCCTTCTTCAAGCGCGGCCGAAACCTCCCGGCTTTCGCTGGCAAGGCAATATCATAGGAATAGGATGATTCACGAGCCGCCTGCATTGCCGAGTGTGTTGCCCGAGCCGGACCAGGCCGAGGTAATCCCGACGACGTCTCAGGAGCTCAAGGCGTGGGGCATTTATGGCTTCGACAGCATCGACCACCGCTCGCGAAGCTTCAACCTGATCCGCTCGCGCCTGATCGAACTGAGCCGCGAACGGTCCTGGCGGATGTTTGGCATCGTGTCCGCGACGCCGCAGGTCGGCAAATCCTTCATTGCAGCCAACCTTGCGGCGTCCCTAAGCCGCACGCCAAAGGTTCAGACCTATCTCATGGATCTCGACCTTCGGCGCGGATCGGTAAGTATTCTTTGCGGCCTGGCGGCGAATGGAAATGTAGGCGAATATCTGGAGCATGCGGACGGTGCCGACCGACCGACGGCCTACCGGTTCGAAAGCGAAAATCTCGTGATCGTTCCAACAAAACCCAAGCTTGCGGCCTCGGCGGAGCTCCTGGCCGGGCAACGCGCGCAGAATCTGTTCCAGGCGATGCGCTCTTCGGGACCGGACCGTTTATTCATTGTCGACCTGCCACCCGTATTCGCCAATGACGATGCCTCAATCGCGATGGTTCATCTCGACGCCTACATTCTTGTCGCCGAAGAAGGCAAAACAACCGAGCGCGAACTGAAAGACGTCACGGCTTTGCTGGGGGAAGACCGTCAAGCGGGCGTCATCCTCAACAAATATCGCGGCGGCGTCGTCAACGAAGGCTATGGCGTCAACGATTATTACAGCAGCGGCTACGACCGAATTTCAGAATAGCTGCCGCACCCGCTGGTCCCGGCCGCTTTATTTTTTGGGCGCGAAGCCTGCTTTATAGTCAATCTTCGCCTTGGCCCGAAGATCCCGCAGATGACCCTCCATCACCTTTTCGCCTTGCGCCTGACGCATCTTGGCAACCGCAACCGGCCGCGATGCATCGTCCGGCAGTGGAGTAGCCTCTTTGGAGGCGATGACGTTGGCCACCGATTGCGAGCCGGCCGGAATGATGAATGGCTCGGCTGAAGGCAGAGACGCGATTTTTTCGTACAGCGGATGAGGCACGATCGCCGAGCTCAGGCTCGTTTTCGAGCGTCTAAATTCAATTCCGTTTGCGGTCAGCACCTGCGCCAGCGCTTCCAGGGAGTGCGCGGCCGCGATCTGATTCAGGACATTGGGGTCCTGGGGCGTAGCGTAGCGAAGCTGCTCAATGTTCCAAACCTCGCGTTTCGCAAACAGTTCGGGCCGGCTTGCTTCGAAGCTGGCCACCTCATTGGGCGACGGAAGCTTGGAACTATTCAGCTTGCGCGCCGCGAGCATGCCAATCAGCAAATCCTCAGTCACGCGGCGCTGGCGCGTAACGAATTCCGGCGACTTGTCGAGGCCGTCGGCTCGCGCCTGTTGCGCCAAAAGCCGGCGATCGATCATCGCTTGCAGGACCTGGGTTGTCGCCGCCTTCTTGTCCATTCCCGGAGGCAATTTGGCCATGCCAAGCTCAGAATTGAGTTCGGAGATCGTAATCTCCTCCCCATTGACGACGGCGACGGACTGACCTTCAGCTTTCCGATCGCAGCCCGAGAGAATGAGCGCAGCCGCCAAAATTGATACCCGGTAGCGCACAAAACCTCCTAGCGTTTGCAAATTGTTGCGGTCGCCAATAGCATGAGTGTCGCAGCCTGCGCTAGGATGGGGGTGGGGTCCATGGAAACCATTTATGATTGGGTCACCATGGGGCTGTTCGCGGGGCTCGCGGTCCTTTTTCTTCAGCGCTCGATGGAGGCTGAGCTTAGAGATTCAATTCTCCATTATCTTGTTGCCGGCCTGGGTTGCGCATGCGCCAACTATCTCGGCAACCAGGGTCAGAATTTGCTCGCAATCCTCCTGATTGTCGCGACCGTCGGATTCGTTGTTCATTTTCTCAAGCCGTTCCAAGTCGGGCCCAAAGTCTAGCCGGCGCCTTGGGCGACCAGGACGTTACGGACCTCCGGCGGCAGGGAATCCCAAAGCGATCGAATGAATTGGGTTATGGTGGCGAGAGCCTCTCCGCGGTCCTCATGGATGGTGGAAATGCGCACCAATACGGCGTCAGGGATAAGCTGGTGAAGATTGTCCTCGGCAACCGCCCAACGCTGCTGGGCCCAGCTCGATGGCATGTGGCGACCGACACGCGTCCAATACAGGACATGCTCGGTGCCGCGCTGGTTTGTTGCCGACAGGCTGTTTGCCCGCAACCTGCGATCTGATAGTTCAATATCAACTGCGGTTACCGGGGACAAAGTGTAGCCACCCGCGGGATAGCAGACTTCGGGCCGATGGATTTGGAGTACGCCAGTCTGGCTCGCGCTCTGCGCGACAAGCAGCATGATCGCGGGCGACGTGGCATCCGCGTACACTCTGGTCAGCAATTGGCTGTAGGTGGCTTGCGACAGTTGATCCTCGGGCGGAACGACGAGCCCGCTTGCGGTCAAGAATTCCCACTCGCCGATGTGCTTGGGAATGACGTCTTCGAGTTTGCGTTGTCCAAGGTAATTGAGAGCGACCCGAGGCGTGCCCCATGCCGCCAGCCCGGCCGCCGTCAAAAAGGCAAGCCCAAGACTGAAGCGCCGGCGATCCAGCTGGATACGGTCGATTTCGGGAGGAACGCGGCTCACAACTTCGCAAGTCTCCGGCGCGCATTGAATAATGGGCTGACCAGTTCGTCGAGAAGAAAGATAGCGACGAGGGCGACGCCGAACATCAGCAGGCCCGCAAAGTCGTGAAGGAACCCCTGTGCGGTCGCTTCTCCAAGATAATAAGTGATGAGAATCAGCAAGATCACCCGAATGAAATTGGAGAAAATCGTCACCGGGACGATCATCAAGACCAAGGCCACGAGATAGGCTGGGTCGGAGCGGTGGCGGAGGTAGACGTACAACAGGCAGATCGCGCTCAGGCTGATGATCGAATTAAGGCCGGCGCATGCCGCGGCAACGAGCAATTCATATTGGGCGATCTGAATTGTGACGCCGGAACTGGCGACGGGGTAGCCCAGCTTGAAAAGCAAACTCACCGCTTCTTGCGAGATCATGATCTTGATCGGCTGGGTGATCGCCGCGACGACGGAATCCGGGGGGGGGATGGCCAAGGCAAGGTAGAATAGCGGAAACCATATGCGCCGAAGGACCTTTCCGTTCAAAAACATGAAAGCCGAAGCGACGAGGGCGCCATACATCGCGAACGCTTCGATCTCGATGATGCCGGTGATGCGCGCCGCAATGTAGAGAATCAGGAAGCCAAATGTTATTAGGCCCGGCACCGCGACTGGGCGTTTCTCAAGCCCGTCTATGGTTCGCCCTTCGCGCCAAAGCAACCAGAGCCCGGTGACCAGCACGATCGGCCCGTGTCCGCCTTGCTCGGTTGACCAATTGAACCGGGCAACGTCGAACATGGTAGGCAAGATGATCGCCGCCGCGCCGATCGCGAGGATCGCATTGGACCAGGTCAGCCATGCGCGAGGCTCGCGCTTCCCGTTGGACGTCGAAACGCTTAGCAAAGAGTCTGACTCAATTGTGCCATCGCGAGCGGACATCGAAAGGAAAGCCTAGTTTGATCGACTGGCCCTCGCAAGTGATGCGCATTTTCATTTTGCCGATCGGCACAGACAGGGATGGGCCGTGGCTTTGCTGATTGCCATATTGGTCGCGCCGATTGTTATGGTGAGCGGTTTTTTCGCCATAGAGATTCTTGCCGGAATTCGTGGAGGACCGGCGATTCCGGGAACGGCGCCTTCGCCGCGCGATCGGGTAGTGATTGTCGTGCCCGCCCATGACGAAGAGCGCATCATTTGTGAAACTCTCCCGCTTTTGAAAGCTGAAACCCGGGGCCTCGCGGAAATCTTGCTCGTCGCCGATAATTGCCTCGACGAGACGGCTCGCGCCGCCCGGAACTATGGCGTGGAGGTGATTGAGCGGAGCGATCCAGCCAATCCCGGGAAGGGCTTTGCGCTCGCCTTCGCGCAAAAGCATTTGGCGCGGAATCCACCGGCAACGGTCGTCGTTGTTGATGCGGATTGCACAATCGACCGAGCCAGCCTCGTGGCGCTTGCCGTGGCAGCGCAAACGGGTGCCCGGCCGTGCCAGGCGGTCAATCTGCTTCGGCCCAAGGCTGGCGCTTCCACATTTGTCGCACTGTCCAGTTTTGCTTTCATGCTGAGGAATCTTGTCAGGCAGCGCGGGCTTCAGAGACTGGCAGGGTCGGTGCATCTGACTGGGACCGGAATGGCAATCCCCTGGGAGCTGTTCGACCATCGGCGCCTTGCCGATTCGAGCATTGTTGAAGACGTGAAACTTGGACTCGCCCTGACGGGTGCGGGCAATGGGCCCATCCTGGTGCCCGAGGCGACCATTTGGAGCGATCCCAGCACAACGTCGGGCACGCTTGCCCAGCGAAAGCGGTGGGAAGGGGGCTATATTGCCCTGGCGCTCGAATCCGCTCCCCAGTCCTTCCGGCAAGCTCTGCATCGCAAGAGCCCGCGCGCTTTCTGTCGGGCAATGGATCTATGTGTCCCGCCGGCTGCCCTGCTTGTCCTGCTGAACCTGGTAACTTTGGCGATCGCCGCGGGCCTCACGTTCGCAACGTCGGCCGGGTGGGGTCCAGTCATCGTGCAGATGGGCGTTTTCATTGCTGCGGGAATGGCGGTGCTCGCCGCATGGTGGTCCGAAGGCCGCCGCTTCATCGGCCTCGGCACGCTGGTCTTGATGCCCTTATATGTCGTCTGGAAGCTGCCGCTCTATCTGGGCTTGCGACTCAAGGGACAGCAGGACTGGCTGCGCCCAGGGCGTTAGCCGTTACGCATCGCTGCCAGGATGGCGATCGTAACGCCCACGATGGCTAACACGATCGCCTGCGGACCCCCGAATGTAAGGTCGCCGCGCCTGATTGTTCGAAGGAGATCAAAGGCCGAGGACCAGGGCTTCACGATTTTGCGCCTCGCGCGCCACTCGATGACCTCACGGACTGGTCGGGCTTGGGCAGCGGGGGCGCACCGTCAGCAAACATTCGAGTCACCCCTTCGGAGATGGACAGTCTAGGTCTCCACCCAAGCTCCAGAATAGCATGATTGTTGGAATAGCGGAGCGGCTTCCATCGCGCTTGCTGACGGGGAAAGTCGAGAATCTCGGGAAGCCTCGCTCGCCCGCCAAGGATCAATCGATTGACGGCGCGGATGGCAAGTCCGGTGGCGGCCACCACGATCCAGGGCACATAGACTGCGCGTCCGGTCGACGCGCCCGCGAGGCGGGAGAGTCGGTGATAGGTGGCATGCGTAGGAAGATCGGAATCGACGATGTTGAAGGTGCCCCCCCCGGGACATTCCAGACCGCGCACGATTGCATCGGCACAATTGTCGACATTAGTCAGCCTCATGCGGGCGAATGGCGCAAAAATGATGTCCAGGCCGCGCAGCTTCAGGGCCCTGCCGAAGTCCCAATGTTTGCCCGGCCCGAAAATGGCACCCGGTCTGATCACGACGAGCGAGAGCTTGTTCTTGCAATGGTCCACGACCAACCTTTCCTGAAGCAGCTTGGCCCAGGTGTAAGGATCGCGCTGGTCTGGGCGCGCTTCCAGGGCGCTGCGTTCATCCAGCTCGCTCCCAGTTTCCATTGATCCGAAATCGTAGACCGAAAAACTGCTGACATGGACAAAGCGGCGAACCGTCGAGGGGAGCGTTTGCAACAGATTTTCCGTGGCGATCACCGTCCCGGCGAATTGTTGCGGCAGGTCGCCGGACGTCGCTGCCGCAAGATGGATGACCGCTTCCACGCCCTCCAGCGCATGGTACCAATCTTTGCGCTGCCTGAGATCCCCGACGACAAATTCTAGACCGTCGGGCCAATCGTCCCTGTCGGGCGCGTTTGGCCGAACGACTGCCAAAATCTTGTGACCAGCTTCGGCGCATTTTGCGACCACCGAGCGCCCCAAAAAACCGGACGAGCCGGTAATTAGCACCTTCATCGCGGAGGGCCGAGTTGGATAAGGCGGTCGATTAGGCGGGCCGACGCGACCATGTCCCTTTCGCTCACCGGCGGCGGAGTGTCATCGCGGATCGATCGGTAAATCGCGTCCAGCATCCGTGGCATCCCGTGATAGGTGCCGTGTTGCAGGACCTTCTCTCGAAAATTGCGGACGCCCGCTCGGATCAACGTCAGGCCGTTGCGGATCTGTCCCAAGGGCGCGCGCTTGCCGATGTCTGGATCGCCTTCGAGGCGAAGGTAGGGGCTAAAAAGATCGGCCTCGACCGTGGCGAGGGTGCCGCGGATTGCGACCCGGAACATGTCGGGGGCAACGTCGCTGACCACCCGCAGCCGCCCGCGCTTGCCGGCCGCGCGCACGAGCGCGTCAAGATGATCGAAGACAGCTCGCGCATTGCCCGACCGATTTCCGAAGAAACCGCGCGCATCGTCGAGCTCACCATGATGACCAGTGAAATGCAGGAAGAGATAAGCGAGATGGGGGAGAAAATCATGGACCGCTCCCCCCGGCATACGCACGCTCGCACCCTCAAGATTGGTGTCGCCGAGCGGACCGGAAAGAAAGTCCAGAGAAAGCAGCAGATCGACCTCAACCACCTCGCCGAGGCGCCCATCCGCAATCATCGCGCTCAATTTGATGACGATGTCGTTGTACAGATAGTTGCGGCTTTCGATCAACCGACGACCGCGCTTGCGCGCATGCTGAAGGAGCATTTCCGTTTCTTCGGCAGTGCCGGCCATGGGCTTTTCGCAAATGACATGGGCGCCTGCATCAAGGCACGCCAGGACCAGCGGCGCATGGTGATGGGGAGGCGTCAGGACATGCACAATTTCCGGGCGCGCCTGATCGAGCATGATCTGGCAGTCGGTGAAGGCGCCCGCTGCGCCGAAGCGATCGCGCGCGAATTCCGTGGCGGCTTTCGAAACATCGCAAACAGCAACAACGTCAACCAGCGGTGACGCGCTCAGATATTTCAGATGCTCGACGGAAATCGCCCCACAACCGACGATCGCGGCCTTGGTGCGTGGTTGCGTCGGCATCGCGGTCATCGCTCCTGAATCGCTTTGGGGGCCAGCAACGTCGCGAGCTGATCGGCATTCCGCTCGCGATCATGCCGTTGCACCACCGCTTCGCGGGCGGCCTTAACCGCTCTTTGTCGGAAATCGTCATCGCTCATCATTCGGCTCAATGCCTCAGCCAGCGCGTCGACGTTGCTGGCCGGCACCGTCAGCGCCGTCTTACCATCGATGGCGAGCTCCGGGATTCCGCCGATCAATGTCGAAACCACGGGCACCCCAATCGCCATGGCTTCCATGATCGACACAGGCAAACCTTCGGCGAACGACGGCAAACAGAAGACGTCCGCCGAAAGAAGATGGGCCTGCACATCCTCGGCCGACAGCTCGCCCGTTAGTGTCACCTGGTCTTGTAGCCCCAAGCGTGAAACCTCCCGCTCGATGCCCTCCTTGAATGGGCCATCGCCAACCAGGACGAGTTCCACCATAAACCCCTTCGCGCACAGCATAGCGACCGCCCCAAGGAGTATGAGCTGCCCCTTTTCCGGCGATAGGCGCCCGACCGAAACGACGCGCAGTGTCGCGGCCAGACTTCGCTCGCCGCGGAAAGGAAATGCCGCCAGATCGATGCCGCAGCGAACCACATGAAAGCGGTTCCACAGTTGCGGCGGAGTGATCCGGCAAAGCTGCGATTTGGTGAAATCACTGACGCAGATAACGAAGCCGGCGGCGGCGGCTTTCAAGTCCAGGCGTGCTTCCGCATCGTCGATGAAATCATGGAAACCATGGATCGTGAAGCTCCAACCCGTGATTTCCGCATGCCGAAAATTCATGATTTCGGATGCGAGCCAGGCAATCGTCGCGGGCGCCTGGCCGAAATGCGCGTGAATATGCCTCACCCCACGCCTCGAGCATTGCCTTGCCAGCAACGCAGCTTCCATCAAATGCGCCATCCTCCGGGCGGCACGACCAAGGTCCCATCGCGCGGAAGCAATGGCGCGAATTAGGAGCCGGGTCATGGCAAGCGGATGTCTCAACGCTTGTCGGAAGAATGCGCCAAACGCCGCCAACCAGGACGATTTGAGATAGGTCGTCCGATCGCGCCGAAGCTTCAGCTGCTCGGATCCAAGGTCGCAATCCGAAGGTGGGTTCATGGCAAATGGAGCGATCGGGACCCCCCGGCGCTCAAGGGCATCGATCTCACCGGAAATGAAGGTCAGCGCGACACGCGGATAATGGGTCATCACATAAGCGATCAGGCCCTGTTGCTGCGTCGGCGCGGACAAGCCATTGCGCTGCGCGGTCATGACGCGGGCGCTGCCACAGGAGTGGCTGGTGGAGGGCGGCCTCGCGCCAGGAAGCCGCGGAGAGCGCCGAGGAACTCAGGAAACTTGGCGATCACCATCAACGCTGCGTAGCGCCATGACCACATGGAAAAAAGGCCCCGGCGTGCCGCGATCCGGGCACTTTGCAGAAAGTAGAGCAGTGGCACGGCCAGGAGAATCGCTGGCTGGCGTGTTAACAACGCGCCGATCAGTGCCATTAGCGGAACCAGGGCGGTCCAAAAAACTGCGCTGCGCAGCTGTGAGGCATATAGGCGGTCGCCGCCGCGCGTGCGCAGCCATGCCTGGGCGTACCCATAGCCGCTGCGATCAGCCCGGCGTGTCCATTGGCTGAGCCGCATCATCGCGGCGTCATGTCGGGTCATTGGTGCATCGAGCCGCCAGATCTCCCAGCCGTGACCTCGGAACCTGGAGCAGAGTTCGGCCTCTTCGCCGGCGATCAGAGTCGGATCGAACAGCCCAATTTCGTCGAGCGAGGCTAGGCGCATCATCGCATCTCCGCCGCATGATTGAGCCTTGCCAATGGGTGTTTTCCACTCCTCATTGACGATCCGATTGTAGATCGATGCGTGTGGATGCGCCTCAAAGCGAAGGCCGCAGGCGACCGCCGCGCGCGGATGGGCGCGCAGGAATTCAAGCGCTGTCTCTGTCCACTGGGCTTGGAGTTCGCAATCGCCATCGATGAACTGGACGAATTCGAGGCCGGGATATTTTGTCCGTAGTGCCGCAAGACCGGCATTTCGTCCGCGCGCCGCGTTCAAAGGCCGATCTGGATTGAGCTCAACAGTCATTGCGCCCGCCTTTCGCGCCGTGGCGGGGCTATGGTCCATCGACGCAGAGTCCGCATAAACCACCGGGGCGCCGATCTGTTTGAGCGATTCAAGGCAGCATGACAGCCGCAAGCCTTCATTGCGGCCGATTACGACAAACCCCAGTCCTGTTGGGCGATGGGGTTTGGAGGATTTCGCCGCTCTCATTGTTTGCCCAGCATCACCAAAACCCAGGGAAACAATTGATTCAGCCCACCCGTGAGACCGCTCGCCTCCAGCAGTTCCCGGAACCCCAGAATCCCAAACAGGAAAATGAGTGTCAGGACCAAGTCGTCCCGGCCAAATCCGAGATGCTCTCGACGCCCGAAAATCCAAAGGGTGACATATTTCACCGCTTCGCCCGTGCTGAGAACGAGGACTGCGACTGTCAAACCATGCGACTGAAAGGCGAGGGGGACGGCCATGAGATAGGTGACGAATTTCGCGATATTGGCAAAGGCCGACGCAGCAGGTTTGCGAATTCCGGTGAGGATCGATTCGTTGACCGTGCTGAGAATGGCAAACCAGACGCCGAGGAGTAGTACGGGGAGGAGGATCGCCGCGGCTTGATACCTCTCGTCGTACAGCAAGGCAACGACCCGGTCGGACACAGCAACGAAAAACGAGAGGGCGATTGCCGATCCCAGAAGCAATAACCGCCGATCGTGCTGCAGCCGCCGGCGAATTTCGGGACCCTCGACCTGCATCGCCGCGACCATCGGAAACAGCAGCATGTTTCCGCAGCGTGCAACGAGCAGCGTAACCGTGTCGGCCAATGTTCGGGCAATCCCGAAAATGCCGAGGTCAGTGAGGGAGATTTGCCGCGAAAAATATAGGCGATCGAAATTCATCGCCAGGAAATAGATGATCGACGACAGGAAGATCCATTTCCCGAAGACAAGCAGCTGGGTCAGGCTGGGGCGATCGATCATGATCCGGTGGCGGATATGCGGGACCAGGAAATAGCTCGCGACGAGCGTGACCCCCGCGGTCATCACGCTGCCCAGGACCAGCGCCCAAATGGTCGGCGTGATCAGCGCGAGAGTGACATGAGCGGCGAGCGAAAAGAGTGCGATGCCGACCTCGAAAACACTTAACCGCTTCACCAACATTTGTTTTTGGGCGAGCGCCCGTCCCGCGGAATCGAAGCCCGTAAAAAGGAAGAAGAGCGCGGCAACGGGAAGGATTTGCGCAAGCTCGGGCTGTTCGAAAAAGTCCGCGGCAAGTTTAGCGGAGGAAAAGCATACGGCCCCCAGAAACAGGCCCCGCAACATCTGCAAGGTCCAGGCCGTATCGACAAAATCCGGGGAAGCGCCGTTGCGATGGCTGACGATGTTCTGGTTGATGCCGACATCCGACAAGAGTTCGATGCCGGTGCGGATCGTATTGACAATAAGCATCAGTCCGAACAGCGGCGGCGCCAGAAGACGGGCGAGGACGATATTATTGAGAAGCCGGATGAACTGTACGATCCCGTAAGAGAGGGTTGTCCAGCCAAGCTGTGTGATCGCCGCGCGCCTAGAAATTGTCACGGACAATCCGCCAACTCTCTCCAGCCGGCCCGATCGCTATCTGCGGCTCGAAAATAAAAATTCCAGTTCACTGAATCGATAATCCCCTCGCTCGTCTTGGACCGCATCTATAGAGAGGATCAAGTGAGGATTTTACTTGCTCTTCCCGGTCTTCATCGAACGGAACGGGGCGCCGAGATCGCCTTCATCGCGATCGCGTCCGAACTTGAGCGATTGGGCGACACGGTCACGCTCATCGGCTCGGGACCGCAGTTGCCCGGGCGGCCATACCGTTACATCGCCGCTCAGTCGGTTGCGCGGGAGAGGTTCGAGCATTTTCCGACCCTGCCAATGCTCCGCAGCGACACCGCCTGGGAAGAAGCAAGCTTTCTTCCCGGCTTGCTGCGGCACTACAAGCCGAGCGACTATGACGTCACCCTGACCTGTTCTTTTCCGTTCACCAATATCGCGCTTCGGCGCCCGGTTTTCGGTGGAAGGCGCCCGCCGCACATATTCGTCACCCAGAATGGCGACTGGCCGGCCCTTTCCAGCAAAGCGGAGTATCGCTTGTTTGGGTGCGAGGGTTTGGTCTGCACCAACCCCGAATATTTTGATCGCAACGCCGGCCGCTATCGTTCAGCACTCATTCCCAATGGCGTCGATGTGTCACGGTTCACATGCGGAGCCAGCGAACCCGAATATTTTGGATTTGCGCGGAACCAGCCAATCATCGTGATGGTCAGCGCGCTCATCCCAAGCAAAAATGTCGCGGATGGAATTCGGGCCGTCGCCGAACTTGAAAACGCGATGCTGGTTGTCGCCGGCGATGGCCCTTTGCGCGACGACCTCCACGAGCTTGCCGCGCGCCTGCTTCCGGGACGGTACAGGCAACTTCGCGTCGCGGCCGATGACATGCCGCGGCTCTACCGGTCGGCGGATGCGTTTTTGCATCTCTCGCGCGATGAATCCTTTGGCAATGTGTTCATCGAAGCGTTGGCCTGCGGCACCCCGATCGTTGCCCACGATCTGCCGCGTACCCGATGGATCCTTGGCGATCAGGCCAATTATGTTCCCAAAATGGAGGTCAGATCGATCGCCGAGCAACTTGGCTTGGCGCTGCGCGAGAAGAGGACAGGGCGTGAAAGCCGCGCCGAGCATGCGAAACGATTTTCTTGGTTGTCCGTCGCGAAACGCTATCGTGACTTCCTTACGGAAGTCGTCGCCGCGGCCAAGTGAATCTGAAGGGTAGCTGCTTTATGTTGAACTGCAGTCATTTGGGTCGCCTCTTCCCGTGAAATGGCTATTCGTCCTGGCGCTGTTGGTCCTGACGCCGGCACTGGCGATCTCCCTTCGCCAGCGTCCGCGCTATCTTTTGCCAGCCGCGTTTCTGGTGGGCCTTATGCCCTTCGTGATGAGCCCCCTCCATCTCTACGTGGCCCCCGTCTCATGGGCTGGCTGGCCAGGCGCCGTTAAGGGCATCGAACTGTCGTTGCTGGACGCACTTGCGATTGCGATTATCGCCGCGACCAAACCGGTCAAGACACCGCTGGTACTGAAATTCGCAGTCGGGATTATCCTAGTCGCGCTCTGCGTCTCGACAATCGCCTCCGGTCAATTTTGGCCCTGCATGTTCTACGCTTGGCAGTTCTTGCGCGCGGTGCTGGTGTACATGGCGGTTGCGCGGGCGACCGCTGCCCTGCCCGCGGCGCCCATCCAGATTTTATTCGGCATGGGCCTCGGGTTGGCGATCGAAGCGGTGACCGCCGCTTGGCAATTTATGGGCGGGGCAATTCAAGCCGGCGGGAATTTCGGGCATCAGAATTTGCTTGGCATGGCGTCGCTGTTTGTCGTCTTGCCGGCCTTCGCGTTGCTGCTGGCGGGGCGGAGGACCGCGCTGGCGCTGGGCATAGTGACCTGCGAAGCCATAATCGTCTATGCTGGCGGTTCGCGCGCAACGGTGGGCCTGGCCGCGATTGGCTTGCTGGTGGCCATTGCGCTTTCGGTCTGGCACCGTGGTAGCGGCCGCAAGGCCATGGCGGGCGCGGCAGCGATCATTGCTCTTGTGTGCGCCGCGCCTGTTATGATGTTGGCGATTGAACGCCGGCCGGAGGCGCTGCGCGTCGCAAGCAACGACGAACGCCAGCGCTTCGACCATGCCGCGCGCATGATCATCGCAGACAACCCTTTGGGCGTTGGCGCCAACCGCTACGTGATTGTCGCCAATCTGGGTGGCTATTCGGACCGCGCAGGCGTTCCGTGGAACACATCGCAGCGGGCGGCGCCGGTGCACAATTTTTACTACCTCTTCGCGGCAGAGCTTGGGCTGCTTGGACTGATCGGATTGTTCACGCTCCAAGTCGGAATCATCCTAGTTGGAATTCGCTCGCTCAAGCGTGCGGGTTGGAGCGAGCGTTCGGAATTGCTTGTCGGGGCGACCACGGCGGCAATCGCCGCGAGCGCGTATTTCGCGTTCGAGTGGATCGCCATGACATTTTACATTCACTATTTATTTGCGATCAACACGGGGATAATTGTGGCCCTGAGCGCGACGGATCGAAGTGCCGTGCCGCGAAGGGACCGTCGTCCGCTCGCCTTGAAGGTCCCGGCCGTCCAGACCCGCTAAGATAGAAGCCCGTTGTCAGCCAGCCTTGCGCAAGGTCATCTGGCTCTTTCTGATCACGATCTCGTCAACGTTATTCAGGAACGGCAATCCCAGCAGCGAAACGGTCGCACCCCCGACGACGACGGCTTTTACGTCCGTGGCGCCGATGTCATCGATATCAAGCTTGGAAAGTGTGATTTCCTTGCCCCGCACGATTCCCGAGGCGCCTTGGCCGAGAAACTCATAATCGGCGGGGTCGAAGACGATGCCGGCCCTGCGAGCATCAGCCTCAGTTAGGGCAATTGCACTCGCCCCTGTGTCGATCAAGAAGCGACCCGGGTGCCCGTTGACCTTTGCATCGGCATAGAAATGGCCATCCGAACTTCGGTTCAGGTCGACTTGCGTGAACGGATTGGGCAGCGGCTGGTTCGCGCTGGTGAGTTGCCCGCTGGTCCAAATGAGCCCGATGAATAGCCCCAAAACTATGACGGCAATGAGTGCGACTTTCTGCATGCGTTGGTGATAGGGGGAAAGGATTACCAGACGGCAAATGCCGGGCTTGCTCCGCAAGACGCCCGTTGCCCCGACGCCTTTATGAAACCGCCATTTTGGCCGCGGGCCGTGGGCCCTTTCGCCGGTCCCGCAGGTACGCCGTCACCGGTCTTTCGACGAGGCTGAAGCATAGAGCGCCGGCCGCGATGCATGCCACCACGCTCATCACGCTGAAGACTTCGACCGAAAGAGGAGGGTTCACTTTGCGCCAGGCTTGATAGGATGCCGACAAAACCAGGGGGTGCACAAGATAAAGGGAATAGGACCAGTCGCCCAGCGCGGCGAGAGGCGGGACTGGCTGAGCGGGCAGGGTTTGCACCGTCCCGAAGACAATCGCGGTGGCAGCGAGAATGATGAACGGGTGTCCAGCGATTGCCTCTCCAGCCAGGCCAACGGCGATGAGCGTCGCCACTCCTGCCGCAACGAGCAGCCACCACCAAGAACTTCGCACGATCCTGCCGGACTGGAAGGCAATGCAAACGAGGATTCCGCACGCGAAGTTCAAGATGATTTCCGCGGTGTAGAAAGCGCCCAACCCGGTCGGGGCGAGAGTCTTTCCGATCATGACGAGCGTCAAAAGCGTGCCGACGATCAGCATACAGCGCGCGATCAAGCGTCGCCCGCAAAGGCCCATTGCAGCCGCGAACACGACATAAAAGAACATCTCGTAGTTCAGCGTCCAACCGGGAATCAGCAAGGGCGTATACTCGCCGGAAACGGGGTTTGGGTATGGAAAGAACAGGAAAGACGCCAATACGTGGCTTTGCTCAATGACAGCAGTTTGCACGATTTTTGGATATACCAGCAGCGACACCAGCATCACGCCGGTTATGGCCCAATATATGGGGACAATCCGGATTATCCTTCGTCGCAAGAACTCCTTTGGGTCCAATCGCAAATCAGAAGTGGTAAACCACATCACGAAACCGCTGATCACAAAGAAGATATCCACGCCAGCACTCAGAATGGAAATGTCATAGTGCAGGGAGCCCAGGCGCTCGCGCTGGATTTGCAGATGCACCAACACGACCATCAATGCAGCCAGGCCGCGGAGGTATTGGATTTTTATTATTATGGGCTTGGACGATTTCACAACTTCGTCCAAATCTCGCGGAGGCTAATCATTAGAGTCTGACAGGCCTTTTAGGATTATCTTTTCGATATGCAGTTTGGTAATTTCCTGGGCGATTTTTTTCTGAAGCAGGCCGCGAGAGGTTTCATTGGTCGCTTCGTCCATGCGCGCGCGGAGAGCGCGGATGCGTCGCTCACGCGTTCCCACCATCCGGAAGTGAAAGTCGGCCTCGCTTTCTTGCTCCCTACGACGACTCATCGCAATTACCCTGCCAAAAAATCGCCCGTAATTAACAGTAATTTAACCAACTAAACAATCTAATTTGGCAACGCGAACCGGGGGTGCTTCAATACGAGACTCTCCCAGTATTGTGCCGGGCAAACTTGAGGCAGCGGGATTCGGTCATCACCCGCCTGTGGGAGCCTACGGGGTAACGGCAAGGTGCGGATCCCAATGATTGCGGGAAGGTTAGGCAGACGCTTGTCCACCATTCTCGGCATAACCCCGATGAAGGAGTGCCCGCTAACCGCCCAAAGCTGTCTATCGAGGCCGCGGCGCAGCTCCTCGCGACTGGATGAAATTCATCACACAGCTCGTTCACCAAGTATGAGCGACGACGCAGCGCATCTTCGGAGTGAAGCTAAACGTTGCCGTCGCTTGGCCGAGAATGTCTCAAGTGATCAAGACCAGGCGATGCTTAAACGTGTGGCCAAAGACTTCGACGAAGCGGCAGACCAATTAGAAAAGAAAACCGGGTAAAGTCCGCCCCTTTACACCCATCGCTGCCGTTCGCGGCTGTGCGAGCATCAGCCGCCTAATGTCCGCTAAGGGT
>DATHFE010000170.1:0-4806 GCA_035318245.1 Sphingomicrobium sp. | reverse complement strand
GATCTTCGCCCGCGGAGCGCTCGCCGCCGCCCGCTTCCTCCACGGCAAGCCGGCCGGACTCTACTCGATGCGCGACGTGATCGACGCCGCGTGAAGAAAGCCGACGTCTTCGAATTCTACCGCCGTCTCGCCGAAGCCAATCCCTCGCCCGAGACCGAGCTTGAATATGCCAATCCCTACACTTTGCTGGTCGCGGTCGTGCTGTCGGCGCAATCGACAGATGTTGGGGTCAACAAAGCGACGAGGGCCTTGTTTGCCGAGGTGACAACGCCTCAACAGATGGTCGACCTCGGCGAGGAGGAGTTGAAGCGGCACATCAAGACCATCGGCCTGTTCAATACCAAGGCAAAGAACGTCATCGCGTTGAGCCAGACGCTGATCGACCGCTACGGCGGCGAAGTCCCGCGCACTCGCGAAGAGCTCGAAACCCTCCCCGGGGTTGGTCGCAAGACCGCCAATGTCGTCCTCAACACAGCCTTCGGCGAGGAAACCTTCGCGGTCGACACCCACATCTTCCGCGTCGCCAACCGCACCAAGCTTGCTCCCGGCAAGACCCCACTCGTGGTCGAACTCGGCCTCGATAAGGTCACCCCCGCCCCGTTCCGCCGCCACGCCCATCACTGGCTGATTCTGCACGGCCGCTACATCTGCAAGGCGCGCACGCCCGAATGCTGGCGCTGCCCGGTCATCGACCTCTGCCCCTACAAGCCGAAGACGCCCGCGCCGAAGGGCTCAGCGCCAAATCCGCTCGAAGCGGTCGCCTAGCCCCGTCAGCAATTCATATTGCGACATTCCGGACACGGCGCTGGCCTCGCGGAGGTCATAATCGATCTCTATCCAATCGCCTTCTCGAAGGTCCGCGGCGTCATCGCAGCCGAGAATCACGAGATCCATCGACACGCGTCCCAGCACTGGCAGCTTCACATCTCCGACACTCGCGCCGCCCGCGTTGGAAAATCCGCGCCAATAGCCGTCGGCGTAACCGATGTTGACGACCACCGCTTCGGTCCGGCGATCGGCGATGAAGGTCGCGCCATAGCCGCAGCTTTCGCCTGCGCGGATCGTGCGCCGCTGGACCACTTGCGCTTCGAGATGCGCGACCTGCGCGATATGGCCAGCGGCCTGCTCACGCGGAATTCCGCCGTACAGCGCAAGCCCCGGACGGACCAGGTCGAACGCATAATCGCGTCCGAGGCAGATGCCGGCGGAATTGGCGAGGCTGTATCGCTGCGCGGTCACCGCATCGCGAACATCGAAAAAGCGCGATAATTGCGTGCGGTTGAGCTTATGGTCCTCATCGGCACAGGCCAAATGACTCATGCAAATATCGATCTCTAGCCCATCCAGCAGGGGAATTTCGTCGAACCGCAGCCCGAGGCGGTTCATTCCCGTGTCGATCATCACGTCGCAGGTCCGGTCCTCGGCAATCTGCCGCCACCTCGCGACCTGCTCGGCGGTGTTGAGCACCGGCTTGGCGTCGCTTGCGAGTGCGTCGTCGACATCATCTGGGCCAACCCCATGGAGCACGCTAAGCGACGTACCCTCGGGCATTTCGCCCAATTCCGCGGCCTCAGCCCAAGTCGAAACGAAGAAATCGCGGCACCCGGCGTCGGCCAAGGCGTCGAGCGTCTCACGCGCCCCAAGGCCATAGCCGTCCGCCTTGATCGCCGCGCCGCATGCGGTGTTGGCGGTCGCGGCGAGCCAACGCCAGTTGGCGACTAGACCGGCGCGGTCGATGATCAGGCGAAGCGGATGATGGGTCACACCAGCGGCGATAGCGGCGGGGTCCATGTCAGTCGAGCGCGTCGCGCGCGACTTCCCACTCTCTTCCGTCGAAAAATTCGATTGTCAGTTCGGGCCGTTCATCAAGCGCGTTGGCGTTGACGCTCCAGGCCTCGGGATGGCTCCGCGGCTGGTAGAAGCTCTTCACCCCGCAGGTCCTGCAGAACAAATGCTCGGCCGCCCCGGTCCCAAAGCGATAGCTGGTCAGGGCATCTCGCCCGCTGACCAATTCGAAATCCTCGTGCGGGACAATGATGTGGATGAAGCCGGTCATCGAGCAGACCGAACAATTGCAGTCGAGCGCGGGCACCGGCGGATCGGGCATCCGCGCGATAAACCGCACCGCACCGCAATGACATCCCCCCGAAGCTTCGATCGTCATGCGCCGACCATAGTGCCAGCGCCACGCACAAAAAAGGGCGGCGCATCGCGGCGCCGCCCAGTGGTGCATCGGTGATTAGGGGGTCACCGCGCAGCTAGAACGATGTCCTCGCCCCGGCTGGCCAGTTCGACCAGCCGATCGCGATTGGCGGCAACACTGGCGCTGGTAGCGACGCGGCAGGCGCGGATCGCATTTTTGCCTGCAGGGTCGACATTCGACGTCTCACCGCACGCTTCGATGACGGCGATGGCGATGCGGTGGTCGAGAGCGCGCTGGCCGCTCGCGCCGCTGAGGTCGAGGTCGGCGGTGCGGACGACGATGCGGCTTTCCGCGGTGGGGCTCTGGGCCAACGACGGGGTGGCGCTGAGTGCGGACAGAGCGAGAATCAGGCTGGATAGGGTCTTCATGGTCGTTCTCCTGTTGGAAGCTCGACCGTCTAATTAGTCCCGATTCACAACTAATGTGAGCAACGATGTTGCTTTACCGTTCTGCAATATTGCAGAATGGTGCCTATGGACTGGAACGACCTGCGCTATCTCGTCGCGGTTGCCGAGCATGGCAGCACGCTGAAAGCAGGCCGGGCGTTGCGCGTCAGCCAGACCACGGTTGCAAGGCGAATCACCGCGTTGGAAGAAGCCGCCGGACTGCATTTGTTCGAGCGCCGAACCGCCGGCTACGCGCTGACCGCCGACGGCGAGGCTCTTCTCGGCCACGCACGCATGGTGGCGGCGGCGGCGCAGCAATTCGTCGAGGCCGCCGCTTCCCGTTCGCGCGACGCCAGCGGCACTGTCCGCCTGACCACCGAGGAAATTTTCGCCAACACCTTACTCGGCCCAATGCTACTCGAGCTTCACGAGCTTCACCCCGGCATCGTGATCGAGCTCGATACGGCGCGCGAAATCCGCGACCTTGGCAGTGGAGAAGCGGACATCGCGCTCCGCAGCACCAGCAAACCGCAGCCCGCCGGAGTCGTCGGCCGCCGCCTCTGCATCGACGACTGGACCCTCTATTGCAGCCGCGACTATGGGGCGCGCCACGGCGTCCCCAAGACCGTCGAGCAATTGAAGGAACACGCCCTGATCGGCGGAGGCGGCGGCTATTTGTGGCGCGCCTACGAAGCCTGGATCCACGAACTCGGCCTCGAAGATCAGGTGGCGATGCACCACGGCACCTCGACCGGCCTGCTGTCGGCGGTGCGTTCGGGCTTCGGCATCGCCGTGCTGCCGTGCATCGTCGCTGACGGCGAAGCCGACCTCGTCCGCTGCCTGCCCCCGCGCCGCGGCCATGGCCGAGTGATGTGGCTTGTCACCCACGAACGCGTCCGCCACGCCCCGCGGGTGCGCGTCGTGATCGACTTTCTCTACGAGCAATTGAAACGGCGAGTCAGCGAGCTGCATCTGGCAACCTGAGCCTCGCTCAACGCGATCCTTGCCAATCGGACAAGCCGGCAAGGAAGCCGCCAAGCAGCGCGTCGAAACGCTCGGGCTGGTCGAGGAAAACGGCATGCGCGGCATCGTCGACCGATTCGAACCTTGCACCGCGAATCCGCTTGGCCATCGCCTGTTGCACGGCAAGTTCCGGAGAGGAAGCCGCGGCGATGACGAGTGTCGGGCAATCGATCTTCGCGATCGCGCCGGTCCGGTCTGTGCCGAACAGGTCCGCGACGAGCATTGCGACTCCGGTTGAAGGCGGCGTCTTCATGCCGGTGGCAACCAGGCCGTCGACCAAGCCCGCCGGCTGAGGCTTGCTGATGATCGCGCCAAACATTCCACGCAAATAATCCTGTTGATGAGCAGCATATATTCCAAGCATTTTGAACTGCGCCGCCGCCGCTTGCGGGCTTGCCGCGATACCGGCCGCGCCATCGGAGACCGGCGCGTCGACCAGGACGATACCGGCGAGGTCCTTGGTGCCATATTGTTCGACATAAGCGGCGAGGTCCTGAACCCCCTGCGACCAGCCAACCAGCACGGGCCGCTGAGCGCCAAGGCTCGCAAGCAACGCATGAAGATCCTGCGCGCGCGTCTCAGGCGTGTTGCCGGCGACGACCTTCGTCGATTCGCCCTGAGACCGTGGATCGAAGGAAATGACACGGCGGTCTTTGGCAAAGACGTGGATCTGCCGACTCCAGATATCCGCGCTTGTGCTCCATCCGGGAATGAGAACCAGCGGCGGGCTCGCGCCTTGCTTACCCGCCTGAATGACCCGAATTTGCGCACCGTCCGCCGTTTTTATCATGCGGACTGCGGCAATTGTGGATGCATTGACGTGTGTCGCGGGCGCGGCTGTCGCACCCGATGCAATCGCGGCGGAAAGCGCGAAGGTCATCGCACGGTCAATGAGCATCCGAATTTCCCCGATAAAGGCGAGCGCAATTCAGTGCACCCACTCGCCAAAACGTGCGCACGTTCGCCATGCGCGCAAAACCAATTTCGACAAATGCACCCGTAAATCCCGGTGAACGCGCCCTATTCGACCGTAACGCTCTTCGCCAGATTGCGCGGCTGGTCGACGTCGGTGCCTTTTAGGACCGCCACATGGTACGCCAGCAGCTGCACTGGGACCGCGTATACCAAGGGCGCGATTAGCGGGTGGACTTCGGGCATTTCGATCGTCGCCATGCAGCCCTCGCCGGCCGCGGC
>DATHFE010000169.1:0-15057 GCA_035318245.1 Sphingomicrobium sp. | reverse complement strand
TATCACGACCTGCAGCGCAGGGAATTGCCCGAGGCATACCGGCGGTGACCGCGCTGGCGCTGCTCGGGCTCGCCGCCCTCATCTTTGTCGCGACGCATTTTGCGATGTCGCATCCGCTGCGGCCGGGACTGGTCGCGCGGTTCGGCGAGCGGCGCTTCCAGATCGCCTACACGGTGGTCGCGCTGGCGACATTCGGCTGGATGCTTTGGGCAGCCGGGCGAGTTCATGGCGAACTACCGCTGTGGATCGCGGGCGACGCGGCTTGGCTGGCTGCCAGCCTGTTGATGTGGGTCGGATCGGTCCTCTTCATCGGATCGCTAAGGCGCAACCCCGCGTTTCCGACCACAGGCCGTCCACCAACCCAAATCGGTGATGCTCGCGGTGTGTTCTCCATTACCCGTCATCCGATGAATTGGGGCTTCGCATCCTGGGCGCTTACCCACATCATCGTTGATCCCACGCCGTCGGTACTGCTGCTGTCGACGGCGATTTTGATTTTGGCACTCGGCGGATCGGTCGGCCAGGACATCAAGAAGCGCCGCCTGCTGGGGGACGTCTGGCGCGATTGGGAAACGCGAACCGCGCTGGTGCCGTTCGCACGCGGCTTGGCCTGGCCTGGGGTGTTCGCTTCTGTCGGCGGGACGATCCTGTTCTTCGCCGCGACCTGGGCGCATGGCGCGCTGGGTGGGATGCCCGCGGGTTTCTGGCGCTGGTTCGGTTAACCTTCGCGCGCTAAGGCGGCGGGCATGACACGCAAATTCTTCGGCACCGACGGCATTCGCGGACTGACCAACAGCGAGCCGATGACCGCAGAGACCGCGCTTCGCGTGGGCCAGGCGGCGGGCGCGCATTTCCTGCGCGGCGACCACCGCCACCGTGTCCTGATCGGCAAGGATACGCGGCTGAGCGGCTACATGATGGAATCCGCGCTGGTCGCGGGCTTCACCAGCGTCGGCATGGACGTCGTGCTGGTCGGACCGATGCCGACGCCGGCGGTGGCGATGCTGACCAAATCGATGCGCGCCGACCTGGGCGTGATGATCTCCGCCTCCCACAATCCCTATCGCGACAATGGCATAAAATTGTTCGGGCCGGACGGCTATAAATTGAGCGACGCCGGCGAAATGGCGATCGAGCGCAGGCTCGAAAAAGAGCCCAAGCTGGCCAAACCCGAGGATATCGGCCGAGCCAAGAGAATCGACGACGCCAGCGGGCGTTATGTTCACTTCGCGAAATCGACCTTTCCGGAGCGGCTGCGCCTCGACGGAGTGAAGGTGGTCGTCGATTGCGCCAATGGCGCCGCTTACAATGTCGCTCCTCAGGCGCTGTGGGAATTGGGCGCCGATGTCGTCGCCCTTGGGGTTTCGCCCAATGGGGTGAACATCAACGACCGCTGTGGATCGACCGCTCCGCAAGTCCTGCAGGAACGGGTCTTGGCCGAGCGCGCGCATCTCGGTCTGGCGCTCGATGGCGACGCGGATCGACTGATTGTCGTCGACGAAAAGGGCCGTCTGATCGACGGCGACCAGCTGATGGCGCTGATCGCCATCGAGCGGGCAAGGATGGGCAAGCTGACTGGCGGCGCGGTGGTGGCGACGGTGATGTCGAACCTGGGGCTGGAGCGGCGGCTGTGGGAAGCGGGCATTGGCCTCATCCGGACCAAGGTCGGTGATCGCTATGTGCTCGAAGAAATGCGCGCGCGCGGTTGCAACGTTGGCGGCGAGCAGTCGGGTCACATCATCCTGACCGATCATGCGACCACCGGCGACGGGCTGGTCGCCGGGCTGCAGATCCTGGCGGCAATGGTCGAAGCTGGGCGGCCGGCAAGCGAATTGCTCAACCAGTTCGATCCGGTCCCGCAACTGCTCAAGAATGTGCGCTTCAATGGCGGAGCTCCGCTGGAGACCAAAGCGGTCAAGGCACGGATCGCGGTGGCCGAGGCCGAGCTAGAGGGGCGCGGACGGCTGGTCATCCGCAAGTCGGGGACCGAGGCGCTCATCCGAGTGATGGCCGAAGGCGATGACCCGGCGATGGTCGAGCGGCTGGTCGACGACATTTGCGAGGCGGTCGCGGCGGCGTGAGCATCCCCCGCATCCTCGTCATTGCTGGGTCCGATTCAGGCGGCGGCGCGGGAATTCAGGCCGACATCAAGACGATCACGATGCTCGGCGGCCATGCCATGACCGCGATCACCGCGATCACCGCCCAGAATACGTTGGGGGTTAGCGGCATTCATCCGGTCCCGGCGGAGATGATCCTGGCCCAGATCGACGCTGTCGCCAGTGATATCGGGGTCGATGCCATCAAGATCGGCATGGTCGGCGGCGCCTTCGCGGCGGAGACGATCGCGCGCCGGCTCGAGGCTTTCGGCGACATCCCGATCGTGTTCGATCCGGTGATGGTTGCGTCGAGCGGCGCAGCGTTGGCGGACGACGCGACCGTCGCAGCGTTCGGTGCGCTGATGGATTTGGCGACAATCGTCACGCCCAACCTGCCCGAATTGACGCGGCTAACGGGGAACGACGACCCGGTTGCAGGCGCCCTTGCGCTGGTTTCGAAGCATCGCTGCGCGGTGCTGATCAAGGGCGGGCATGAGGAAGGCGAGGCGCTTGCCGACGCCCTGATCGAAGAAGATAATATGACCAGCTGGCAGGGCCAGCGGATCGACACCACCAGCACGCACGGCACCGGCTGCACTCTGGCCAGCGCGATTGCGGTTGGGCTAGCCCGGGGAATGAGCCTGGCGGAAGCGGTCGACCGGGCGCGGATTTTCGTCCGCGTAGCACTTCTCGCCGCGCCCGGGCTCGGCCAGGGCACCGGGCCGATGGGGCAGGGCGAAGTGCGGCTCGACGTCGGCCGCGGGCCGCGGCTCAACCAGGTGACCATTACCGGCCACGATTATGAGAAATCGGTCGCATTCTATCGCGCGCTGGGGTTGAAACAGATTGTCGATAGCGCGCCGGCCTATGCGCGCTTCGAGACTGCGGGCGGCGCGACCCTGTCGGTCCAGATCGACCCCGAAGAGAAGATTTCGGAAAGCACCGCTGTCTATCTCGAGTGCGATGACCTCGACGCGCAGGTCGACCGGCTGGCGCGGATCGGAATGCCGTTCGAGCATGGTCCGCGCGACCAGCCGTGGATGTGGCGCGAGGCGCGGTTGCGCGATCCGTCAGGCAACGTCGTGTTTCTCTATCGAGCCGGCGAAGCGCGCCGCTTTCCGCCGTGGCGCCTGGATTGATCCACAGATTTTCCGATTGTCCCTCTGGCAGTTAGCGGAAGCGACGATTAGCCTGCCGCTCCATGGCGCTGCCCTGCTTCCGAATCGAACGCGAATTTGCCGGGCCCTTGGCCGGGGTCGACGAAGCGGGCTGTGCGCCGCTGGCCGGGCCGGTCGTCGCGGCGGCGGTGATCCTAGACCGCAAGCATTTCCCGCGCGGCATCGATGATTCGAAGAAGCTGCCCGAACCGAAGCGCGAGGCGCTATACGCCAAGCTGCACAAAGTCGCTCAGATCGGCGTCGGCATCGCCTCGGTCGAGGAGATCGACCAGCTCAACATCTATTGGGCACGAATGCTGGCGATGGCCCGCGCGGTCGAGGCGCTGGGGATAGTGCCGGCAATGGTGCTGGTCGACGGCAACCGCTGCCCGAAGTGGGAGCATCGGTCGCAGGCGATCATCGCCGGCGACACCAAATGCCGCTCGATTGCCGCGGCGTCGATCATCGCCAAGGTCACCCGCGACCGGATCATGGCCCGATATGCGGTGGATCACCCGGGCTATGGCTGGGAGCATAATCGCGGTTATCCGACGCCCGAACATATCCGCGCGCTCGACACACATGGGCTGACTTCGCTGCATCGACGGAGCTTCGCGCCAGTCCGCGAACGGCTCGCTTTGGCCGCTCAGGGCAGTCTGCTGGCCGAAATCGCGTCGCAGAGTCCTTTGGGCCACACCACCACCGCTTGAGTCTCAACGTGACCGCCAGACTCAATATCTTGTGTTCGTGCCCCAAACGGACTCGCTTCGTTCTTCCGTGGCGAACCGGGCGTTTGGCTAGCCGCGCCTTGACCGCGAGTCGCCGCTGACTCACCCTGCGCGTCCAACAGGGGGCGCAACGCACATGAACGTCGTGACGCACATCACGGAGCACCGGGGCCGCTTGCGGCCGCTCACTAGTCCGCGGGCAAAGATTCTGCCGATCGACCAGATCATCGAGGGCGATTGCATCGCCGCCATGGCGGGAATGCCCGACAAGTCGGTCGACATGATTTTCGCCGACCCGCCTTATAATTTGCAGTTGGGCGGCGACCTGTTCCGGCCCGAGGGGGGCCGGGTCGACGCGGTCGACGACGCCTGGGACAAGTTCGACAGTCTCGCGGCCTACGACGATTTCACCCGCGACTGGCTGGCCGAGGCGCGCCGTATCCTGAAGGACGACGGCAGCATCTGGGTGATCGGCAGCTATCACAACATCTTCCGCGTCGGCGCCCTGCTGCAGGACGCCGGCTATTGGATCTTGAACGACATCGTCTGGCGCAAAGCCAATCCGATGCCCAATTTCCGCGGCACCCGCTTCACCAACGCGCATGAGACATTGATCTGGTGCGCGAAGGACGAAAAGGCGCGCTACACCTTCAATTATCAGTCGATGAAGGCGCTCAACGACGATCTGCAGATGCGGTCGGACTGGGTGCTGCCGATTTGCGGCGGGCCCGAGCGGGTCAAGGAAGGCGGCCACAAGGCGCACCCGACGCAAAAGCCCGAGGCCTTGCTGTATCGCGTGCTGCTCGCCTGCACCAAGCCGGGAGATGTGGTCCTCGACCCCTTTTTCGGCACCGGGACGACCGGGGCGGTGGCGCGGCGGCTGGGGCGGCACTGGATCGGGATCGAGCGTGAGCCGAACTATATTCGCGTCGCCCGCGAGCGGATCGATTCGACGCTTCCGCTCGATGAAAGCGCGATGGGGGTGATGGCCGACAAAAGATCGGCGCCCAAGGTCGCGTTCGGGCTATTGGTCGAAAGCGGGATGATCCCGCCGGGAACTCCGATGATGGATGCCAAACGGCGCTTCGCCGCGACCGTCGGCGTTGATGGGTCGATCGCTTGCAACGGCCACGTTGGGTCGATCCATAAGGTCGGTGCAGCGCTGCAGGACTCGCCGTCGTGCAACGGTTGGACCTATTGGCATGTCGAGCGGATGGGCCTGCTCGAACCGATCGACACGCTGCGCCAGCGCCATCTTTCCGCGCTTTAGGCGATGCGGACGCTGATTCGCCCGACCGGATTCGTCGATTCGCCGTTCGGACACGATGGCAGAGTCGCGCGGCTTGCGGGCGGGTTGAACTGGTTCGCCAGCGTTGAATTGCTCAGCATCGAAGGCGCGCAGCGAGTGGCGAGCGAATTGGTCCCGGTCGAAGGGATCGAAAGCCGTTTCGATGACGTCATGGCGTCGGATTGGACGGCGCTGACGGGAACGCGGGCGCCGCTGGCGCTGGGATCGCGCACGGTGCGCCTAGACCAACCGCAGGTGATGGGGATCGTCAACGCCACCCCCGACAGCTTTTCCGATGGCGGCGGTTATGCCGATGCCAGCGCTGCTGCAGCGGCTGGAAGCGACATGGCGGCGGAGGGTGCGGCGATCATCGACGTCGGCGGCGAATCGACGCGGCCGGGAGCAAAACCGGTGTGGGAAGGCGACGAGGCCGACCGCGTCGTGCCGATTATCAAGCAATTGGCGGCGAGCGGCGCGGCAGTGTCGGTCGATACGCGCAAAGCGAGTGTGATCGAGGCGGCGCTTGGGGCCGGAGCGCGGCTGGTCAACGACGTTTCGGCGCTGACGTTCGACCCACGTTCGGCGGAAGTGGTCGCGGCTGCGGGCGTGCCGGTGGTGCTAATGCATCACCAAGGCGCTCCCGAGTCGATGCAGGACGCGCCGCGCTACGACGACGTGCTTGTCGAGGTCTATCTGTGGCTCGAGGAACGGATTGCGGCGGCCGAAGCGGCGGGGATCGAACACTCAAAAATCCTGATCGATCCCGGCATCGGCTTCGGCAAATCCGTCGCGCACAACCTCGAATTGATGAACGGGCTGGCGCTGTTCCACGGGCTGGGATGCGCAATCGTGCTCGGTGCGAGTCGCAAGCGGACGATTGGAGCTCTGTCAAATGAGGCGCCGACCGACCGGCGGCTCGGCGGAAGCCTGGCGCTGGCGCTGAAAGGCGTCGACCAGGGCGCGCAGATCATCCGCGCGCACGACGTGTTCGAATCGGTCCAGGCCCTGCGCGTGTGGCGCGGCCTCAAGGACGCTGCGCTGACTCCGCGACCCTAATCACCGGGGAAATAATCGCCGGCCATTATTGACCCGTCGTCGACATAAATATTGCTGTGACACGGGTCGCCCTTCACGAAGTCGCGCGAAGGGACGAAAAACGTCATTGAGAAGCCGCCGCAGAGACCGGCTGGAAGCCGAATTGGCCTGGTGACGCGATAGGCGGAATAGAAGTATAATCCGCGGACGCGGTCTGCTGGGACGTGGCCACTGATGACCGCTCTGTCTTTCCATCTTCGGACGTCGGCCGCAGTTGCTGGGACGAGTGCCCCGCTTTGTTCA
The DNA here is from genome assembly GCA_035318245.1 of Sphingomicrobium sp. Taxonomy (GTDB): domain Bacteria; phylum Pseudomonadota; class Alphaproteobacteria; order Sphingomonadales; family Sphingomonadaceae; genus Sphingomicrobium. Next base: position 8,447 of record DATHFE010000169.1, on the reverse strand, counting down.
AGTTGCAAGGCGCCTGCCGTTTCCGGCAGCACTGCGTAGGTTTCAACTGCACCGGTCGCGATGACTTTATGAGGATCAACCTCGACGATGCCGGCGGGAAAATTGCGGTGAAACTCGATTTCTAGAGTGCTGGGACCGTTTCCTCGTGCCTTCGGAAATACCGTGTCGCCTGGCGGATCGTTGAGAATCAAATCATGGTCTCCGACCGACAATGTTCGGTCGATTTGCAAGGCGTCGCCAGTCACACTTGCACGGTAAAGGCCATACTCACCGCCGATCAGATTGGCGCGACGTCCGAAAATCGCGAGAACCGGGACTTCCTGTTCCAAGGTTCGTTCTTCAAAATTGTCATAGAACAGCTTGCAATCGGCGTTTCCTTCGAAACGAATCTTCCGCCGCGGTATGCCGATTACACCCGCTTCTTGCTGATGAAAAATGACCAATCGCCGAATGCGTCCCATGTCACCCGTAAGCCGCCAGATCACCGGATCGTGAGACGAAAGAACTAAGTAAATCGGGTTCTTCCCTCGCCCAATCGCGACATCCGCAAGAGACGTACTCTTCTCCTGACCTGCGATGGTAACGGTAGGAATGCTTGCGCCCAGATAAGAGCCAATGGCTATCAAGAGATCGCTCGGCAGAGGCTTTTCCACTATGCACGAGCTGCGCGGTATCATTTGTTCGACGGCGACACTCAGGCTGGACGTGATTCGAGATTCTTGCCCCGGCGTGGTCGAAATCTGAGCTTGCGCGAGCAACATCAAAGCCGCAGCAAAAGACGACATAACGCTCTCCATTAACGCTACAGACTAAGCGGCGGTGTCGATCCCGAGCTCACCCAATTTCCGGTAGAGTGTCGAGCGGCCGATGCCCAAGCGGCGCGCGACTTCGGTCATACGGCCACGATAATGGCCGATGGCGAGGCGGATGATGTCGGCCTCGATCTCTTCGAGGCTGCGCAAATGCCCGTCGGGGCGGAACAGGGTCACGCTCGGGCTTCCAGCCAGCGCGGCATCGCTCGAGGCCTTGCTGATGTCGGGCGACACGTCGTTCGACCGGCCGGTGAAGCGCGACTGGATCGCGATGTGGGGAAAATCCTCGGAGGTCAGAGCGGGGTCGGCCGAGTGGAGCGCGGCGCGGAACAATACGCCGGCGAGCTGGCGGACATTGCCCGGCCAGCCGTAGCGCATCAGCACGGCGAGCGCGTCATTGCCGATCGACAGCTCGCGCATCCCCGGCTGTTCGGCGAATCGCGCAAGGAAATGGCGGGCGAGGGCGGGGATGTCGCCGCTTCGCTCACGCAAGGCAGGGACGGCGACGGTGGTCGCGGTGATTCGCTCGGCTAATGCTGGGTTGAAGTCGGCCGGAAGCGGTCGGCTGGATGTGGCTATGACTCGCACGTCGACGGAATTGCTGCCGTTGCAGCCGACTGGGCGCACTTCACCGGTGGCGAGAACACGGTCGAGCATTTCCTGCGTCTCTGGAGGGAGCGAGCCGATTTCGTCGAGCAGCAGCGTACCGCCGTCGGCCTCGACCAGCCGGCCGACCCGTTCGGCGAAGGCGCCGGGGAAAGCGCCAGCAACATGGCCGAACAATTCGCTGTCGATGATGTTGGACGGCACTGCCTTGCAGTCCACTTCGATCATCGGCGCCTTGGCGCGCAGGCTGGCCGCATGGATCGCTCGGGCAATGGTTTCCTTGCCGGCACCCGGCTCGCCGACGATCAGCACCGGCAGGCGGCTGCGCGCGCTCTTGGCGGCAATCGCCAGGGCCATGCGAAAGTCGGGCGCGGCGCCGATCAATTCTTCGAGGCTCAATGACGGCGCGAGTTTTTCTGACAAGGGCGCGAGCTCGCCCTCGGCGCGGCGGCGATCACTGTTGGCGGCCAGCGCTTCCATCAGGCGCTCTGGCGCGACCGGCTTGACCAGGAAATCACTTGCACCGGCGCGCATTGCATCGACCGCCAGGGCTACCGACCCGCCGTCGGCCATAACGATCACCGGCAAGGACGGCCGTTTGGACCTCAAGGCGCTTATCGTTTCAGGGCCAGTGGCATCGTCCCAGCTGCCGAGCAAAGCGGCCTGAACCTCGCGGCCGTGCGGACCCTGGAGAAGCCCGATCGCGCTTTCGCTATCCGCGGCGCCGACAACGCTCCATCCGGCGCGCGCGGCGATCGCAGAGACTCCGCGCCGCTCGGCGGCATCGGCATCGACCAGCAACAGGGCCCGAAGGGTTTCGGCGCGCATGCACATTTCTCCCACTGCTGCCGCTTTACCTGAGCAGGGGTAAAGGCGCGCTTAAGGCGCCGATTGGGCTTGGGGGACGTGGCTGCACTTGGTATGCAACGCGCCAAGCCACGATTAGGGAGACCAAGATGGCCGCCGAACAGTCCAAGATTCCGGCAAACGAGCAGGATCTTCCGGCGCATCTGCGCAATTACGAGGGCTTCGTCAAACTGCTTAAATTTACCGCGCTGGCGGCGTTCCTCATCGCGCTCACCGTCATGTTCCTCATCAGCAACTGAACATGGCCGGATCGACCAGGATTGCCGTCCTCAAGGAGGCCGAGGGAGAGGCGCGCGTCGCCGCGATCCCCGAAACGGTCAAGAAATTCATCGCCTTGGGCGCAGAGGTCGCGGTCGAGAACGGCGCCGGGATCGGCGCGGCGGTTTCCGATGCAGAATATGAGGCGGCCGGCGCGACCATCGCGGCGCGCGCCAAGGTTTTGGATGGCGCGGACATTATCCTCGCGGTCAACGGCCCTGATCCGGAAAGCTTGAAGGGCGCCAAGCAGGGAGCATTGCTGGTTGGGGCGCTCGATCCGCTGCGGCGGCGCGAGGCGATCGACGGTTATGCCAAGGCTGGCCTCGAAGCGCTGGCAATGGAATGGATGCCGCGGATCACCCGTGCCCAGTCGATGGACGTGCTGTCATCGCAGTCGAATCTGGCCGGCTACAAGGCGGTGGTCGATGCAGCGGCGCGCTATGGCCGAGCCTTCCCGATGATGATGACCGCCGCGGGCACAATCAGCGCCGCCAAGGTGTTCGTCATGGGAGTCGGCGTCGCGGGCTTGCAGGCGATCGCGACCGCGCGGCGCCTCGGCGCGCAAGTCAGCGCGACCGACGTCCGCTCCGCGACCAAGGAACAGATCCAGTCATTGGGCGCCAAGCCCGTGTTCGTAGAGAATGTCGCCGGGATCGAGGGCGAAGGCGCCGGCGGCTATGCCGGTGAGATGTCGGACGAATATAAGGCTGCGCAGGCCGAACTGGTCTCCTCGCACCTCGCCAAGCAGGACATCGTCATCACCACTGCGCTGATCCCAGGGAAACCCGCGCCACGGCTGATCAGCGACGCGCAACTGGCGACGATGCGCCCGGGCAGCGTGGTGATTGATCTCGCCGCTGAAGCAGGCGGCAATGTGGAAGGCTGCGTCGCCGGCGAATCCGTCGTCCGGCACGGGGTGACTGTCGTCGGCGCTCGCAACCTCGCGGCGGGCCTGGCAACCGACGCCTCGGCCTTGTTCGCTCGCAACCTATATAATTTCCTCGCCGCCTTCTGGGATAAAGAGGCGGGCAAGCCACTGCTTCCTGACGACGACGAGATCGTCAAGGGCGTGCGTTTGACCCAAAGCGGCCAGATCGTCAGCGAACGCTTGAAGGGCTAAGGGCGCGGATCGGTTGCACGGCCGGCGGCTCAAGGGCTTTGTATCGCACACACACGAAAGGCCGCGGCGGTTAGCCACGACCTATCGGAGTATTGGGAAGCCCGGCCGAAACCGGGGGTTCAGAAGCCTAGCTCAGCGACCCCAACCGCCGCCGAGAAGCCAGTCCCAGAAACCGCGCTGCGGGCGAGAAAGTTTCTTCATGATCATCCCCTGTCAAACCACCGCGACTCAACGCGGCTACAGGAGGATGTTAACCTTAAACGGGATGGTTAGCAATCGATTAACTACGTCAGGCAACCGCCCGTTTCTTGTCCGAAAGAATCCTTTTCATAAGGCTGCGGAAACTCGTTGGGCGGCCGATCACAAACCCTTGAGCAACATCGCATTTCATCGTTGCAAGGGCATCGAGGGTAAGCCGGTCCTCTACCCCTTCGGCGACCACGGTCTGGCCGAGCGAGTGGGCAAGAGCGATGGTCGACTGGACCATCAGCCAGTCGCTGCGGTTGTCGCGAATCGCTTTTACAAAGCTTTGGTCGATCTTGATTTCACTGGCCGGGATCTTCTTCAGGTAATCAAGTGTTGACAGGCCGGTCCCATAGTCGTCGATCGAGATCTTCACGCCGAGATCGCGCAATCGGACCAGCACAGCCAAGTCCGCGCCGGTGCCGGCGAGCGCTGCGGTTTCTGTTAACTCGAGCGTTAACCGGTTGGCGGCGAGCCCGTGCTGATGGAGCAAGTCGGCAACGCGTTCGGGGAAGTGGCGATTGACCAGGAGCCGAGCCGACAAATTGACTGCGACGGCGAAGGGAATTCCGCGGCCGTTGGCCGTGGCCGCTGCCGCGATCGCCTGGTCGAGGATGAAATAGGTCAGTTTTTCGATGCGGTCATGTTGCTCCGCAGCGGCGATGAACTCGGACGGGCTGATCGGCCCCTTTTCGGGGTGCGTCCAGCGAGCTAACGCCTCGGCACCGCAGATTTCCTGCGAGTTCAAGTCGAGCTTGGGCTGATAGGCGACCCACACCTCGCCCGATTCGATCGCATCGTCGAGCTGGCTGAGCAGCGACAGCTTCCACGACACATCTTTCAATTTCTCGGGGTCGTAGCGCTTCCACTTGAGGCCCTCGGCGGCAGCCTCGTCTGCGGCGACCAGCGCGCTGCCGATCCGGTTGGCGAGTGAGCGGCCGGGGACGAATTCGACCCCGAAGCTGACCGACAGGTCGATCGCGACCCGTCCGAGCTTGGCGGGGTTGCGGAATAAGGAGTGCAGCGCTTCCAGATGGTCGCCCATCGAAGCGTCGGAATCGGCGAACCAGGCGAAAATGCCTTCGTCGCCCTGGTAGAGGGTACGTGCGCTCGCCCCGACCGACAGGCGGTTGACGATCTGCTCGACGAAGCGGCGCTCGTCTTCGGGCGGGAGGGTCGACGCGATCTCGGCATAATTGTGCACCCGCGTGACGATCAAAGGGTGGTCGCGCGCCGCGCGGTCGGCGCGAAGCGCGTTCAAATTAGGCAGGCCGGAAACGGCGTTGACCATCCCGCTGAGGCGGAAGCGCTTCCACCACATGCTCGCCGCGACGCAGGCGACGACAAACAGGCCGGGCATGATATCGACGAAAACATGCTGGGCTTCGAGAAAATAGGGCACGACCAGCAACGCTAAAGTGGCGGTCGCGAAAATGGCATTTTGTTGCGCCACGCGGCGGCGAAGCGAGCCTAGCGCGACTCCGGCAAGGCCGAGCAGGAAGGGGAAGATCCAGCCGAGATCGGCGGGAATCCCGGATTTCAGTGTTTCGGCGCCGATCAAGTGGACATAGACGCCGCCCATACGGCCGCGTCCGGGGATGTAATATTGGTCGCCGAGGTCGCCCGATGTCGTGCCGATCACGATATCCTTGCCCGCGAGCTTGCCGGCCGGAACCCGCCCGCTGAGCACGTCGGCCGCGGCGTAGGTCGGGATTGTCTTTGGATCGAGCGAATAATCGACACGGAAGGACTGCCCGGGCTTGCCGGTTACGCCCGCCAGCTTCGACGAGAAGGAGGGGACGGACTTTCCGTCGACCATCCACGCAAATGGGACCGCCCACACGGCGGTTTGATAATTATAGTAAAGACTTACCGTCGCGACATCGACATGCTTGCGGAACTGCGGGAGCGGACGGAGCGCGGATTCCTCCCCCTTGAGCGAGCCGACCAGAAATTGTGCCGGGAGCGTAACCTTGCCCGACCGCGCGATCGCCGCTTCGAACTGATTGTCGTTGGCGGGGTCGGTCTTGAACGAGAAATTGGCGTGATAGAAAATCCGCCGCGCGCCCATCTCGGTCAGTCTGCCGACCATCTTGGCATGTTGCTGGCGCGGCCAAGGCCAGTTGCCCACTTCGAGCAAGCTGCGGTCGTCGACCGCGACAAGGACAATGTCGCCGCTCGCGGCGTGGGGATGAAGGCTGTTGCGGCCGACGCGGAGCGCGTCTTCAAGAGGGGCGCCAAAGCCGGTGATGCCAAAGATCAACCCGGCAAGCGCCGTCCACAGCAAGAGCCTGAACGGTGTGCCGGACGCGGTTTTTTTCCGAGATCGCTTCGACTGCATCTCATTCGCCCGTTGATCCAATTCCCCCTCTGCGCGCGAAGGGTTAATAAATCGGAAACTCTGTTAAAGTTAATGGCCCGATTTCGTGGCGCTGGACCCCTCGACAGGCCAAGCGCGAGCCGCCACTATGGCCGGACCCATAAAAAGGGAGACGGCGTGGACTTCATTTCGATCCTGTCGATTTTCGTTCTGGCCTGCTTCGTCGGCTATTTCGTCGTCTGGTCGGTAACGCCGGCGCTGCACACGCCGCTGATGTCGGTCACCAACGCGATTTCCTCCGTGATCGTGGTCGGCGCCCTGATCGCCGGCGCGGCCGCCGGCAGCGCCTCGTCGAAGTGGCTCGGGCTGATCGCCGTTGCGCTCGCTTCGGTGAACATCTTCGGGGGCTTCGCGGTCACCGCGCGGATGCTGGCGATGTACAAGAAAAAGGAGCGCAAGGATGCATGAGGCGGCGGCAACGCCCGCCTGGGTGCTGATTGCTTATTTGATCGCCGGCATCTGCTTCATCCTCGCGCTGCGCGGGCTGTCGAGTCCCGAAAGCAGCCGCCGCGGCAACCGGCTGGGCATGGCCGGGATGGTCATCGCGGTGCTCACCACCCTCTACACCCATGCGCTCGCTTCAATGGCCGAGATCGCCATCGCCATCGCGATCGGCGGCTCGATAGGCCTGGTGACGGCGCGGCGCATCCAGATGACGGCGATGCCGCAACTGGTCGCGGCCTTCCACAGCCTGGTCGGCATGGCCGCTGTGCTGGTAGGGTCGGCGGCGTTCCTCAACCCGGAGGCGTTCGGGATTGTCGGGCCGGAGGGAATCTATCAGCTCAGCCGGGTCGAGATGGGGCTCGGCGTGGCGATCGGCGCGATTACCTTCTCCGGCTCGGTGATCGCCTTCCTCAAATTGAACGGCAACATGTCGGGCAAGCCGATCCTACTGCCGCTGAGGCACGTCATCAATTTGGGCACTTTGGTCGCGATCATCGGGCTGATCGCCTATTTTACCCAAGACGAGAGCGCTTGGGTGTTCTGGACCATAGCCGGCCTCGCCTTCGCCATCGGCTTTTTGCTGATCATCCCGATCGGCGGGGCCGACATGCCGGTCGTGATCTCGATGCTCAACAGCTACTCTGGCTGGGCCGCGGCGGCGATGGGCTTCACGCTCCACAACAGCGCGATGATCATCACCGGTGCGCTGGTCGGCAGTTCGGGCGCGATCCTCAGCTATATCATGTGCCGGGCGATGAACCGCAGCTTCATCTCGGTCATCGCCGGCGGGTTCGGCGCGGTAGCCTCGAGCGGCGCAGAGGCGGCGATCGATCGGCCCTACAAGCGTGGGTCGGCCGAGGACGCCGCCTTCCTGTTGAAGCAGGCGGACCTCGTGATCATCGTTCCCGGCTACGGCATGGCGGTCGCGCAGGCCCAGCATGCGCTCAAAGAGATGGCCGACCAGCTCAAGAAGCGGGGGGTCAAGATCAAATATGCCATCCACCCGGTCGCGGGGCGGATGCCGGGGCATATGAACGTGCTGCTGGCCGAGGCCAATGTTCCCTACGACGAGGTGTTCGAACTCGATGACATCAACAGCGAGTTCGCCCAGGCCGACGTCGCGTTTGTGATTGGTGCCAACGACGTCACCAATCCTGCGGCCAAGACCGACAAGGGCTCGCCGATCTACGGCATGCCGGTGTTGGACGTGGAAAAGGCGCGGACCGTCCTGTTCGTCAAAAGATCAATGGGCGGCGTGGGTTACGCCGGCGTCGACAATGAGCTATTCTACCGCGATAACACGATGATGCTCCTCGCCGACGCGAAAAAGATGGTTGAGGAGATTGTGAAGCAACTGGGCTGAGCCCGGCTTCACGCAGGTGTTTCTGGGTTAAAGCCCCCAGCCGGTCCCGCCGGTTGGCGGCGTTGGAGCGGGGGTTTCACAACAGTGCGCAAATTGGGAATCATCGGTGGGACGAGCTGGGCCTCGACCGCGCTTTACTATGAGCAGATCAATCGCGGCGTCGCCGCCCGGCTCGGTGGATTGCATAGCGCCTTGATGTCGATCGAAAGTCTCGACCTCGCGCCGTTCGCGGCGATGCAGCAGTCTGGCGACTGGGGCGGCGTTGCCCGCGTCGCGATCGAAGCCGCCAAGCGCGTCAAGGCGTCGGGCGCCGAAGGCCTCCTGCTCGCGTCCAACACCCTCCACAAGGTTCAT
>DATHFE010000168.1:0-11214 GCA_035318245.1 Sphingomicrobium sp. | reverse complement strand
GGCCGGCAGCGGCGCCTCGCTCTGCAGCAGATAGGGGTCGCCGGCCGGCCACGACGGCGGCACCGGCAGCGGCGTCACCGGCAGCTTGGGGTCCATCGAGCAGGCGGTGAGCGAGACGATGGCGATGACGGCGGCGGCGCGTCTCATGCCGGCTCCTCGCTCTGGCGCTTGCCCCGGATGCGTTCGCGAATATTCGCCAGCCCATCGCGCACTCCGCGCCGCACCAGCACGAAGAACAGGGGGATGAAGAAGACCGCAAGAAGGGTCGCGGTCAGCATCCCGCCGATCACCGCAGTGCCGATCGCGATCCGGCTGTTGGCACCCGCGCCGGTCGAAATTGCAAGCGGCATCACTCCGAAAATGAAGGCGAAGCTGGTCATCAGGATCGGCCGCAAGCGGATTCGCGCGGCCTCGATCGCGGCATCGATGACCCTTTTGCCTTCCTTCTCGGCGCGCTCGGCGAACTCAACCATCAGGATCGCGTTCTTGGAAGCAAGGCCCATGGTGGTGATCAGGCCGACCTGGAGATAGACATCGTTCTGGAGGCCGCGCAGCGTGACGGCGAAGACGGCGCCGACCAGGCCGAGCGGGATGACCAGCAGCACCGCGACCGGGATCGACCAGCTCTCGTAGAGTGCGGCCAGGCACAGGAAGACGACGATCAGCGCGATGCCATAGAGGATCGGCGCCTGGCCCGAGGACAGCAGTTGCTGGAAGGATTGTCCCGACCAGGCAACGGAGACTCCGGGGAATTGCGACGCCAATTTGGTGATCTCGTTCATCGACTGGCCCGAGCTTTGGCCGGGCGCCGGAGCGCCCTGATATTCATAGGCCGGGATCCCGTTGAAACGATAGAGCGTGACGGGCGCAATACTCCATCCGGTCTCGGCGAAGGCGGCGAAGGATACCATCCCACCGGTGTTGTTGCGGACCGACCATTGGTTGATGTCCGACGGCTCCGAGCGGAAGGGCGCATCGCCCTGGACGAACACGCGCTTGACCCGGCCGCGGTCGATGAAATCGTTGATGTAATTGCCGCCCCAGGCGGCTGAGAGCGTCGCGTTGACGTCGGACGGATTGACTCCGAGCGAGGCTAGGGTCGGCTGGTCGACGTTCACCTTCAGCGTCGGCGTATCGGGCAATTGGCTGAGCCGGACCTGAGACAGGTTCGGATCGGCATTTGCCGCCTTCTGCAATTTGTCCCGGACTGCCGCAAAATCGGTTTGGGACATGCCACTGGTATTCTGCAACTCCATCGTGAAGCCGCTTGCCTGCCCGAGACCCCGGATGGACGGCGGAATGAGCACGAACACCTGCGCATCGCGAAACCCGCGGAATGCGGCGGAGGCTCGCTGGACGATCGCATCGGCGCTGTTCTGGCTTCCCGGGCGCTTGCTGTAGTCGGCAAGGCTGATGAACGCCTGGCCGGTGTTCTGCCCGCTGAGGCCCTGGCCACCGCCGGCCACGGTGAAATATTGGGCGACATTCTTTTTCTCGGGGCCATTGAGGAAGTAGTCTTCGATTGCGCGTTGGACTTGCGTCGTCCGGCCGAGCGTCGCTCCCGGCGGCAAGCGGTACTGAACCGTGACCGCGCCCTGGTCCTCGGTCGGAATGAAGCCGGTCGGCAGACGTACGAACAGCAGGACAAGCAGGAGGCAGACGCCGGCGTAAATGCCAAGGAACAGCCATTTGCGGTCGACAACGCGGCTGACGTTGCCGACATACCAATGGATGAGGCGCTGGAACCCATCGTTGAACTTGGTTCGCCCGGTCTCGATCGCACGGCCGACAGCCGGCAGGCGCCGTCCGAGCCACGTCTCGTCGACGCCCGCATGCTTGCGCCTGAGCACGTGGGCGGCAAGCGACGGGCTGAGTGTCAGCGCAATGAACACCGACAGAGCCATCGCCGACACGATCGTCGCAGAAAACTGGCGGTAAATGACGCCGGTCGAGCCACCGAAGAACATCATCGGCAGGAATACCGCGGACAACACTAATGCGATCGCGATAAGCGCCATCTGGATCTGGCTCATCGACAATATGGTCGCGTCGCGCACCGACAGCTCCGGCTGCTCCTCGAGGATGCGTTCGACATTCTCGACCACGACGATCGCATCATCGACCAGCAGACCCACGGCCAACACCAGCCCGAATAGAGTCATGGTATTGATCGAGAAGCCGAACCAGCCGAGCACCCCGAACGTGCCGAGCAGGACGACCGGGATTGCGACCGCGGGAATAATCGTCGTGCGCCAGCTCTGCAGGAAGGCGAACATCACGAGGATGACGAGGAACATCGCCTCGATCAGGGTCTTCACCACCTCGTTGATAGACAGCTTGATGAAATTCGTGGTGTCGTAGGCGAAGTCATATTGATAACCCGGCGGCATTTGGTTCGCGAGCTGCGCGACCGTGGCCTTGATCAAATCCGCGGTCTTGAGCGCATCGGCGCCCGGCGACAGATTGATCGCCATGCCGGCGCCGGGATGACCGTTGACCCGGGCCACGGTCGAGTAATTCTCCGCGCCCAGCTCGACGCGGGCGACATCGGAGAACAGCACGCGCGCCCCTGAGGGGTCGTTCTTGACGATGATGTTGCGGAATTGCTCGGGCGTTTGCAGCCGCGACTGGGCGGTCACGATGGCATCGAGCATCTGGGTGTCCGGCTGCGGAACGCCGCCGACCTCGCCGGCCGCGACCTGTGTGTTCTGCGCTTGGAGCGCCGCGATCACGTCGGACGGCATCAAGGAAAAGGAGCGCAACTTGGCAGGGTCGAGCCAGATGCGCATCGCATATTGCGAGCCGAACACGTTGACGTTGCCGACACCGTTCAGGCGGCCGATTTGGTATTGAAGATTGCTCACCATCCAGTCGCCGACATCGACGTTGGTGCTTCGGTCAGTCGTGTCGGCGACGCCGATGATCATCAGCAGGTCGGGGTTGGACTTGGTGACGCGGACGCCTTGCTGCTGCACCTGTTGCGGCAGGCGCGAGATCGCCGCCTGGATCGCGTTCTGCACCTGGACCTGAGCGATGTCCGGATCGACGCCTTTCTGGAACACGGCGTTGATCGTCACGGAACCGCTCGAGCTCGACGACGAGCTGAAATAAAGCATGCCGTCGAGGCCGGTGAGCTGCTGTTCGAGGATTTGGGTGACGCTGTTCTGAAGCGTATCGGCCGACGCGCCGGGATAGGTCGCGTTGATGTTGACCTGTGGCGGAGCGACGTCCGGATATTGGGCGATCGGAAGCTGGGTAATGGATCCGATTCCGACCAGCATGATGATGATCGCAATCACCCAGGCGAAAATCGGGCGATCGATGAAGATCTTCGACATGCCTAGGGCTTGGCTGTCTTGGCAGCCCCAGGCGGCGGCGCCTGAATGCGCTGCGGCGCGCTCTGCGGCACCGGCTTGACCGGCGCGTTGGGCGTCAGGTTCGCCGTGCCCTGAGTGATCACTTTGTCGCCCGCCGCGAGCCCTTGGGTGACGACCCAGTAGGCGCCCTGGGTGCGGTCCGCGACGACCGTCCGCTGGATCGCCTTGTTTCCTGGACCGACGATCCACACCGTCGCATTACCCTTCGGGTCGCGCGACACCGCCTGCTGCGGAACGAGGAAGGCCGAAGTATTGACGGCTTGGGCGAACCGCGCGGTCACGAACATGCCCGGAAGCAGGATTGCCTGCGGATTGGGGAAGCGCGCGCGGACGGTGACCGTGCCGGTGGCCTGGTCGACCATGACCTCGCTGAACTCAACCGTGCCGGTGAAGCCGTAATCCGAGCCGTCGGGCAGCAGGAGGCGCACCTGCGCGGTGGTGGGGATCGCGCCGCCGCGGCTCAGCGCCTGCCTGAGCGCGAGGAGGTCGCTCGCCGCCTGCTGGATGTCGACATAGATTGGGTCGAGCCGGGTGATTGTCGCTAGCGCGGTGGCCTGGCCGGCGGTGACCAGCGCACCCTTGGTGAAGTTCGAAAGGCCGATGCGGCCGGTGATCGGGGCCGGGACCCGGGTCCAGTCCAGGTTGATCTGCGCCGTTTTCAATAGCGCCGCGTTTAGCGCGATCGCGGCCTCCGCCTGCCGCGCCAGGGCAACGGCATTGGTATAGTCCTGCTTGGCGACCGCTTCGATTGCGACCAGCGGCTTGGAGCGGTCGGCGAGCGAGCGGGCCGCCACGGCGTTGGCCCTCGCGCTTTGCAGGCTCGCCAAAGCCTGGGCGGCCTGCGCCCGATAGGTGCTGGGATCGATCTGGTAGAGCGTCTGCCCTTGGCGGACGATCGAGCCTTCGCGAAACAGCTGGCTAAGAATCAAGCCCGAGACCTGCGGCCGGACGTCGGACACCTGAAAGGCGGAAATCCGGCCGGGAAGGTCCTGGACGATCGGTGCGCTGCCCGGCTGAACGACGACATAGCCGACCTTGGTCGGCCCATTCGCGCCACCTGCCGGGGCCTTCTTCGAGCAGCCCGCACCGCCGAGCAGCGCGATCGAAAGGCTCGCCATGACAAGCAGGCGAAGGGGCATCGGAGTCGCAGTCACGTGTCGCCTCTAGGGAAGCGCGCGCCTCCGCTCAATCGCAAACCTGCCCGCTCGCCCCCTGACGCCGGTCGTTTGTCGAAAAGCGATTTTGTAACATTTGCGCGCGTCTCGTGTAATCACGGCGGCGATGAAGACGGTCAAAGACCCCGCAAACGCACTTGCCGATGGCCTCGCCGCGATCCGCCTCCAATATCAGGTGCCAGAGGGCTTTCCGGCCGAGGTGCTCGCGGCGGCGGAGGACGCTGCCAAGCGCGCCCCGACCGATCACGCCGACCGCACCGCGGAGAGCTTCGTCACGCTCGATCCGGCATCCTCGACCGACCTCGACCAAGCGTTCGCCATCGAGGCCAGTGGGAATGACCTTCTGCTCCACTATGCCATCGCCGACGTCACCTGGTTCGTCGACGAAGGCGGCCTCATCGATGCCGAGGCGTGGCGCCGCGGCGCCACGCTCTACCTGCCCGACGGCAAGGCGTCGCTCTATCCGCCGGTGCTTTGTGAGAATGCCGCGAGCCTGCTGCCCAATGGCCCGCGCCCGGCGGTGATCTTCCGCGTGCGGGTCGACGGCGATGGCGATTCCATACTCGACGGCGCCGAGCGGGCGATTATCCGTAGCCGCACCAAGCTGGCTTATGAGACGGTCGCAGACGCCGAACTGCCGCCCGGCTTCGCCGAGCTCGGGCGCCGCATCGCGGCGGCAGAAGCGCGGCGCGGCGCGGCGCGGGTCGATCCGCCCGAGCAGGAGGTCACCCCCCTGGGCGAGGAGCGTTATCAGCTGGCCTTTCGCCCGCGCTTGGCGTCGGAAAGCCGCAACGCCGCTATGTCGCTCGCCGCCAACCTCGCCGTCGCCGAAACCCTGTTTGCCCACAAGACCGGCTTGTTCCGGGTGATGCCGGTGCCCGACGCGCACGCTGTCCAGCGGCTGCGGATGACCGCCAAGGCGCTGGCACTCGACTGGCCCGCCGCGACATCGCTGGCCGATTACGAGCGCACGCTCAGCCATTCCGATCCGGCCCAGGAGGCGATGATGCTCGCCATCCGCCGCGCCGGGCAGGGCGCGTCATACGTGCCGTTCACCGGGGGTCAGGTGCCGTGGCACTCGGCGATGGCCGCGACCTATGCCCACGCCACCGCGCCGCTGCGCCGGCTCGCCGACCGCTATGTCATCATGGCCGCGCTGGCCGTCGCCAACGGCCGTCCGGTTCCCGCGGCGGTCGCCGAGGCATTTGCCAAATTGCCCAAGGTCATGGCCCGCGCCGACGCCCGCGGGTCGCAAATCGAGCGCGCGGTGGTCGACCTTGCCGAAGCGGCCATGCTCAAGGGCCGCGAGGGCGAAGTGTTCGAAGCCGTGGTCACCGACGAGGACGAGCGCGGCGTGCGCATCCAGCTATGCGGGCTTCCGGTCGTCGCCCGCGTCGTTGCTCATCATGTCGAGCCCGGCGACTGGCTCCGCGTTCGGCTCACCGCAGCCGATCCGGTCGGGCGGACGCTGTCGTTTCAGCGGGTTACTTAACCCGCTCGACCTGCTCGAATTCCAATTCGACCGGCGTGGCGCGGCCGAAGATCGAAACGCTGACAGCGCCGTGCTCGCCATGCCCCCGGCATGGCTGCGCGCGCCGCTACGCGTGCAGGGTCTTTATTTGACTCGCTCAACTTGTTCGAATTCTAACTCGACAGGAGTTGCTCGACCGAAAATTGACACGGAGACTTTGACCCTTCCGCGGTCGAAGTCGAGTTCCTCGACGATGCCGTTGAAGCTGGCGAACGGGCCGTCGAGCACCTTGACGTTGTCGCCGATCTCGTAATCGACGCTGATCTTGGTCTTGGGCGCGGCGGCGGCGGCTTCTTCGCGGGTTGAGAGGATGCGCGCGGCCTCGGCTTCGCTGATCGCCTGCGGCTTGCCGTTGGGGCCCAAAAAGCCGGTCACCTTGGGGGTGTTCTTGACCAGATGATAGACGTCGTCGCTAAGCCCGAGCTTGGCGAGCACATAGCCGGGGAAGAATTTGCGGTCGGACGTGACCTTCTTGCCGCGCCGGATCTCGGTGATTTTTTCGGTCGGCACTTCGACCTGCTCGACCAGCGCGTCGAGGCCCTTGCGGTGGGCCTCGGCGAGGATCGAGTCGCGGACCTTGTTCTCGAAGCCCGAGTAAGCGTGAATGATGTACCAGCGGGACATGCGTGTGATTTTCCGATTAGCTGCCGAGCTGCCGAAGCAGGAACTGGACGACCGCCGAGAAGAACGAATCGACCCCGAGGAAGAAGATGCCGAGCAGGCTGGTCATGATCAGCACCATGATCGCGGTGGTGACGGTTTCCTTGCGGCTCGGCCAGACGACTTTCGCCGTTTCGGAGCGGACTTGCCGGATGAATTCGCCTGGGGAAACTTTGGCCACTATGCTCGTGCCTTCAAACAGATAGAAAAAAGAGGTCCGCGGGCGCGCCGCAGGACCTCATGTCCCGCGGGCCTTACCGCGAACCGCGCGCCGTCGCAAGCGCCAGGTCTGGCGCGTGCTCGGAGCCCACGTTGGGCCCTTCGCGTAGCTTCGGGCCTGGCAGGAGTGGAGGGGTTCGAACCCCCGGCCCTCGGTTTTGGAGACCGATGCTCTACCAGCTGAGCTACACTCCTAACGCCGGGATGCGCGAGATAGCGGCGGGGGCGGTGTGGCGCAAGAGGAGGGTGAGGGTGGCAGGCGGTTGGCACGGTTGACGGTGCGGCGCGTTTTTCCGCGGTGCGCCCCCGACCGGGGGGTGTTACCAGTTTCGTGCTCCGACATCGCAATGCTCGCCTGTCTGGGATGGCGGACCGCCGCCTGTCCCCCCGGCCAAGGCGAGCACGCTGGCAGCTATTCTCCAGGTCCTGCGGTCCATCTGGGGCGTTCCTCGATTCAAGCAAATCAGCGCGCTGCCGTACGTGTTGGCGCCGCCGCCACAGGCGTCACTCGCCAGACCGTGTTGCCGGCATCGTCGGCGACCAGCAGCGCGCCGGTGCGATCGATCGCCACGCCGGTCGGACGGCCTTTCGCCTGGCCCCTGGCATTCAGGAAGCCGGTGATGACGTCCCGCGGCGGGCCGCTCGGACGGCCATTCTGGAAGGGCACATAGACCACCTTATAGCCGTTCACCGGATTGCGGTCCCAGCTGCCATGCTCGGCCACGAACAAGCCGTTGCCGTATTGCGGCAGGCTGATGCCACGGCTGAAGGTCATGCCCAGCGGCGCGACGTGGGAACTCAGCGCATAATCGGGCGGGATCGCCTTGGCGACCAGGTCCGGGCGCTGCGGCCGGACGCGGATGTCCACATGCTGCCCGTAATAACTGTAGGGCCAGCCATAAAAAGCGCCTGGGCGGACCGACGTAGCATAGTCGGGCACGAGGTTCGGGCCGATCTCATCGCGCTCGTTGGCGACCGCCCACAATATCTTGGATTGCGGCTCGAATCCGAGGCCCGTGGGATTGCGCAGGCCCGAGGCGAAGACCCGCTTGAAGCCCGTCGCGCGATCGATCTCCCAGATCGCGGCGCGGCCATCTTCGACGTCGATCCCGTTCTCGGTGATATTGCTGTTCGAGCCGACGCCGACATAGAGCTTCGACCCGTCCGGGCTGGCCGTCAGGCTTTTGGTCCAGTGATGGTTGATCGCGCCCGCGGGGAGGTCGGTGACCCTTGTCGGGCGGGCGTTGATCCGTGTCTCGCCCGTCACATAGGGAAAGCGCAGCAGGGCATCGGTGGCGGCCACGTAAAGGTCGTTACCCACCAGCACCACGCCGAACGGCGAGTTCAGGTGGTCGATAAAGGTCGTCCGGAGGTCGGGCTGGCCGTCGCCGTTGACGTCGCGCAGCAGAGTGATGCGGTTTCCACCAGGCGCGCCCGATCCTCCGACGTTCTGGTACATACCCATCACATAATCCTTGGGCCGGTTGACCGGAGCATTCGGTCCATTGGATTCGACTACGAGCAAATCGTTGTTCGGCAAGGCGTAAACCAGGCGTGGATGCATGAAGCCGGTCGCCAGGGCCCGCACTTGCAGTCCGGCCGGTACGACGGGGGTCTCGCCCTTTCCCCAGCCAACGGCCTTCGGCACCGACATCGGCGGCATCACATATTGGTGCGGGGCCGGAAGCTGAGGATTGGAGCCGTATTGCGTGCTTGGCGGCGCCGGATCCTGACCACAGGCGGCGAGCGCAAGGAGTCCGGCAAGCGCAGCGCTGCTGCGCAGGGAAATGCGATTCATGTGCGAATTCCTTCCGATGGTGCGGATTGGAAAGGCCGCGCTTCGGCGACGCTCCAGCCGTGCCAGCCAATGACCAGCAAAAGGATGGCCGCGATCGTTGACAGCAGGAGTCCCTGCCAAACCACCGCCGTGTAACCATCGCGGCTGTGAATGAAGGCGTTGAGAATCGAGATCAGGACTGCCGCGCCGAGCACCCCGAAATGCAACCAGCGGATCTGGCGCACCCGTCCCGTCAGGACGTCGAAGAGCAGGGCGATGCCCGCCAATAGTGCCAGAATCAGGCCGCCCGTGAGCAGCCAGATCGAAAAGGTCTCCCACGCCGACAGGAGCGACCGCCAGTAGAGGAGGTCGGTCACCAAGGCGGCGATCAGAAGCGCTGCGCCAGCGCCGACGAAGTGCGGGTGCAGCAGCGGGCGGGGGCGAACTGGGCGCGATGTTTCGGTCATGTCGTGGTCCTCACTGCAACGTCTTGCCTCGAGGGGCGGGTGCGGGGACCGTCCCGGACGAGGTCGAGGGGGGCAACCTTCGGAACGATCCACGCAAGACTATCGATAAAGTTCCGCTTTTTGCGGGGCGGTGGTGGCAACGTGACAAATCGTTCACGTCCACGCGCACCGCGACTTCTCAACGCCAAGCCAAACAGGGAGGAAGCCCGGCTCTCTCGACGACCATCGTTTGGTCGACGCGTCACCCAGGCTTGCAAACAGCGCATCCCTTCGCTGGGGTCCCTGATGGGGCAGTGCAGCCGCGGCAGCGAACGCGCATTCCAGCCAAGGCCTGACCCCGGCTCCGAGCAAGCGCTCGTATAGAAAGCGGTAGTGGGAAAATGTCTCCAGCCCGCCGCCGCTGAGGTCGAAGACCGACACCGCGATCAACGGAAACAGGAATGAGTCGGCGGCGACGGACTCCGAATCGCGCGGGATCGAGCGACGAATGGCGGGTAGCGCGCGATAGATGTTCCGCTGGATGCCAATGTCGTTTGCCTCGTCCTCGCTCCGCGCCCAACGGCCCATCTTGAGCTCGGGCGCGAAGGCGGCATCGAGTGAGCGAGCGATATAATGTTGCGTCTCAACGGCAAATGATCCGAACTCCTGGATCTCCGCGAAGATCAGCGCGCCTTCGCTCAGCTTAATCTGCACGTCCATTGCGGTATCCTCCTATTGGGCGGCGCTCGGGCGCCAACCCGTCGCTTTTGCCACCGTGCGTCTCTCCGTCTGTTGAGCGGGAGATGACGCTTTGGTAAGACGGCCGATCGACCACGCGGGATGAAGGCAGTTCATGTGCCGGCCACGCCGACGGTGGAAAATGCGGCAGGGGCTTTCTCGCTTGGTCGCACTGGCAGGGCGCGCTAATGTGACCAGGCTGTTTCGGCGCGAATGCCGCGTGGCTGTAATGGATGGCGGATATCGGCAAGGATCCAGATGCTGGTCTTCTCGCCGCCGCAATCGCCGGCAATCGCGATGCGTTCGCCGAACTGCTCAAGACACATTACGACCGCATTCACGGCCTGGCGTGGCAGCTGACGGGGTCACGCGCCGACGCTGACGACATCGCGCAGGATGTCTGCTGCACGCTGGTCGAGAAGATCGGGACGTTTCGAGGCGAAGCGAAATTCTCGACCTGGCTGTGCGGGATCGTCTTCAACACCTGCCGCGACCTCAGGCGCAGGCGGCGTTCGCTGAAGGGCTTCGCCGAGAAATTGACCGTGCTGGCGGGCCTGGCCGCTCAGCCGGACGGCCGCGACCTCTATGACGCGATCTGGCTGAAGAGCACGATCGCGCGGATGAAACCGGTCTATCGCGATACGGTCGTGCTCGTCGCCGGGCAGCAGCTTACCCACGCCGAGGCGGGCGAGATTTTGGGCGTCGCGGAGGCGACAATCTCCTGGCGGATGCACGAGGTCCGGCGGATGCTGTCGGCCGATTGAGGCGCCATCTTTAAAAAAATATTTCGATCATCCCCAAGGATCTGCCGGGGAGGTGCGTCCTAGGTATATGCGGGCAATTTTGCGCGCTGTTTGAAGGGAGGGTCGCCATGTCCCGTCAATATCGCGCCATAGGCTCAGCCTTGGCCGTGTTTTTCGTGATTTCCTGCACCAAATCCACCGTCGATGGCGAGCTTTCGCCGCCGCCCGCGGCACAAAAAGCAGTCTCGGAGATTGCCGTGACCGGTACGCGGATTCCGGTGGCCGGTAATTTGACGAAGCGGAGGGCGGACGCCGCCGATTATATCGCAGCATCCCCGGCTCCGCCGGCATCCGTGATGTCGCCTTACATGCCCCTGCCGCAGGTGGCGCCGCCGTATCACGATGTCGGGCGCGACAAGTTTACAACCGTGGCGGAAAACGCGTTTAAGATCGTCCGGGAAGCGCCGGTTTCGACATTCTCGATCGACGTGGACACCGCATCCTATTCCTTCGTGCGCGCTTCGCTCAACCAGAACGTCCTGCCGCAG
>DATHFE010000167.1:0-16051 GCA_035318245.1 Sphingomicrobium sp. | reverse complement strand
AGACAGTTTCTGGGGCGCGGTCGGCGTTGCCAATGCCGCCAAGACGCTCAACGCCGGCTTCACCACGGTGCGCAACGTCGGCTCGTCCGACTTCCAGGACGTCGGCCTTAAGGAGGCGATCGACGGCGGCTGGGTGCCGGGTCCGCGGATCGTCCCGGCGGCTTATGCGATCGGCGCGACCGGCGGGCATTGCGACGATAATTCGCTGCCCCCCTCCTACGACAAGAAATGGGACAGCGTCGTCGACAGCCCGGCCGAAGGACGCGCCAAGGTCCGCTGGCTGCATAAATATGGCGCCGAAGTCATCAAGATCTGCGCCACCGGTGGCGTATTCTCGCTTGGCGACAGCGTCGGCGGGCAGCAATTGAGCCTGGAGGAGATGAAAGCCATCGCTGACGAGGCGCACATGCTTCATTTGAGGGTCGCCGCGCACGCTCACGGCGACGAGGGGATCCACGACGCGATCCTCGCCGGGATCGACACCATCGAGCATGTCAGCCTCGCATCAGACGCGACGATCAAGCTCGCTGCGCAGCGCCACACCTGGTTCGACATGGACATTTACAACGACGACTACATCCTCGCGACGGGCACTTCGAACGGCACCGAGCAGGAGAGCTTGGACAAGGAAAAAATGATCGGCCTGAAGCAGCGGCAGACCTTCCAGCGCGCGGTCCGCGCCGGGGTGCCGATGATCTTCGGCACCGACGCGGGGGTTTATCCCCATGGCGACAACGGCCGCCAGTTCGCCAAGATGGTGGAGTGGGGCATGACGCCGCTTCAGGCTATCCAGGCGGCGACGGTCAACGCCGCCAAGGCGCTCGACAAGGTCGGCGAAGTCGGGACGATTGCTCCGGGCGCTTATGGCGACATGATTGCGGTGGCGGGCGATCCCTTACGCGACGTCCGCAGCCTTGAGCATGTCGACGCGGTGATTAAGGGCGGGGTGGTGGTCAAGGCGCCCAGATGAGCAATAACAACCGCACCTTGTGGATCGCATTCGGGGCCAATCTCGGCATTGCCGCGGCCAAGTTCGGCGCCGCGGCGATTACCGGATCGTCGGCGATGCTCACCGAGGGCGTCCACAGCGTGGTCGATTCGACGAACCAATTGCTATTGCTGTGGGGGCGGCACGCGGCGCGGCGGCCGGCCGATGAATTTCATCCCTTCGGCTACGGCCGTGAGCTTTATTTCTGGAGCTTCGTCGTCGCCGTCATGGTGTTCGCGCTCGGAGCAGGAGTGTCGATTTACGAAGGCATCATTCACATCGCCGACCCGGAGCCCGCGGTATCGCCGATTGTGGCCTACGGAGTTCTGCTGATCGCTTTCGTGCTCGAAGGCGGATCGACCTACGAGGCGTTCAAGGATTTTCGAGAGGCGAAGGGCGGCCTCGGTTGGGTCGAGGCCGTGCGCCGCTCGAAAGATCCGCCGGGCTTCATCGTCCTGCTGGAAAATGGCGCGGCAATGGCCGGGATCCTTGTCGCGGCAATAGGCCTTGCGATCAGCCAGGTTACCGGGGATCCGCGCTATGACGGCGCGGCGTCGATCATCATCGGCGTGATCCTCGCCGTCACCGCCTTCGTCCTCGCGTATGAATCGAAGGCGCTGCTGATCGGTGAGGCGGCTGACCCCGAGATTGTCGAAGCGTTGCGCACGATGGTTCATGCGCGCGACGGCGTGACCGGCGTTGCCGAAGTGTTGACCGTCCACAACGCGCCTGACCAGATCACCGCGATGCTGTCGGTCGACTTCGACGACCATATCAGCGCCCGCGATGTCGAGCGGCTGGTGCGCGAGATTGAGGAGGAAGTGATTACGCGTTTTCCCGAGGTCCGACGCCTCTACATTCGCCCGCAAAGCGGCGCGAGCGACGCTTGATGAACCTTCCTGCGGCTGCCGGGTTGAGCGGGCAGGGGCAAGCATTCAAGGAACTGACGAATGAAGGGCTTTTGCGACGATATTGAGAAATTGACGACTTCCAACGGTGACTTCCGCCGCGTGCTCTACACCGGCCACCATCTCCAGCTGGTGGTGATGACGCTCCAGCCCGGTGACGAGATCGGTTCCGAAGTCCACGAGGACCGCGACCAGTTTTTCCGCATCGAGGATGGCGAAGGCGTGGTGGTGATCGACGGCAAGGACAATGCGGTCGAGGATGGTTCGGCCGTGATCGTCCCCGCCGGCGCGCGCCACAATGTCATCAACCGCGGCTCGGCACCGCTCAAGCTCTACACCCTCTACGGTCCGCCCGAGCATAAGGACGGTGTGGTCCAGGCGACCAAGGCCGATGCCGACCGCCGCCACCCGCACGAGGAATGGGACGGGGCCACGACCGAGTAGCGGCTTGCCAAGGCGGGACAAGGGCTGCACCTTTCCGGCATGGCAAAATCGATCCACGACAGCAGCGGCGACCCGCGCAACGCCTCCATATTGATCAACGTCAACGGCGAGTTGAAGCCGCGTGGCGAGGCGGTGGTCTCGGTATTCGATTCCGGCTTCGTCCTCGGCGATGGGGTGTGGGAGGGGCTGCGCGTCCACAAGGGCCGGATCGCCTTCCTTGACCGCCACCTCGACCGGCTGTTCGAGGGCGCCAAGGCCATTGCGATGGACATTGGTCTCGATCGCGACGCGCTGATGCGCCGGCTGTACGAAACTCTCGATGCCAATGGCATGACCGATGGCGCTCATATTCGGCTGATGGTGACGCGCGGCGTGCGCTCGACGCCCTATCAGGACCCGCGGGTTGTCGTCGGCGGAGCGACCATTGTCATCATCGCCGAGTATAAGGAGCCCGAGCCATCGATCGTCGAAAAAGGGATCAAGCTGTTCACCGTCCACGTTCGTCGCGGCGATCCGGCGGTGCAGGATCCCAAGCTCAATTCGCACTCGAAACTCAACTGCATCACGGCCTGCATCCAGGCGGCCCAGGCCGGCGCCGACGAGGCGCTGATGCTCGATCCGCACGGCTTCGTCGCGACCTGCAACTCGACCCATTTCTTCGTCGTCCGCAAGGGCGAGGTGTGGACGTCGAGCGGCGACTATTGCCTCGGCGGGATCACTCGCGCCAACGTTCTGGAATTGTGCCGCGAAAATGGCATCCCGGCGCGCGAGAAGAATTTTTCCCTGACCGACGTCTATGGCGCCGAGGAGGCATTTGTCACCGGCACCTTCGCCGGGGTCGTGCCGGTTTATGAGATCGACGGGCGGCACATGACCGACGGCCGCGGACCGATGGTCGAGCGGCTGCAGCGCCTCTATCGGGCGCGGATCGAGGAGGATGTCGCAAGGGCCAAGCGGCCGTGACCATCCGGATCGCGATGTGGTCCGGCCCGCGCAATCTTTCGACCGCGATGATGCGCAGCTTCGGCAACCGCGCCGATACGTTTGTCTCCGATGAGCCTTTCTACGGTGCGTTTCTCAAGACGAGCGGCGCCGACCATCCAATGCGCAATGAAGTGGTCGCGGCGATGGATTGCGACTGGGGGAGCGTGATAGCTACGCTCGCTGGACCGACGCCCGATGGTGCGCCCGTCTGGTACCAGAAGCATATGTGGCACCACATGGTCGGTCCGATCGGCCATGACGATTTCAAAGGCTTCGCCCACGCCTTCCTGATCCGCGAGCCCGAGCAGATGATTGCATCGTACCTGCGCAAGCGGGAATGTGCGGTGTTTGAGGACTTCGGACTGGAGCGGCAGGCCGACTTCTTCGAGCGCGAAGCCGATCGGCTGGGCCAGGCGCCGCCGGTGATCGATGCCAATGACGTTCTTGAGCACCCGGAGGGCGTGCTCTCCGCGCTGTGCGATCGGCTTGGGCTAAGCTGGGAGCCGGCGATGCTTCGGTGGCTGCCCGGACGCCGCGAGACCGACGGCGTCTGGGCGCCGCATTGGTATGGTGCGGTGGAGGCAAGCACCGGTTTCGGCCCGCCGGATCATGAGCCGATCGAGCTTCCCAACGAGGCGCGACGCCTCGCCAGACGCTGCCGGCATTATTATGAGCGACTGGCGGCGTATAAGATCAAAGGTTCGATTGCCGCCTCAGAGGCTGGTGAGGAACAACAATGAGGCGCCCAGGATGAGGAACAAAGGGCTGTAGAGGCGCGTGTCGTATCGCGCCCAGCGTGTCGTTCGAAGCGTTTTGAACAGGCCGACGTAGCGGCCCCAGGCGAGTGCGCGAGCGATAAAGGCGACCCCAACGAGCATGAGGGCCCCGCGTACCCATTGCGCATTGAGACCAAGGGTGAGGACCTTTGTTTGCGCGAGTGCCAGCACGGCCAGCACCACCAGGCCAAGCGCGACGCACAGCGCGGCCGCTCGCCATAGCGCAAAGAGGTGGGCGAGCACCGGTTGGTCATCGGCGCGCTGCGGCAGCGAGACCGCCAAGCCGAGCTTGCCACCGAGCGCCCAGTGCAGATGAAAGGCGGCCGCGAAGGCAATGACGGCCAGGGCAAGAGTGAGGGCGACGATCATCATGGCTCGCGATAGCCTTCACCAGATGCGGTGGCAAAGATCCGGGTGCTCGTGTTGACCGAACGGACCCACCCGGCTATTGGGCCGCTCGTCCGCGGACCAGCGATTCTTATATCGCCCCGGCGGATAGCTGAACATTGCTCCACGACGTGAAGGCCCGGCAGGCCACCAAAGCCCGCCGCAAGTCTTCGCGCTTTTCGCGTGGAGCAAAGTAACCAAGAGAAGGTGAAGGCTTCATGCCGACGATTAACCAGCTGATCCGTAAGGGTCGCGACCCGCAGAAGGCCAAGTCCAAGGTCCCTGCGATGGAACAGAACCCGCAAAAGCGCGGCGTCTGCACCCGTGTCTATACGACGACTCCGAAAAAGCCGAACTCGGCTTTGCGCAAGGTGGCCAAGGTTCGCCTGACCAACCAGCGCGAAGTCATCAGCTACATCCCGGGTGAAGGCCACAACCTTCAGGAACACTCGGTCGTGCTGATCCGCGGCGGTCGTGTGCGCGATCTTCCCGGCGTGCGTTATCACGTGCTGCGCGGCGTGCTCGACACGCAGGGTGTCAAGGACCGCCGTCAGTCGCGCTCCAAGTACGGCGCCAAGCGTCCGAAATAAGCTGGTTTGAAGGCAGCGCCGGTTCTTCGCGCGCGCCATTCGTCAAAAGGAATTTGCTATGTCCCGTCGTCGTCGCCCAGAGAAAAGGGTTATCCTGCCTGATCCCAAGTTCGGGGATGAGGTCCTGTCGAAGTTCATGAATAGCGTCATGCTCGACGGCAAGAAGTCGGTCGCCGAAGGGATCGTCTATGGCGCTCTCGAGAGCGTCGAAGCGCGCCTCAAGAAGGATCCGATCGGCGTGTTCCACGAAGCGCTCAACAATGTGAAGCCGGGCATCGAGGTCCGCAGCCGCCGCGTCGGCGGTGCGACCTATCAGGTGCCGGTCGAGGTCCGCCTCGAGCGCGCCCAGGCGCTGGCCATCCGCTGGCTGATCACCGCGGCGCGCGCCCGGTCGGAAAAGACCATGTCGGCGCGCCTGTCGGGCGAATTGATGGATGCGGCGAGCAATCGCGGCAACGCCGTCAAGAAACGCGAAGACACGCACCGCATGGCTGAAGCCAACCGCGCCTTCAGCCACTACCGCTGGTAGTAACCGTACCTATATTATGGGGACGCCGGATCGTCCGGCTCCCCAAAAGCTCAAGGATTTTGTCATGGCCCGCAGCCATCCGCTCAGCATGTATCGCAATATCGGCATCATGGCGCACATCGATGCCGGCAAGACGACCACGACCGAGCGCATCCTTTATTACACCGGCAAGTCCTACAAGATCGGCGAAGTGCATGAAGGCACCGCGACGATGGACTGGATGGAGCAGGAGCAAGAGCGCGGGATCACCATCACCAGCGCCGCGACGACCTGTTTCTGGAATGATCACCGGATCAACATCATCGACACGCCGGGCCACGTCGACTTCACGATTGAAGTCGAGCGTTCGCTGCGCGTGCTCGACGGTGCTGTGGCGTGTTTCGACGGCGTTGCCGGGGTCGAGCCGCAGTCGGAGACGGTGTGGCGCCAGGCCGAGAAATATCACGTCCCGCGCATGTGCTTCGTCAACAAGCTCGATCGCACAGGCGCCAACTTCGAAATGTGCGTGAGCATGATCAAGGATCGCCTCGGCGCGCGTCCCGCGGTGCTGTATTTGCCGATCGGGATCGAAGGCGGCTTCAAGGGCCTGGTCGACCTGGTCGAGAATCGCGCGATCATCTGGCTCGACGAGAGCCTCGGCGCCAAGTTCGTCTATGAAGAGATTCCGGCCGACCTCGCCGCCGCCGCCGCGACCGCTCGCCAGGAGCTGATCGAGATGGCCGTCGAGCAGGACGACGAGGTCATGGAGCATTACCTAGAAGGCACCGAACCCGACACGGCGACGTTGAAGAAGCTGATCCGCAAGGGCACGCTGAACTTCTCGTTCGTGCCGGTTCTGTGCGGCTCGGCGTTCAAGAACAAGGGCGTCCAGCCCTTGCTCGACGCGGTGGTCGACTATCTGCCGTCGCCGCTCGACATCCCGCCGGTCGAAGGTCTCAAGCTCGACGGCGAGACGGTCGAAACGCGCCCGCCGTCGGACGATGCGCCCTTCTCGGCGCTGGCGTTCAAGATCATGAACGACCCGTTCGTCGGGACGCTGACCTTCGCGCGCATTTATTCGGGCAAGCTCGAGACCGCGTCGGTGGTGATGAACTCGGTCAAGGACAAGAAAGAAAAGGTCGGCCGCATGCTGCTGATGCATGCCAACGACCGCGAAGACATCCAGGTGGCCTACGCCGGCGACATCGTCGCGCTTGCGGGCCTCAAGGACACCACCACCGGGGAAACATTGTGCGCGCCCAACGCGCCAATCATCCTCGAGCGGATGGAGTTTCCCGATCCGGTCATCGAAGTCGCTGTCGAGCCCAAGACCAAGGCCGACCAGGAGAAGATGGGCGTCGCGCTCAATCGCCTGGCACGCGAGGATCCGTCGTTCCGCGTGTCTTCGGACAATGAGAGCGGCCAGACGATCATCAAGGGGATGGGCGAGCTCCACCTCGAGATCCTGGTCGATCGCATGAAGCGCGAGTTCAAGGTCGAAGCCAATGTCGGCGCGCCGCAGGTGGCGTACCGCGAGAGCCTGGCCTCGAAAGTTGACATTGACTACACCCACAAGAAGCAGTCGGGTGGCTCGGGCCAGTTCGGCCGCATCAAGTTCACCGTCGAACCCGGCGAGCGCGGTTCGGGCGTGGTGTTCATCGACGAGGTCAAGGGCGGCAACGTTCCCAAGGAATATATTCCCTCGGTCGAAAAGGGCATCCGCGAAATCGCAGCGACCGGCTATTTGATCGGATTCCCGATCATCGATTTCACCGCCCGTCTCTATGACGGCGGCTACCATGACGTCGATTCATCGGCGCTGGCGTTCGAAATCACCGGGCGTGGCGGGATGCGTGAAGCGGCCAAGAAGGCCGGCATCAAATTGCTCGAGCCGGTGATGCGGGTCGAGGTCGTCACCCCGGAAGATTATCTGGGCGACGTCATCGGCGACTTGAACAGCCGCCGCGGCCAGATCCAGGGCACCGACAGCCGGGGCAACGCCCAGGTGGTCGAGGCGATGGTCCCGCTGGCCAACATGTTCGGCTATGTGAACCAGCTGCGCTCGTTCACTCAGGGGCGCGCGCAATATTCGATGCACTTCTCCCACTATGAGGAAGTGCCGCAGAATGTCGCCGAAGAGTTGAAGGCCAAGCTGGCGTAAGCAATCAATAGTGGTTATGGGCGCGCTCGCACCGGGCAGCGCGGCCCAATATTTCTAGACAAGAAGAGGCGTGAAATGGCGAAGGCGAAATTTGAGCGGACGAAGCCGCACTGCAACATTGGCACCATCGGTCACGTCGACCATGGCAAGACGTCGCTGACCGCGGCGATCACCAAGATCCTCGCGGAGACGGGTGGCGCTACGTACACGAGCTACGCCAATATCGATAAGGCGCCGGAAGAGCGCGAACGCGGCATCACGATTTCGACCGCCCACGTCGAATATGAGACGGCCGCCCGCCATTATGCGCACGTCGATTGCCCCGGCCACGCCGATTATGTGAAGAACATGATCACTGGCGCCGCGCAGATGGATGGCGCGATCCTGGTCGTGGGGGCCAATGACGGCCCGATGCCGCAGACCAAGGAGCACATCCTGCTTGCCAAACAGGTCGGCGTTCCGACCATGGTCGTCTATCTCAACAAGGTCGACCTGGTTGACGATCCCGAGTTGCTCGAGCTGGTCGAGCTGGAAATCCGCGAAGAGCTTTCCAAGCGCGATTTCGATGGCGACAATATTCCGATCGTCTCGGGCTCGGCGCTTGCCGCTCTTGAGGACAAGAACCCGGAAATTGGCCGCGAATCGATCTTGAAGCTGATGGAAGCCGTCGACACCTGGATCCCGCAGCCCGAGCGTCCGCTCGACAAGCCGTTCCTGATGCCGATCGAGGACGTGTTCTCGATCTCGGGCCGCGGCACGGTCGTCACCGGCCGCGTCGAGACCGGAATCGTCAAGGTTGGCGAGGAAGTCGAAATCGTCGGCATCAAGGACACCAAGAAGACCGTCGTGACCGGCGTCGAAATGTTCCGCAAGCTGCTCGACCAGGGCCAGGCCGGCGACAACATCGGCGCGCTGATCCGCGGCGTCGGCCGTGAAGAGGTCGAGCGTGGCCAGGTTCTCTGCAAGCCGGGCTCGATCAAGCCGCACACCGAATTCACCTCAGAAGTCTATGTGCTGTCGAAAGACGAGGGCGGCCGTCACACGCCGTTCTTCGCCAACTACCGGCCGCAATTCTACTTCCGCACGACCGACGTCACCGGTGAGGTCATTCTTCCCGAAGGCACCGAAATGGTCATGCCGGGCGACAACGTTTCGCTGGCGGTGAAGCTGATCGCTCCGATCGCGATGGACCCGGGCTTGCGCTTCGCAATTCGCGAAGGCGGACGGACTGTCGGCGCAGGGGTTGTCGCGGACATCACTAAGTAATATAGGGCGCCATCCGCGCGGCTCTTTCGAGATTCGCGCGGATCGCTTTTCAACGTTGAACAAGCGCGCCGGCTAAGCCGAGAGGCCCGTCGGCGCGAGTGTTCAATTTGTGTTTGCCCCTCGGGGCCGGCTCTTTCGCATCGGTAGTGGACATGGAAACGCAGAATATCCGGATTCGCCTGAAGGCGTTCGATCATCGTGTGCTTGATCAAGCGACTGGCGATATCGCCGACACCGCTCGGCGCACCGGTGCTTCTATCCGCGGTCCCATTCCGCTGCCGACGCGCATCGAGAAGTTCACCGTCAACCGTTCGCCGCACGTCGACAAGAAGTCGCGCGAGCAGTTCGAAGTGAGAACCTACAAGAGGCTGCTCGATATCGTGCAGCCGACGCCGCAGACGGTCGACGCGCTGATGAAGCTCGATCTGGCCGCCGGCGTCGATGTCGAGATCAAACTGGCCTAACCGGTCGGACCGGCTCCTCCCGGAGCCACACTAGGGATACCGCGCAGCACCTTTATCGCTGCGGACTGCGTCCCCCGCATCCTGCCTCGGCAGGAATAGCCCAAGCGGGGCACGCATTTAATCATGGGCTGGCACGCCCGCGGCAATCCGCCGTGGGCCTCTGTATGGGAGTATGGATCATGCGCACTGGCGTGATCGCGAAGAAAATGGGGATGACCCGCCTGTTCCAGGCGGACGGTCGGCATGTGCCGGTTACCGTCCTGCAGATGGAAGACGTGCAGGTCGTCGGTCGCCGCGAAAAAGATCGTGACGGCTACACCGCTGTTCAGCTGGGTGCCGGCAAGGCCAAGGCGAAGAATGTCGCCAAGCCGCAGCGCGGCGCCTTCGGCAAGGCCGAAGTCGAGCCCAAGGCGAAGGTCATGGAATTCGTCGTCGCCGAGGACGCTCTCCTCGACCTCGGCGCGACGCTCAGCGCCGACCATTTCGTTGCCGGCCAGCTGGTCGACATCCAGGGCGTGACCCAGGGCAAGGGCTTCCAGGGCGGCATGAAGCGCTGGGGCTTCGGCGGTCTGCGCGCGACCCACGGCGTGTCGGTCTCTCACCGTTCATTGGGTTCGACCGGCCAGCGCCAGGATCCCGGCAAGGTTTTCAAGAACAAGAAGATGGCGGGCCACATGGGCGCCAAGAATCGCACCCAGCAAAATCTGGAAGTGGTTCGCACCGATGCATTGCGCGGTCTGCTGTTCATCAAGGGATCGGTCCCCGGTTCGAAGGGCGGCTGGCTCGCGGTGCATGACGCGGTCAAGGTCGCGCGCCACGAGAATGCTCCTTACCCGGCAGGCCTGGTCGACAAGAACGCCGACCTTGACGTCGAGCACGCTCCGGCCGGCCTGGTCGATGACGCCGCGGTCCACGAGATGCCCGCGCTGCCGAGCGACGCCGAAGTCGCCGCGATCGCCGCCGAGCAGGAAGCCGGCATGATCGAGGCTGAAGCGCAAGAAGCAGCGGCCGCCGAAGCGGAATCGCATGAATCGGCCGCTGTAGAAGCGGCTGCCGAAGAAACGCCCAGCAGCGACGAGGGCGATGCCCCCGAAGCTGACGAAAGCAAGGAAAGCTAAGCGATGAAGGTCAAGGTCCAGACCCTCGATGCCAAGGCCGAGGGCGATATCACGCTCGACGACGCCATTTTTGGTGTCGAACCGCGCGCCGACATCCTCCACCGTGTGGTGACGTGGCAGCTCAGCAACCGTCGCGGCATGGCCCGCGCGGCGCGTGAGCGCAGCGACGTCGCCCGCACCGGCAAGAAGTTCGGCCGCCAGAAGGGCGGCGGCACCGCCCGTCACGGCGATCGCCGCGCCCCGATCTTCATCGGCGGCGGCAAGGCCCACGGCCCGCGTGCCCGCCTGTTCACGCTCGGCCTCAACAAGAAGGTTCGCGCGCTCGGGCTGAAGATGGCGCTGTCGTCGAAAGCCAAGGACGGCCAATTGGTCGTGCTCGACAACCTTGATGTTGCCGACGGCAAGACCGCAGTGCTGCACGCGCAGCTCGGCAAGCTCGGCTTCGGCAAGACCGCGCTGGTGATCGACGGCGATGCACTGAACGTTGGGTTCGCCCGCGCTTCGTCGAACATCGGCAGCGTCAATTTGCTGAGCGCGGTTGGCGCCAACGTCTATGACATCATGCGTCACGAAACGCTGGTTCTGACCCGCGCCGCGGTCGAGAAACTGGAGGCCCGGTTCAATGGCTAAGAAGCCCACAACCTCGGCGGTCGACATCCGCCACTACGACGTCGTCCTGGCGCCGCACATCACCGAGAAATCGACGATGTTGTCGGACCACAACGCCGTTGTCTTCAAGGTCGCCAACGGCGCCTCGAAGCCCGAGATCAAGGCCGCGGTCGAGGCGCTGTTTGGCGTCAATGTGACCGGGGTCAACACGATCGTCACCAAGGGCAAGACCAAGAAGTGGAAGGGGCAACCCTACAAACGGTCTGACGCCAAGAAGGCGATTGTCACGCTGGCCGAAGGCCAGTCGATCGACATCACGAGCGGGATCTGAGGCGATGGCACTCAAGCAATATAAACCGACCAGCCCGGCACGCCGTGGCTTGATCCTCGTCGACCGGTCGAGCCTGTGGAAGGGCAAGCCGATCAAACGGCTGACTGAGGGCAAGACCAAGTCCGGCGGACGCAACAACAACGGCCATGTCACCTCGCGCGGCATCGGCGGCGGTCACAAGCAGAGCTATCGCATCGTCGATTTCAAGCGCCGCAACTGGGACATCGCCGGAACCGTCGAGCGCCTGGAATATGATCCCAACCGCTCTGCGTTCATCGCGCTCATCACCTATGAGGGCGGCGAGCAGGTCTACATCATCGCTCCGCAACGCCTCGCGCCCGGCGACAAGGTCGTCGCCGGCAAGAAGGTTGACGTGAAGCCCGGCAACGCGATGGAAGTCGGCCAGATGCCGGTCGGCACGATCGTCCACAATGTCGAGCTGAAGCCCGGCAAGGGTGGCCAGATCGCGCGCGCCGCTGGCACCTATGTCCAGGTCGTCGGCCGCGACAAGGGGATGGTCATCGTCCGCCTGAACTCGGGCGAGCAGCGCTATGTCCGCTCGGACTGCATGGCGACCGTCGGCGCGGTGTCGAACCCCGACAACGCCAACCAGACGCTGGCCAAGGCCGGCCGCACGCGGTGGGCGGGCAAGCGCCCGCTGACCCGCGGCGTCGCCAAGAACCCGGTCGATCACCCGCACGGCGGCGGTGAAGGCCGCACCTCGGGCGGCCGTCACCCAGTCACTCCGTGGGGCAAGCCGACCAAGGGCGCCCGCACCCGTCACAACAAGTCGACCGACAAGATGATCATCCGGTCGCGTCACGCGAGGAAGAAGTAATGGCTCGCTCCGTATGGAAAGGTCCCTTCGTCGAGCTTTCGCTGCTGAAGAAGGCCGAAGGCGCTCAGGACAAGGGTGCTCGCACGCCGATCAAGACCTGGTCGCGCCGTTCGACCATTTTGCCGCAGTTCGTCGGCCTGACCTTCAACGTCTACAACGGCCGCAAGTTCGTGCCGGTGTCGGTCAATGAAGACATGGTTGGAATGAAGCTGGGCGAGTTCGCTCCCACGCGCTTCTTCCCCGGTCATGCGTCCGACAAGAAGGGCAAGCGCTGATGTCCAAGGTCAAATCCCCCCGCCGCGTCGGCGAAAAGGAAGCTTTGGCGGTCGGCAACACCATTCGTGGGTCGGCGCAGAAGCTCAACCTGGTTGCGCAGCTGATTCGCGGCCGCAAGGTCGGTGACGCGCTCAACATATTGTCATTCTCCACCAAGGGCGTGGCTGATGACGTGCGCAAGGTGCTGGCTTCGGCCATCGCTAATGCCGAGAACAACCATAATCTTGATGTCGATGCCTTGGTCGTCGCCGAGGCGAGTGTCGGCAAGTCGATCTCGCTGAAGCGTTTCGCCTCCCGCGCTCGCGGCCGGTCGAGCCGCATCGTCAAGCCGTTCAGCCGAATCCGCGTCGTCGTGCGCGAGCAGGAAGAAGCATAATGGGTCAGAAGAGCAATCCGGTCGGGCTTCGGCTGCAGATCAACCGTACCTGGGACAGCCGCTGGTATGCGGAAGGCCAGGATTACGGCCGTCTGCTGCTTGAGGATCTGAAGATTCGCAAGTCGATCATGAAGATGCTGCCGCAGGCCGCCATCTCCAAGGTCGTCATCGAGCGTCCGGCCAAGTTGTGCCGCATCAGCATCTACGCTGCCCGCCCCGGTGTGATCATCGGCAAGAAGGGCAGCGACATCGAGAAGCTGAAAAAGACTCTCGGCAAGATGACGTCGAGCGAAGTCAGCCTCAATATCGTCGAAATCCGCAAGCCGGAAATCGATGCGCGCCTCGTCGCGCAGGGTGTCGCCGACCAGCTTGAGCGCCGTATTGCTTTCCGCCGCGCGATGAAGCGCGCGGTCCAGTCGGCTCTGCGCCTTGGCGCGGAGGGCATTCGGATCACTTGCGCCGGCCGTCTCGGCGGCGCGGAAATCGCGCGCACCGAATGGTACCGCGAAGGCCGCGTTCCGCTGCACACGCTGCGCGGCAACGTCGATTACGCCGAAGCGCAGGCCCACACCGCTTACGGCGTGTGCGGCGTCAAGGTGTGGGTCTTCAAGGGCGAGATCCTGGGTCATGACCCGCTCGCCCAGGATCGCCTGATGATGGAAGCGCAGACCTCCGGCGTGCGTCCCGCGCGCGACGATCGCCGCTAAGGAACTTTAGAGATGCTGCAACCCAAACGCACCAAGTTCCGCAAGGCCTTCAAGGGCCGGATCCATGGCAACGCCAAGGGCGGGACCGAACTTAACTTCGGCTCGTTCGGGCTGAAGGCGATGGCCCCGGAACGGATCACCGCGCGCCAGATCGAAGCGGCCCGCCGCGCGATCACGCGCCACATCAAGCGCCAGGGGCGTTTGTGGATCCGCATCTTCCCGGACGTTCCGGTGTCGTCGAAGCCGGCCGAAGTCCGCATGGGCTCGGGCAAGGGCAGCCCCGAATTCTGGGTCGCCCGGGTCAAGCCTGGCCGCATCCTGTTCGAATTGGACGGCGTTCCCGGGCATCTCGCCAAGGTCGCTTTCGAGCGCGCCGCCGAGAAGCTGCCGATCAAGGTCAAGGTGGTCGCCCGCCTTGGCGAATCGTTAGTCGAGGACAAGTAAGATGTCTGTGATTTCCGACCTCAAGGCCAAGAGCGACGATCAGCTGCAAACGCAGTTGGTCGAGCTCAAGCGCGAGCAGTTCAACCTGCGCTTCCAGGCCGCCACCAACCAGCTCGAGAAGCCGTCGCGGGTTCGCGTGGTGCGCCGCACCATCGCCCGTATCCAGACGTTGCAGACCGAGCGCGCCAGCGCCGCTCCGGCGAAGGCATAAGGAAGAGAATATGCCCAAGCGCGTCCTCACCGGCACCGTGGTGTCCGACAAGCCTCAAAAGACCGTGGTGGTCCGTGTCGAGCGGCGGGTGAAGCACCCGCTGTACGGCAAGATCATCCGTCTTTCGAAAAAGTATCACGCCCATGATGAAGGCAATGTCTATCGTCTGGGTGAGCAGGTTCGCATCGAAGAGTGCGCGCCGCTGTCGAAGAAGAAGAATTGGACTGTGCTCGAGCGCCTCGGCGCGGCGCGTCCGGCCGACATTGAGATCGTCGAGACGGCCGCGGCCGAGACTCCCAAGGCCGCGGCTAACAGGGCTGAGGTCGAGGCCAAGGCTGAAAAGGCCGAGACGCCCGTCAAGGCTGAAGTGGTTGAGAAGCCCGCACAGGTTGAAAAGCCCGTGAAGGCCGAAAAGCCGGCAAAGGCCGAGAAGCCGAAGACCGACAAGAAGACCGAAAAGACCGAAAAGACCGCCAAGACCGCCAAGGACAAGCCGGCCAAAGCCGCCAAGTCCAAGCCGGCCAAGGCCTGAGCGAATTTGAAAGGTAGGATCGAACCATGATCCAGATGCAGTCCAACCTTGAGGTTGCCGACAACAGCGGCGCGAAGCGCGTCCAGTGCATCAAGGTGCTGGGCGGCTCGAAGCGCCGCACTGCGGGCGTCGGCGACATCATCGTCGTGTCCGTCAAGGAAGCGGCGCCGCGCGGCAAGGTCAAGAAGGGCGACGTTCACCGCGCGGTGATCGTTCGCACCGCCAAGGACATTCGCCGTGCGGACGGTTCGGTGATCCGCTTCGATTCGAACGCCGCGGTGCTGGTCAACAAGAACGAGGAGCCGATCGGCACCCGTATCTTCGGCCCGGTGGTGCGCGAGCTCCGCGCCCGCAAGCACATGAAGATCATTTCGCTCGCGCCGGAGGTGCTGTGATGTCGGCGCAACGTATCCGCAAGGGCGACACGGTCGTGGTCATTTCCGGCCGCGACAAGGGCAAGACCGGCGAAGTCACGAAGTCGATCCCGAAGGACAGCAAGGTTGTTGTCGCGGGCGTCAACATCGCCACCCGTCACCGCAAGCCAAGCCAGACCAATCCGCAGGGCGGACTCGAGCGCAGGGAAGCGGCGATGCACGTGTCGAAGGTCGCGATTGCCGACCCCAAGACCGGCAAGCCATCGCGCATCCGCTTCGAAATGGTCGGCGACAAGAAGGTCCGCATCGCGGTGCGGTCCGGGGAGAAGATCGATGGCTGAGGCCAAAACCACCAAGCCGGCGGCCGAGCCGGAGGCGAACAAGCCAACGGCACAGCCCAAGGCAAAGAAGCCGGTCGCGGAGTCGAAGTCCAAGAGCACCCGCATGGGCCGCGATTATGACGAGCGCATCGTCAAGGCGATGACGGAGAAGTTCGGCTACAAAAACCGGATGGAAGTGCCGCGCCTCGACAAGATCGTCATCAACATGGGTGTCGGCGACGCCACCCAGGACAAGAAAAAGGTCGATCAGGCCGCCGCTGAAATGGAAAAGATCGCCGGCCAGAAGCCGGTGATCACCAAGGCCAAGAAGTCGATCGCCCAGTTCAAGCTGCGCGAAGGCATGCCGATCGGCTGCAAGGTCACGCTGCGCCGCGAGCGGATGTACGAGTTTCTCGACCGTCTCGTGACGATCGCGCTG
>DATHFE010000166.1:0-2351 GCA_035318245.1 Sphingomicrobium sp. | reverse complement strand
CCCGCTTGCCGCCATCGGCAACCCCGAAACGATCGCCAGGTAGCGGCGGTCGATCGAATGCTTGGCGAATTGCCGCGCCAGCCCTTCGTGGGTGACGTCATTCTTGGCCACCAGCATCAGCCCCGACGTGTCCTTGTCGATCCGGTGGACGATCCCGGGCCGCGCCACCCCACCGATCCCCGACAGGCTGTCGCCGCAATGGTGGAGAAGCGCGTTGACCAGGGTCCCGTCGCGGTTGCCCGCCGCCGGATGGACCACCAGCCCGGCGGGCTTGTCGATCACCAGCAGATGTTCGTCTTCGTAAACGATGACGAGCGGGATCGCCTGCGCTTCATTATGCGCCGGCGCGGGCTCAGGGATCGCCAGAGTAAATATCTCTGCCCCGCTCGCCTTGACCGCTGGATCGCGCATCGCGCTGCCATCTGGGCGCATCAGCGCGCCGCTCTTGATCAGCACCTTTAGGCGTTCCCGTGACAAGCTCGGCAGGCTGGCCGCGAGCGCGCGGTCGAGCCGCCACCCGGCATGCTCGGCGCCAAGCGCCACCTCGATAAGAGTCTGCCCCCCGGCCATGCTGAAGATATGGGCGCCGTCTGCGGGCTTTCAAGCCGGGTTGCACTCAACTCGTTGATGGGCCAACCAAAGCCGATGAATGCCGTTGATCTTGCCAGCCTGCTTTGCTCGCGCCTGTGCCACGATCTGCTCTCGCCGGTCGGGGCGCTCAATAACGGGATTGAACTTCTCGCCGACGAGCAAGACCCGGAAATGCGCGAGCGCTGTCTCGAATTGCTCGCGGAAAGCGCGCGGGCGAGTGCCAACAAGTTGAAATTCTTCCGCCTGGCGTTCGGTGCGGCGGGCGGTTTCGGCGACGCCATCGACACGCGCGAGGCGCGGGCCGCGCTGGAAGGGTTGTTCGGCGCGGAACGACGGATCGAGCTTGGCTGGATGGTCGAAGACGACAAATTGTCCAAGGGCGCGGTCAAATTGCTGCTCAATTTGGCGCTTCTTGCCGGAGACGCCCTGGTTCGCGGCGGCCGGCTCGATGTCGGCGCCGAAGCCAAGGATGGCGGTACCGAGCTGGTGATCCGCGCCGAGGGTCCGCGCATCCTGCTCGACCCCAGCCTTCGCGAAACCCTGCTGAGGGGCAGCTCGGATGGCACGGTCGAACCGCGCGCGGCGGGCGCCTGGCTTGCGCACAGCCTGGCCGGCGAGGCGGGCGGGTCGATCAAATTGTCCGATCCGGGCGATGAAGTGCTGGTGATGGGCGCGACGCTTCCCAGCCAAGGCTAACGGCGCATTAACACCTCGGCGGCATAACGCGCTCGAACAGGGAAGCGCGGGACCAATCACCGATGGACGATTTAATTGCCGATTTCGTCGCAGAATGCCGCGAAATGCTCGAAGCGCTGGGCGGCGAGATCGTCGCCTGGGAAGCCGAGCCCGACGACCGCGCGCGGCTCGATTCCATTTTTCGTTTCGTCCACACGGTCAAAGGCAATTGCGGGTTCTTCGAGTTCCCGCGGCTCGAGGCACTGAGTCACGCCGCCGAGGATGCGCTCGCCGACGTTCGCGCCGGGCGCCGCCAAGCCGATGGCCCATTGGTCAGCGCGGTGCTGGCGGTGATCGACCGGATCGGCGAAATGGTCGCCGCGATCGAAGCCGGTGAGGAGATGCCCGCGGGCAGCGATGACGGTCTCATCGAAGCCCTCCAACCTGGCGCCGAACATGCCGTGTCTCCGGTCGCCGGCACGGTCGCCGAAATGCAAGGCAAGATCGCCGCACCGCGCACCATCCGCTTGTCGGTCGAATTGCTCGACCGGGTGATGAGCGGCGTTTCCGACATGGTCCTGGCGCGCAACGAGCTCGCCCGCCGCCTGCGCGAAACCGAGGGTGACGTGACGGTCGACGGTGCTTTCGAGCGCCTTTCTGGAATCATCGCCGAAATGCGCGACGCAATCACCCGCACGCGCATGCAGCGGATCGAAAATCTGTTCGTCGGCCTGCCGCGCATGGTCCGCGACCTGACCGCTGAGCTTGGTAAGCAGGTGATGGTCGATATCGACGGGGGCGATGTCGAGCTCGATCGCGAAATGATCGAGATGATCCGCGATCCTTTGACCCACATCATCCGCAACGCCGTCGACCATGGCATCGAGCTTCCTGCCGACCGCCTCAAGGCCGGCAAGCGCGAGATCGGCTTGCTGTCGATCTCGGCGCGCCAGTCAGGCAACCAGATCCTGATCGACATTGCTGACGACGGGCGCGGCATCGACGGCAAGAAATTGGTCGAGAAAGCGGTTGCGGCGGGTCTGATGGACAAGGCCGACGGCGCCGCGCTCGCCCCGCGCGAGCAG
>DATHFE010000165.1:0-19386 GCA_035318245.1 Sphingomicrobium sp. | reverse complement strand
GGCGGTCGACAAATGGTCGACCCAGTCCGAAAGACGCGGCTTCTCGCCGGGCAACGCGGGGAGCTCGCCGCGCATGAAATCGCGGAAGCTCTGCCCCGCGCAATCCACGTACTTGCCGTCGCGAAAGACGAAATACATCGGCACGTCGAGCATGTAGTCGCAATAGCGATCGTAGCCGAAGCCGTCCTCGAACACGAACGGCAACATGCCGGTGCGGTGCGGGTCGGTGTCCTCCCAGATGTGGCTGCGGAAGCTCTGATAACCGTTGGGCTTGCCCTCGGTCAGCGGGGAATGGGCGAACAGGGCCGTCGCGACCGGCTGGAGGGCAAGGCCGACACGAAATTTCTTCACCATGTCGGCCTCTGACGCATAGTCGAGGTTGACCTGGATGGTACAGGTGCGCAGCATCATGTCGAGCCCGAGGTTGCCCACTCGCGGCATGTGGCGGAGCATGATCGCATAGCGGCCCTTGGGCATGATCGGCAGCTCGTCACGGCTTTTGTCCGGCCACATGCCGAGCCCGAGGAAGCCGAGCCCGAGCCGGTCGCCGACCGCCTTGCATTGTTCAAGGTGCCGTGCCGCCTCGGCGCAGGTCAGGTGCAAATTTTCGAGCGGCGCGCCCGACAATTCGAACTGCCCCGCCGGTTCCAGGCTGACGTTGCCGTCAGGCCCCGACAGCGCGATGATCTTTCCGTCTTCCTCGACCGGCCGCCAGCCGAACTCGGTCAAGCCGATGAGAAGGTCGCGAATCCCGCCCGGTTCGTCCCACGACGGTGCGCGATGGTCGGCGCAGCGATAGACGAATTTCTCATGCTCAGTGCCGATGCGCCAATTCTCGCGCGGCTTTTCGCCGCCCGAAAAGACCGAGAGCAAATCGTCGTGGCCCTCGATCAGCGGGCTTTCGCTGGTGTCAGTGCGGGTGGTCATGAATCGGCCCCTAGCGCCAGTCCCCGCTAAGCGCCATCCACGCGGTCACGGCCGCCAGCGCGGCGGTTTCTGCGCGGAGGACGCGCGGTCCGAGCGAAATCGCCGTCGCGCCTGGAATGGCGCGGATGGCAGCGCGCTCCTCAGGGGTAAAACCGCCCTCGGGGCCGATCAGGATCGTCGCCGGGCCTGGAGCGAATGCAGTGGCGGCCGGCTCGCCGCCGGTCTCGTCAGCAAAGTAGAGCGCGCGCCCGGACGATTTCAGGAAAGCATCGAGCGCCACCGGCTCGGAGATTTCGGGCAGCACCGTCCTCCCGCATTGTTCCGCCGCCTCGATCGCGATCGAAAGGAGCCGGTCTAGGCGAAGCCGCTCGATCACCGTACGCTGGGTTATCACCGGAATCAGCCGCGCCGCGCCCAGCTCGGTCGCCTTTTCGACCAGCCACTCGACCGGCGCGCGCTTGACCGGCGCGAAGGCGAGCCACAGGTCGGGAATGGTTTCCGGCGGGCGAGTCTGCTCGGCGACGGCGAGCGTCATGCGCTTCTTGCCGATCGCGGCGACGGTGGCGAGCCATTCCCCCGAGGTCCCGTCGAACAACAGGACTTTGTTACCTTCTTTCAGGCGCATGACGTTGCCGAGATAATTGGCCTGCGCGGCATCGAGTTGAACTTGTGAGCCTGCTCCGAGGGGCGTCTCGACGAACAGTCGAGGCGGACTGCGGGGCGGCCAGGCTGGAGTTGCGGGCATGCCTACACCTAACCGTTCGTGTCGAGCGAAGTCGAGACACGTCCCTCGACTTCGCTCGGGACGAACGGCAGGAAGAGAAGATGGCTGCTGAATCAGAAACCGTCCCCGACAGCGAGCGCCGCGGCCTGATCGGTGCGCTGCCGCCGCGCTTGAGGCCGTTCGCGTCGCTGATGCGGCTCGACCGGCCGATCGGGACGTGGCTGTTGTTCTGGCCGTGCGCGTGGAGCGTTGCGCTTGCGGGGGTTGGCGGGAGGTGGGAGCTGTTGGCCTTATTTGCCGTGGGCGCGTTCGCAATGCGTAGCGCAGGGTGCGTCTATAACGACATCGTCGACCGTGACCTCGATCGCTCGGTCGAGCGGACCCGGCTTAGGCCGTTGGCCAGCGGGCGGGTCAGCGTCCGCGCCGCGTGGGGATTGGTCCTCATCCTGTCCCTGATCGGCTTGGCCGTCCTGCTCCAACTCGATCGCACGGCGCAAATCGTCGCCGTGGGGAGCCTCGTCCTGGTCGCGGCTTATCCCTTCATGAAGCGGATCACCTGGTGGCCGCAGGCATGGCTCGGCCTGGTCTTTTCATGGGGCGCCCTAGTCGGTTGGCCGGCGGTGACCGGTTCGCTCGATGTCGCCGCGCTGTGGCTTTACGCCGGCACGGTGGCGTGGGTGATCGGCTACGACACGCTCTATGCGATCCAGGATGTGGAGGACGACGAGCTCGTCGGCGTGAAATCGTCGGCTCGCGCCCTGGGCAAGCAAGCCCCGCTCGGGATCGCGATCTTCTACGCGCTGGCGATCGGCGGTTGGGCGATGGCGCTGTGGATGGTCAGGCCCGACAAATTGGCACTGGCGGCGCTTATCCCGGCGGCGATCCACCTCGCCAACCAGGCAATCCGCGCGGACCCGAAGGATGGCGCCGGCGCGCTGGCGCTGTTCCGGTCCAACCGAACCTGCGGCCTGCTGGTCTTCGCCGCGATGCTGGTGGTCGGCACGAGCCTTTGACCAGGCGCCGCCAACGCCTTAGGCGCGCAGCATGCTGAGCGTCACCCAAGCCCGCGAAACCGCTCAGGCGCTGGTCGAGCGTGCCACCGCCGCCGGAGCCGATGCCGCCGACGCGATTTACATCGGCGACCGTTCGTCGGGCGTGCAGGTGCGGCTCGGCGAGCTCGAGGACGTGCAGCGCTCGGAAGGCGAGGAAATCGGGCTGCGGCTGTTCCTCGGCACCCGTTCGGCGAGCGTGTCCTCG
The DNA here is from genome assembly GCA_035318245.1 of Sphingomicrobium sp. Taxonomy (GTDB): domain Bacteria; phylum Pseudomonadota; class Alphaproteobacteria; order Sphingomonadales; family Sphingomonadaceae; genus Sphingomicrobium. Next base: position 16,478 of record DATHFE010000165.1, on the reverse strand, counting down.
TCGGATCTTTCGGCGGACGCGCTGGCCGCGCTGGTCGACCGGGCCTTGGCGATGGCCGCCGAAGCGCCCGAGGACGAATATGCCGGACTGGCGCCCGCCGAAATGCTGATGCGCGGTGAGCCCGCCGATCTCGATGCTTATGACCCGGTCGAGCCCGACCCCGCCGCGCTGCGCGCCCGGGCGCTGGAGGCGGAGAACGCCGCGCTCGCGATCGACGGCGTCACCAATTCAAGCGGGGCAAGCGCCGGCGCGTCGGCCTCGACCATCGCACTGGCGATCAGCAGCGGATTCGCCGCGGCCTATCGCGCCACCGGGCACAGCTGCTCGGCAAGCGTCGTCGCCGGCGACGGATCGGGAATGGAACGCGACTACGCCTATCACACCGCGCGCCATGCCGAGGATCTCGAAGCCGCCGCGGAAATCGGCCGCCGCGCCGGGATACGCGCCGTAGCGCGCCTAAACCCGATAAAGCTTGATGCTGGCAAGATGGCGGTGATCTTCGAGCCGCGCGTCGCTTCATCCCTGCTTGGGCATTTCGTCGGCGCGATCAACGGCGCGTCGGTCGCGCGCAAGTCGAGTTTCCTCCAGGATAGGCTAGGCGATCAATTGTTCGCGCGCGGCGTGACCATCAGCGACGATCCGCTGCGCAGGCGAGGCCTCAGGTCGCGCCCGTTCGACGGCGAGGGACTGCCGGTCGGTCCAAGTGACATTATCGCGGACGGGGTGCTCAAGACATGGCTGGCCGACAGCGCTGCGGCGCGCCAGCTCGGGATCCAGCCGACTGGCCATGCGGTGCGCGGGGTCAGCGGCGCGCCGGGGGCCGGGCCGAGCAATCTCTACCTCCGCGCCGGGACCCGCAGCCGCGAGGAATTGCTCGCCGCCTTTCCCAACGCGATCCTCGTCACCGAACTGATCGGGCAAGGGGTCAACGGCGTGACCGGTGACTACAGCCGCGGCGCCGCGGGGTTCCTTGTGTCGGGCGGCGAGATCGGCGCGCCGCTGGCCGAGATTACCATCGCGTCCAACCTGATCGAGATGTTCCTGCACCTCGAGCCGGCCAGCGACCTCATCTTCCGCCGCGGTATCGACGCGCCGACTGTGCTTGTGCCCGAAATGACGGTGGCTTCAGCCTGAGCCAAATCGATTGCGCCGGTTCGGTGCCATCATGGTTAACGCGTTGCTACTGGGAATTAATGACTTATGATCCGACTCGAACGGCGAGCGCCGCCGAACGGGGGAATCAGGCCATGAACACACTTGTCCGATTGTTGGGCACAACAGTCATTTTTGCGTCCGCTGCCGTTAACACGCCCGCGCTCGCGAAACCCGGGGACAAGATCGCTGACAGCTACATCTGTGTGTTCAAGCCAGGCGCGGTGGCGAAGGCCAATGTCCACGCGGAAGCCGGCAAGGCCGCGAGCAACGGCGGGGGGCATGTTAAACATACCTTCCAAAACAGCATTCGCGGCTTCTCGGCGTCGATGTCTGCGAGCGGCGCGCAGCAGGCAGCTCTTCACAATAAGAACATCGCCTATTGCGAGCAGGATCAGGAAGTCGAAGCCATACAGTCCGATCCGCTGGCCTTTCGGACTCTCGGTAAGCCCGCGCCGCCAACGCCCGCGCAAACAAAGCCATGGGGCATCACGCGCGTCAACGGGGGCTCAGGTAGCTCGAGCGGGACAGCCTGGGTCATCGACACGGGAATCGACCTCGATCATCCCGACCTGAATGTCGATGTGGGCCGCAGCAGAAGCTTCGTGCGCGATTCGTCGCCGGATGATTTCAACGGCCATGGCAGCCATGTTTCGGGGATCATCGCCGCGAAGGATAACTCGATTGGAGTCATTGGGGTAACGCCCGGTGCCACGCTGGTCTCGGTTCGCGTGCTGGACCGGAGCGGCAGTGGATCGAATTCCGGAGTGATTGCCGGCGTCGATTATGTCGCCGGAGCCGGCCATGCCGGGGACGTAGCCAACATGAGCCTTGGCGGTGGCGTGTCGCAGGCACTTGACGACGCGGTTGTCGCTGCAGCTGCTACCGGCGTGAAATTCACCTTGGCCGCGGGCAATGAGTCACAGAGCGCGACCCTTCACTCGCCGGCGCGCGCCAATGGTCCCAATGTCTATACCGTATCGTCCTTCGCCCAAGGGGATAATTGGTCGAGTTTCTCGAACTTCGGTAACCCGCCGATCGATTACGCCGAGCCCGGGTCGAGCATCTTCTCGTCCTACAAGAACGGCGGCTATGCGACTTTGTCCGGCACTTCGATGGCGGCGCCGCATCTCGCGGGCATTCTCCTCGGCGGAGCAGTGCATAGCGGGGGAACCGTCCACGGGGATCCTTCGGCGCCGGCCGACACAATTGGCGTAAAATAATTTCGGGCGTCCGTGGCAGAGGCGCTGTCACGGACGTTCCGCTTCTCCCACCTTCTCAATTCCCAACCGGGCGATCTCGATCTTGGGGCAGCGGTCCATGACGACCTTAAGGCCAGCCGCTTCGGCGCGCTTGGCGGCCGCTACGTCGATGACGCCCAACTGCATCCACACTGCCTTGGCCCCCACCGCAATCGCTTGATCGACATTCTCTCCCGCAAAGTCCGACCGCCTGAAAATGTCGACGATATCGATCGGCTCGCCGATCTGGCTTAACTCGCGCCAGATATATTCGCCGTGGACATGCTCGCCGGTGATCTTGGGATTGACCGGAAGCACGCGGTAGCCGTGCTCCTGGAGGAACTGCATCACCCGAAAGGATGGCCGGTCGGGGTTGTCGGATGCGCCGACCATCGCGATCGTCCGCGCGCTTCTCAGCAGCTCTGCGATGTCCTTGTCTTCGGTCAGCGGCATGTGCGTCTCCCTGTGCGCCACTAATGCTTCAGCGCTGCGGCGTATCCAGCGCGTCGAGCAGTTTCTGGGCGAGCACGGCGAAAGCCTCGGCCGCGGGCCCTTCGCCAGCCGCGGGCGGATGGCCTTCGTCCGACGCCGCGCGCAAACTCGCCGACAGGGGCAGCCGGCCAAGAAAGGCGATCCCCAATTCCTTCGCCGCGGCCTCGGCGCCGCCGCTCCCGAACGGGTCGGAGGCCTCGCCGCAATGCGGGCATATATAGCCCGCCATATTCTCGATGATGCCAAGTACCGGAACGCCGGTCTTGCCGAACAGGTCGATTGCTCGCGTGGCGTCGATCAGCGACAGGTCTTGGGGAGTCGAGACGATCACCGCGCCGTCCGGCAGCATTTTCTGGACCAGCGACAATTGGACGTCGCCGGTGCCGGGCGGCAGGTCGACGAGGATGATTTCGGTGTCGCCCCATTCGCCCTCGATCAGCTGGGTCAGCGCGCTCCCGGCCATCGGCCCGCGCCACGCCAGCGCCTGCCCGGCGGGGACGAGCTGCCCAATCGACAGCAGCCTGACCCCTTGCGCCTCGATCGGGATCAATTTCTGCTTCTCCGCCCGAGGCCGCTCGTGGGCGCCGAGCAGCGTCGGCTGCGACGGGCCATAGATATCGGCGTCGATCATTCCGACGCGCTTGCCCAGCCGTGCCAGCGCGACGGCGAGATTGGCCGCCAGCGTCGACTTGCCGACACCGCCCTTGCCCGACCCGACCGCGACCACCTTTCGTTCGGGCCGCGACACGGTAAGCGCGACCCGCACCTCGGCTACGCCGGGTATGGATAGCGCCGCCGCTTTGAGCCGCCCCTCGAGCGCCGAGCGCTCGTCCGGCCCGAGCCCGCTCGCGTCGACAACCAGCGCGGCGATCTGTCCCTTGAGCTTGCTCGAGCGGATGCGCGAGGCATCGGGATGGCCGGATAGATCGGAAAGCAGTTCGTCATGGGCCATGTGCCGCGCCCATAAATGGCTTTTCGACCGGCGGCACTGTTTTTCGCCTCGCGCGCTACCTATACAGTGATCATGATCATTTTCCCGGGGTTGGGGGCGCGTGCGCGCGCTCTGTTTGCTGACAAGAAGGGTCCGTGGGGGCCGAGCGGCGGCGACGAGCCGCCGGGCGATCCGCCGGGCAAGGGCGGCGGGCCATGGAATGAGCCGCCGCGGCGCCGGCGTCCGGAAGCGCCCGTCTTCGGCAATGTGACCTCGCTCGACGATTTCCTGCGCAAGGGGCGGGCACGCTTTGGCGGCAATGGCGGTGGCGGCGGCGGCTTCACGTCCGGACCGAGCCGTCCGTTCTTCATGTGGGCGATCCTCGGCCTCCTCGTCTTGTGGCTGGTGTTCACCACCATGCATCGCATTGCACCGGAAGAACGCGGCGTGGTTACGCGGGTCGGACGCTACAGTCACACTTTGGGCCCGGGCATCGGCTTCACGCTGCCCGCGCCGTTCGACCGCGTGCAGAAGATCGACGTCGAGAATATCCGCACCGAGAATTTGCCATCCCAGCCGGACGCCATGATGCTGACCGGCGACCAGAACATCATCGATATCGATTATTCGGTGCGCTGGAACATCCGCGATCCTGAGCTTTACATGTTCGAGCTCGCCGATCCGCAGGAGACCATCCGCCAAGTCGCCGAGAGCGCGATGCGGGCGGTTATCGCGCGCGTCACCTTGAGGGACGCGATGGGCGACAAGCGCGGGGTGATCGAAGCGCAGGTCCAGGAAGTCGTCCAGGGCGTGCTCGACCGTTATCATGCTGGCGTGCTGGTCCAAGGCGTCGCGATCAAGCGCGCCGATCCGCCCGATGCGGTCAACGCCGCCTTCAAGGAAGTCAGCGCCGCGCAACAAGATGCGCAGCGCTATGTCAGCCAGGCCAACAGCTATGCCCAGCAGCTGACGTTCAAGGCTGAGGGCGAAGCCCAGGCGTTCGACAAGGTCTACGAGCAGTATAAGCTTTCGCCGGAAGTCACCCGGCGGCGCATGTATTATGAAACCATGGAGGAGGTCCTTCGTCGCGTCGACAAGACGATCATCGAAGCGCCGGGCGTGACGCCCTATCTGCCGCTCCCGCAAGTCCAGCGCCAGGTGCAGCAGGGAGACGCCAAATGAGCGACTACATCCGCCGCCACCCGCTGATGAGCGCGTTCCTGGCATTCCTGGTGCTGCTGACCGTACTCGGCAGCGTCGCGATCGTTCCGGAAACCCGCCAGGGCATCGTCGTGCGGTTCGGCAAGCCGGTACGCATCGTCAATCGCTATGTCCCCGGCCATGCGTTCGGCAACACCGGTGCCGGACTCGCCTTCCGGATTCCGTTCGCCGAGAGCTTCGTGTGGATCGACAAGCGTGTGCTCGACGTCGACATGGACCGCCAGCAAGTGCTTTCGACCGACCAGCTGCGGCTCGAGGTCGATGCGTTCGCCCGCTATCGCATCGTCGATCCGCTGCGCATGTACATCCGTGCGCGCAGCGAGGGCCGGGTGAGCCAGGCCCTGCAGCCGATCCTCGGCTCGGAGCTGCGGAACGAACTTGGCAAGCGGCCTTTCGCTTCCTTGCTTTCGCCGGAGCGCGAGGGCGTGATGGAGAACGTCCGCAGCGGCCTCGACCGCGTGGCGCGGCAATATGGCGCGGAGATTATCGACGTCCGCATCAAGCGCGCCGACCTACCCGACGGCACACCGCTCGATTCCGCCTACGAGCGCATGCGGAACGCGCGGGAGCAGGAAGCCCGCTCGATTCGCGCCGAAGCGGCCAAGAGCGCCCAGATCATCCGCGCTACAGCCGATGCCCAGGCCGCCAAGACCTATGCCGCAAGCTTCGGCAAGGACCCCGGATTCTACGACTTCTACCGGGCGATGCAGAGCTATCAGCGGACGTTCATCGGCGACGTCAACGACCGTCCGGCGCCGTCGACCATCGTCCTGTCACCGCAAAATGACTATTTAAGAGAATTCTCCGGGCGTTCGAAGTAGGTTGGTTCAATCAGCGTTAATGCGCTTGACCTAGCAGTCGCGGCGCAATCGATGTTCAAATGAGGTAAGGAATGAATTTGGCGAAGGAGTCTCGGATCGTGCGCTACGCCTATGGGGTCACAGCGGCCTTGCTCTTGGGGGGGACTGCATTCTCGGTCGCGACGGGGCCGGTCGGTGCCCAGGTCGCGCAAAATTCGCCCTCGGCAATGGCCCCGCGGCCCGGCGCGCCGTTGACCTTCGCCGACCTCGCCGCCCGTTTGCAGCCGGCGGTCGTCAACATCTCTACCAAGCAGCGCGTACCGGTGCGCACCCAGGCCGATCCGTTCGAGGAATTCTTCCGCCGCTTTGGCGGACCGGGCGGTGCCGCCCCGCCCAGCGGGGGCGGCAGCGGTGGTCAGCCCCAGACCCGCGAAACCGGTTCGCTGGGGTCGGGCTTCATCATTTCGCCCGACGGTTATGTTGTGACCAACAACCACCTTATCCAGGGCGCGAGCGGTACCGGCACAGTGGACAGCGTCACCGTCATTCTTACCGATCGCAAGGAATATACCGCGCGGATCATTGGCCGGGATACCGCCTCGGACCTCGCGCTCTTGAAGATCGACGGCAATAATCTGCCTTACGTCAATTTCGGCGATTCGACCCGCACGCGGGTCGGCGACTGGGTGATCGCGATCGGCAATCCCTATGGGCTTGGCGGGACCGTGACCGCTGGGATCGTCTCGGCGCTGCATCGCGGCATCACCGGCGCTGGCGCCTATGACCGCTACATTCAGACCGACGCGTCGATCAACATGGGCAATTCGGGTGGCCCGATGTTCGATTTGAACGGCAATGTCATCGGCATCAATTCGGCTTTGATCTCGCCGACCGGGGCCAGCGTCGGGATCGGCCTCGCCATCCCCGCCGAGCTGGCCAAGCCGGTGATCGATACGCTCCGCCGCGGCCAACGCGTGCAGCGCGGCTATCTCGGCGTCGGCCTCCAGCCGCTCGACGAGAATATCGCCGGATCGCTCGGACTGCCCAAGGACAGCGGCGAGATCGTCCGTTCGGTCCAGCCGGGCGATCCCGCCGCGAAGGCCGGGATCCAGCAGGGCGACGTCATCATCAGCGTCAACCGGCAGCCCGTGAACCCCGACCAGACGGTGTCCTACATCATCGCCAACACCGCCGTCGGATCGCGCGTTCCGGTCGAGCTGATCCGCGACGGCAAGCGCCAGACGGTCACCGTGACCGTCGGCCAGCGCCCAACCGAGGAAGCGCTCGCCGCGCTCACCGGCGGCGGCGCCGACGATGGAGCGGAGCCCGACGGAGGTCCGGTGGTTGCGACCCAGCAGGCGCTCGGCCTGTCGCTGCAGGCGCTGTCCCCGTCGATGGCCACCGCGCTCAACCTGCCCCCTGCCTCAAAGGGCGTGGTGATCACCAATGTCGACCCCAACAGCGATGCGGCCAGCAAGGGGCTGCAACGGGGCTTCCTGATCATGTCGGTCAATCGCGTTGCGGTGACGACGCCCGCGCAGGTCATCGCGGCGATCGACACGGCCAAGCGGGCCGGGCGGACCAGCGTGCTGATGCTGGTCAAGCGCGGCACCGCGCCCGAAGCGTTCGTCGGGATTGAGTTGGGTAAGGGCTAACGACTTGTTGCGCCCCCCGGGCGATGTCGCCGGACGGGCGATGCCGGACGGCCCCAATGCCAGGAACACTCGACGTCCGCAGTTGAATTGATCGCCCTGGCTTCGACGTTCAGCCTGCTGTCGGACTCGCGGCCTTGTCGGGTGTCGAACTAGCGAACCCGCACTGCTTCTGTTCCATTGCAATCTGCTTGGTGATGCGGCTGGCGTTCTCCGCGTAGGCCTGCGTCACGGAGCCGTGATTCACGGTCTTGCCGCGCATCGGGCTGACGGCTTCGCAGATGTGGAAGACATGCGGCGTTGCAGACTTCTTGGCCCCGTTCTCCGGAGCGATCCAGTAGACGACATCAAGGCCGTTCGGGTTCGCGGCGCTCTTGGTTGCCTCGGCCACGGTGGCCGAGTCCTGGGCGATGGCCTTGGCCTGTTCGGCGACCTCGGGTGAACAGTCTTTGGTCGGCTGATTTGCCTTAATCTCGGCCGCGCACTTGTTCATATCCTGCGTATATTGCTCGACCGAGGGCGGGTTGAAGTCGACCCCGATCAACGTCGCGGCCGCGGCCAGGACGACCCCGACGCCGCCGGCAATCTTCTTGTTCTTCGGGTCCATGTCCTTATCCATGAAGATCAGGACAATCAGCGGCAGGAACGCGATTACGGTGATGATCGCGCCGAGCTGATTCTGGACGAAGAATTTGACCGTGTCGGCCTTGCTGGCCGGATCGTGCTTGTTGGCCGCCTTCCACATCAGGCTGCCGCCGATTGCGAAGACTGCAATCACGACCAGTAAGCCAATCAGCAGCGGAAGGTTTCCGTGGTCGAACTTGTGTTGGCGGAGCAAGACGATCCCGGCGACCTCGGTGCCGATCGCGACGATCCACGACAGCGCGGCGAAAATGCGAAGGCGCTTGGCGGCGCCCTCCTGGCCCTGCGTTGCACGCCAGTCCTTGGTGACGTCGTTTTCTGCGGCTGGCTTGTCGTCGGACATGTTCACATCCCCCTATCCACACTTGGGCCCAATGGATACGAGTGGCCCACGTAGCAGTCAGGATCAACCCTGACACGATAAGAATTGCTCTTTGTGGCATTGAACGGTTAGCGGTCAGCTCGGCAACCAGTTGCCGCGCGGAATCCTTGGCGGGCTGTTCAAGGGGCGATAGCATCCAAGCGGGCGATGCCGCGGAAAAGGGGGAAATATGACCGATCAGCGAGCCAGGGCCGGCACGGCGCTGCCAATCATTCGAAGCATCTTCGCCGTTGTCGCCGGTTTCGCGACCGTCGTGATCTTGTCGACCGGCACCGATCAGATCATGCATGCGCTTGGCGTTATTCCGCCCGGCTCGATGTGGAATCCGTGGCACAATGCGCTGGCGCTCGCCTATCGCTGCTTGTTCACGATAGCGGGCGGCTATGTCACTGCGAAGCTCGCACCGCGATCGCCGATGGCCCATGTGCTGGTGCTTGCCCTGCTCGGCATTGCTGGAGGAGTCGCCGGGGTCGTCACTACCGCCGGCCTGAACCTTGGTCCGAGGTGGTATCCAATCGCGCTCGCCGTGACCGCTTTTCCCTGCGTCTGGTTCGGCGGTTGGCTCTACCAGCGGGCAAGGGGTCGGCGCTGACCGCGTCGAGGGCTGTTCAACAGGCGCCAAGCTCGCTTAGACGAAGCGAATAGAAATGAAAGGCCCGCAATCATGATCCTCGCTGCCCTGCTCCTCGCCGCCGCTCAGCCTCAGGCGCTCGTGGGTTTTTATCGGGCGCACCAGATGGAAGTGGGCGCGGCGCTTGAGCTCGATGGCGATGGCCATTTCCAATATCAGCTCGATTATGGCGCGGCGTCGGAATCGGCCGAAGGCAGTTGGTCGTCCGACGGCAAGACCGTCTACCTGACCGCAACAACGATGACGGGAATGTACAAGCAGCCCGCGTTCGCGCACGAGCCCTTGGCGATCGATGGCAACCGGCTGTTGCTCAGGCGTTATGACGCGGTGATCGGGTTCGAGCTGGAGAATCTTCCCGCACCCGCGGATACAAACAAGAAAATGACGGGAGAGAAGTGATGGCGACCGCAAGTCAGGCCGACAAACCCACGGTCGCCGCGATCAAGGAGCTGACCCTTCGCGGGATCATCCTCGGCGCGCTGATCACCGTCATTTTCACCGCCGCCAACGTCTATCTCGGCCTCAAGATCGGCATCACCTTCGCCACGTCGATCCCGGCGGCGGTCATCTCCATGGCCGTGCTCAAATTCTTCCGCGACGCCACCATTCAGGAAAACAACATCGTCCAGACCATCGCGTCGGCGGCGGGGACCCTGTCGGCGATCATCTTCGTGTTGCCGGGCCTGATCATGGTCGGCTGGTGGACCGGCTTCCCTTACTGGCTTTCGGTCGCCGTGATCGGCATCGGCGGCATCCTCGGCGTGATGTATTCGGTTCCACTTCGCCGCGCGCTCGTCACCGGCACCGACCTGCCCTATCCCGAAGGCGTCGCCGCGGCTGAAGTGCTCAAGGTCGGCGCGGGCGTCGGCGGTGCGGAGGAGAACCGGCGCGGCCTCGTGCTGATCAGCGGTTCGACGATCGTGGCCGCCGCCTACTTCCTGATCGCCAAAACCCGACTGCTGACGGACACCGCCGGGCGCGTCTTCCGTGTCGGCTCCGGCGCATCAGGCATTTCCGCCAGCCTGTCGATGGCGCTGATCGGCGTTGGACACCTCGTCGGCGTGGCTGTCGGCCTCGCCATGGTCATTGGCATGCTGATCACCTGGGCGGTCATTGTGCCCCACTGGACTCAGGATGCGGGGCTCATCGCTCAGGCGGCGGGCGATCTTGAGAAGCTCGTCAGTTCAGCGTTCAGGCAGAAGGCGCGAATGGTTGGCGCGGGCACCATTGGCGTTGCCGCGATCTGGACCTTGCTTCGCATCATCGGCCCGATTGTTGCCGGAATCCGCTCCGCCCTTGCCGCCAACCGCGAGCGCAAGGCTGGCCGCGGCGCCGACCTGCCGCTAACTGAGCGCGATATCCCGATCGGCATCGTCACCGCCACGATCCTTCTGTCGATGATCCCGATCGGCCTGCTGCTTTACGCCTTTGCCGACACCAACCCGATCGCCGCCAATCCAGGCGCAACGCTGGGCTTCAGCATCATCTACATCCTCGTGGCGGGCGTCGTGATCGCCGCTGTGTGCGGCTACATGGCCGGCCTGATCGGCGCCTCGAACAGTCCAATCTCGGGTGTCGGCATTCTTTCAGTTGTCGGCATCGCACTGATCCTCGTGGCGCTTTTCCCGGGCGCCCGCGCCGATGAAGCCCTGACCAAGTCGCTGGTGGCTTTCGCTTTGTTCGTGACGGCGATCATTTTCGGCGTTGCAACCATTTCCAACAACAATCTTCAGGACCTGAAGACCGGCCAGCTGGTGGAAGCAACTCCCTGGCGCCAGCAGGTCGCTCTGGTGCTCGGGGTGGTCTTTGGAGCGCTCGTAATCCCACCGATCCTCGACCTGATGAACACCGCTTTTACCTTCGAGGGCGCGCCTGGGGCCAAGGCGACGGCATTGGCCGCGCCGCAGGCGGCGATCATCTCGACCATCGCCCAGGGGGTGCTCGGCGGCAGTCTCGATTGGGGCTTGATTCGCGAGGGCGCAATCATTGGAGTCGTCGCGGTTGCCATCGACGAAGGGCTGAAGCGCGTCTCCAACAAACGGCTCCACCTGCCGCCGCTGGCAATCGGCATGGGCATCTATTTGCCGCTGGAAGCGGACCTGTTGATCCCCTTTGGTGCGGTGCTCGGGTGGTTCTATAATCGCTGGGCCGTGCAATCGCGGAGTCCGGCTTTCGCGGAGCGGATGGGAGTCTTGATGGCCACCGGCCTGATTGTCGGCGAAAGCCTGATGGGCGTCGTCTACGCATTCGCGGTCGCCGGGGCGGAGAAGGCCGGTTCTCGCGACAGCGCCAATGTGTTCGCGCTCACGGAGCCCTATTCGGCGGTGATGGTGGTCAGCCTGGTCGTATTTTCGGCGGCCATTGCGGCACTCTATTTCTGGACGAAATCGCGGGCGACGGATGCGCCGGCTCCGGGCGACGATGCCTTGGCTCCCGAGGCGTCGTTCCGCTGAGTTAGCCCCTGCCGCGGTAACTCGCGACGCCCTGGTCGGGCAGCCACAGGCCTTCGGGCGGTGGGCCGCTCTGCCAGAAGACGTCGATCGGCATCCCGCCGCGCGGATACCAATACCCGCCGATGCGCAGCCATTGCGGCTTCATTTCCTCGGCCAGCCGCTGGCCGATGCCGACGGTGACGTCCTCGTGGAAGCCGGCATGGTTGCGGAAGCTTCCGAGGAACAGCTTTAGCGACTTGGATTCGACGATCGCCTCGGCCGGCGCATAGTCGATCACCAGATGCGCGAAATCGGGCTGGCCGGTGACCGGGCACAGCGAGGTGAATTCGGGCGCGGCGAAGCGCACCAGATAGAGTGCGCCGGGTCGCGGGTTGGGGACGTAGTCGAGCCGAGCCTCCTCCGGCGAAGCGGGGGGCGTCGAAGCGCGGCCTAAGTGCGTGGTTTCCATGCCCGCCTTTTAGGCGGCAGGCGCCACTTCGGGCAACGCCCAGTCGATCGGAGGCAAGCCGTTCGATTCGAGGAAGTCGTTGGCTTTCGAAAAATGGCGGCAACCAAAGAAGCCGTTGTGCGCCGATAGAGGCGACGGATGGGCCGCTTTGAGCACCAAATGGCGAGTCTGGTCGACGAACGCTGCTTTCTTCTGCGCATAGCTGCCCCACAGCATGAACACCACGGGCTCCGGCCTGGCATTGACCAACCGGATGACCGCATCGGTGAAGCGCTCCCAGCCGCGGTCGCGGTGTGATGCAGCGCGGCCCATTTCGACGGTCAGCACGCTGTTCAGCAGCAGCACCCCCTGGTTCGCCCAATGCTCCAGGAAGCCATGCCGCGAGGGCCGCACGCCGAAGTCCGCCTCCATTTCCTTGAAGATGTTGATCAGCGAGGGCGGCGGCCGCACGCCGGGTGGGACGGAGAAGCATAATCCGTGCGCTTGCCCTTCACCGTGGTACGGATCCTGCCCCAGGATCACCACCCGCACCTTGTCGAGCGGCGCCAGGTCCATCGCGCGGAACCAGTTCGCGCCCCTGGGAAAAATGCGCTTGCCGGCTACGCGCTCGGCAAGCAGGAAGGCCTTGAGGTTGCCCATATAGGGCTTGGCGAATTCCTGCTCGAGCGGGTCCCGCCAACTCGGGTGCAATTTGACGGTTTCGCTCATCGCGTTGAGCCTAGTCAGGGGTGGACAGGCGGGCAACTGGCGGGCGCGGCCTCGTGCCGCTATCGTCCGCTGCTTCGGACATTGGGAGATCGCGCTTGGACGATCTGGTCTCAACCGCATGGCTTGCGGAACAATTGCATCAGGCGGATGTGACTGTGGTCGATACGACCATGGTCATGCCGAGCAGCGGCCGCGACGCCCGCGCCGAATATGCCGAGGCCCATATCCCCGGCGCGCGCTTCCTCGACATCGACCAGGTCGCCGACCACGCCGCCCCGACGCCGCACATGCTCCCGCCCGCCGACCAGTTCGCGACGGCGATGAGCGACCTCGGCATCGGCCGCGGTGACTGCATCATCGTCTATGACAACAGCCCGCTGCATTCGGCGGCACGGGGTTGGTTCATGCTGCGCCACTACGGCGCGGAACGGGTCGCGATCCTCGATGGCGGCCTCGGCAAATGGCTAGCCGAGGGGCGCCCGGTCGAAAGCGGCGATCCCAGACCAAGAGACGCTCGCTTCGATGCGGTTCCTCGTTCCAATGAAGTCGTAGCCAAGTCTCAGGTCCGCGCCGGCCTTGGCGTTCCGTTGGTCGATGCTCGCGGCCGCTCCCGGTTCGAAGGCAGCGAAGCCGACCCGCGCCCCGGCGTCGGCGCAGGCCACATTCCGGGATCGCGCAACCTGCCGTTCGCGAGCCTCTATAACGAAGACGGCACCTTCAAGCGCGTCGAGGAATTGCGCCACGCCTTCGTCGCCGCCGGAGTGGATCCCGAACGCCCGTTCGTCGCCAGCTGCGGATCGGGGGTTACCGCCAACAGCCTGATCTTCGCCGCGCGCCTCCTCGGCAACCGCGACACGCGCCTTTACGATGGAAGCTGGAGCGAATGGGGCGCCGACCCCGACACCCCGAAGGTCATCGGTCCCGCCTAGCGGGCGAGAAGCCTTTCGAGATCGTCGATCCCGCCGCGGATCGCATCGGCCAGTTGCTCGACCGAAGCCGGATTGGGCGCCCCGCCGTCGCCCCGCTGTGACATCAGCACTTCCAGCCCCGCCGCCGCGGCATTGGCGGTGCGCTCGGATCGGGCATTGAAGCAGCGGCGCTTGGCTTCCGGCGCGGTCGGCCAGGCCGCGGCGATGCGCTCATGACCCTGGCCGGTGTCGATCGCCGGACCCCTCGGCTCGCCCTCGAATTGTTCGACCAGCCGCAGCGCCTGCCGGATGCTGGCAAGCCGCGCGACCGCTTCGGCGTAAGGGGCCGGAGCGAATTCGGCCGGCGAATCGGGGAGGAAATGGATCATGCCGCGCAGCGTGGCGCCCCGGCGTAAATAATGGGTGAATCGTTACGCCGTATCGATGGGATTATCCACGTCGCGCAGGATCCAGCCGCGCTGCGGAATCGTCTCGATGAATTCGGCGCCGTCGCTCGCCAGCCGCAATTTCTTCCTGAGCTTGGAAATGAACACGTCGATGATCTTGGCCTGAGGCTGGTCGTCCGACCGGCGATAGAGATGCTTCAGCAGCATCGTCCGGGTGACGACATTGTTGCGCGCGAAGGCGAGCAGTTCGAGCACGCGATATTCCATCTCGGTGATGCCGATCGGGTGGCCGTCGATGCGGATCAGCCTTTGCACCTGGTCGACCGCGAGCCGCCCGCCGCACAATGTCTCGGGCATTTCGCTGCCCGCGGCGCGGAGCGAGGCGAGCAAGCGCGACGCGGCTTCCTCATTATCCTCGGCCGACAAGGTCACCGGCGAGCCCATCAATTGCTGCTGGATCTCCGCCAGGGCCGCGTGGGCGTCTTCGACCAGCTTGGTGCCTTCTTCGAAGCGGCGGCGTGACCGGTCGAGCATTGCCTCGACATCGACCAGACGGACGGAAAGGCTATCGGATGCCATATTCTATCGGTTCGCTTTCGGAGTTATTGCGGGGTTTGCGCCGTGGCGTCCTGGCCGTCGGCCTCGGGCGCGGCGATGATCGCCTGTGTGGCTGCGCCCTTGTCGACAATCACCGTCGCAGGATCGCCGGCGACCGAGCGCGCGCCCAGCGCGACGCGGTCGCGGCCGGCGCGCTCGAGCAGGCTGGTTTCGCTGTCGCTGCGCGGGGCGGGGCCGCCGAACAGCGCTTCGATCGCCTGGCTCTGCGCATCGGTGGCACTCAGCCCGACGGTTCCGGAAACCGGCGGCGCCAGCGTGTAATCCGGCGGGATCACCAAGGGCGCGTTACGGGCGACGGCGAATTCATCGAGGTTGCTCTGCTTGGGCTTGAACATTGCGCAGCCGCCGAGCGCGATCGCCGAAATGAGGAGCAGGGGAAGCAACTTACGCATGTTCAATTTTCTCCTCGGGCCGCGCCGGCCGAAACAGGAAGGCACGCAATAGCAGGATGACGACGCCAATACTAATCGCAGCATCGCCGACATTGAAGACTAAAAACGGGCGGAAAGTCCCGAAGTGAAGGTCGGCGAAATCGACCACATAGCCGAACCGGCTGCGGTCGAGGATGTTGCCGATCGCCCCGCCCAGCACCATCCCCAGCGCCAGCTGGTCGCCACGGCGTTTTTCGCGGACGATCCACACCGCGATGGCGATGGCGATCCCCGCGGTCATCGCCACCAGAACCCAACGCGCGGTTTCACTCGTCGCGTGAAGCAAGCCGAGCGAAATCCCGCGATTTTCGGTCCAGGTGAGGTTGAAGATCGGCAGCAGCACGATCTGCCTGACCGACTGCAGCTGCAGCGGCCCGGCGACGAACCATTTGCTGATTTGGTCGGCCAGCAGGATCAGCAAGGCGACCCCATATGCCGCGCGTCGCTCAACCATCGACCACCGCCTTGCAGCGGTCGCACAAAGCGCCGTCATGGGTCACTTCGGGCAGATAACGCCAGCAGCGGCCGCATTTTTCGAAACTCGTCTTGGTCACGGTCAGCGTGTCGCCCGTGGTCACTTGCGCGGTGATGAACAGCTCAGCGAGGCCGGGGCTCAGATCAGTTTCGGGAAGCTGGACCTCGGCCTGAAGGCTCGACCCGATGATCTTGTCGCGGCGCAGCGGCTCGATCGCTTCGGTCACCAGCGTGCGCAGCTCGCGCAGCTTCGACCATCTCGCGTCGTCGGCGTCGACTGCCGGAACCTCCGGCCATTCCAGCAAATGCACGCTGTCCGCATCCGAAAAACGCGTGCCCCACACTTCCTCGCTGGTGAACACCAGCACCGGCGCCAGCCACCGCACCAAGGCGTGGAACAAGGTGTCCAGCACCGTTCGGTAGGCGCGGCGCTTGGGGTCGCCCGGTGCGTCGCAATAGAGGCTGTCCTTGCGGATATCGAAATAGAAGGCCGACAAATCCTCGTTGGCGAAGTCGGTCAGCGCGCGGACGTAGGTGTTGAAGTCGAAGTCGTTGACCGCTTGGCGGAGCTTCGCGTCGAGTTCGGCGGTCAGATGGAGCATGTAGCGCTCTAGCTCCGGCATCGCGGCGACGTCGGTGACGCGCTCGGCTTCCTCGAACCCCTCGAGCGCGCCGAGCAGATAGCGGAACGTGTTGCGCAATTTGCGATATTGGTCGGCGACCCCGGCGAGGATTTCCTTGCCGATGCGATGGTCTTCGGTGAAATCGACCGACAGCGCCCATAGCCGCAAGATGTCGGCGCCATAGTCCTTCATCAGGTCGAGCGGGTTGACCGTGTTCCCAAGGCTCTTGGACATTTTCATGCCCTTCGAATCCATCGTGAAGCC
>DATHFE010000164.1:0-7962 GCA_035318245.1 Sphingomicrobium sp. | reverse complement strand
TGCGAGATGACGACGTCGGCATCGACGAGCTCGCGTTCGAAGACGCTGTCGGGTCCATCCTTGTCGGATGTCACGACGAGCGTGTGGCCCGCGCTTTCGAGGTAATTGCGAAGCCCCAGCTCGCCCGACACGCAGCCGAGCAATTCGCCGGGCGTGAAGTCGATGTCATGTGGAGTCGGAAGGGTGCTGCCATCGGGATAGCTTTCGACTTTGGGCAGAGAGTCGCGGGGATAGGATTTGGGCATCCCATCGATCGGGTCGTCGTAAAGGACACAAACGATCTTCGCCATTTTGAGCTTCCTTCGATTGGAGCGCAGGCGCCAATCAAGCCACAGAATGCCCGCGGACCCAAGAAGTTTAGTCGGCAGGCTCCAGCTTATCCTGCGTCCGGGTCAGGAAATCGCTCGCGTCGTGTCGCTCGCGCAGCTGGCTGGAGGGCTCGCCGCTGGTGCGGTTGACCATCCGTCCGCGCTGGACGGCGGGACGGGCGGCGATGGTTTCGGTCCAGCGCTGGAGGTTGCGATAAACCTGCACCTGGAGGAACTCGCCTGAGTCGTAAGCTAGACCCTTGGCGAGCGCTCCGTACCATGGCCAGTTCGCGATATCGGCGATCGTATATTCGTCACCGGCCAGATACTCGCTTACTGCCAGACGCTGGTCGAGGACGTCGAGCTGGCGCTTCACCTCCATCGCGTAGCGGTCGATGGCATATTCGATCTTGGTCGGCGCATAGGCATAGAAATGGCCGAAACCGCCACCGAGGAATGGCGCGCTGCCGACCTGCCAGAACAGCCACGAAAGGCATTCGGCACGGACGCGCGCTTCGGTCGGCAGGAATGCGCCGAATTTCTCGGCGAGGTAGAGCAGGATCGCACCGGATTCGAAGACGCGGATCGATGGATCGGCGCTGCGGTCGAGCAGGGCCGGGATCTTCGAGTTGGGATTGACCTCGACGAAGCCGCTGCCGAACTGGTCGCCCGCGTTGATGTCGATCAGCCAGGCGTCATATTCGGCTCCCTCAAGGCCGAGCGCGAGCAATTCCTCGAGCATAATCGTGACTTTGACGCCGTTGGGCGTCCCAAGCGAATAGAGCTGAAGGGGATGGCGGCCGACGGGCAATTCACGCTGATGCGTCGGCCCGGCGATGGGCCGGTTGATGTTGGCGAACTTGCCGCCATTGTCCTTGTTCCAGGTCCAGATTTTTGGCGGAATATAGTCCGTCATCGGCGGGCTCCTTTGGCGGGCGAGGGGCCATAGATTTTGAAGAAGGCGGCCATGACGGTGTCGATATGTCGAGCCTTGTCGGCTTTGCTCAAGGATACCGGCAGGCCGAACAGCAGCATTTGGTGGAAATGGCCGAACATCATTTGGAAAAACAGCTGCGCGGCGAACACCGGATCGTCGATGCTGAGCGTGCCCTCCCCGGATTGGTGCGCCAGGTAGTCCGCTAACATCGCCTGCCCATTCGCCGGTCCGGCCTCGTAAAGTTTGCGCCCCAGCTCGGGCTGAGCAATCGCGGCCTTGAACAGAGCGATGGCCTTGGGGTCGATGATCTTGTCGAACATATATTCGGCGATTTCGCGCAGGGCCTCGCGCGGCGGTTTGTGCGAGGAAATTGCGCGGTCGATCGCTTCGCTGATCTGGGAACAACGGTCACCCACCAGGGCGCGGAGGAGGCCCGGCTTGCCTTCGAACATTTCATAGAGAGTCGCGAGCGAACCGCCGGAACGACCAACGATGTCGCTTAGCGTGGCTGCCTCATAACCCTTTTCAAGGAACAAATCATACGCCGCTGCCATTATCGCCTCGCGGCGAATCTCGCGTTTTTTCTCGCGCTGGCCGCAGCCAAGAATCATCATCGCGTACCGCGTCCCAGAAATGCATTTGACCTGTAGTGTAAGCTACATTACGCGATTGAGCTACGCCTGACCAGACTCATGGCGCCAAGGGGAAGCAAAATGACGCCACGCAGCCGTTGGTCGACAGCGTCCATTTTGCCCGCGTTGGTCGGGACCTTGGTGTTCGTGCTGGCTGCGTGCTCGTCCGAGAAGCCGCCAGAGATGCCGCCCGCCGAGGTGGGTGTCATTACAATCACGCCAACGTCCGTGGTCAATGTCGTCGAATTGCCGGGCCGAGTCGCTGCGGTGCGCACCGCCGAAGTCCGCGCAAGGGTCGACGGGATCGTCGAACGGCGGCTCTATGTCGAGGGGTCCGACGTCGGGCGCGGAACGCCCTTGTTCCGGATCGACTCGCGGCCGCTTCGGGCGAGCCTCGACGTGCAGATCGCCGCGCTCAAGCGCGCGCAGGCCGACGAGGTCAATTCCCAGCGCGTGGTGACGCGCTTTCGTCCGTTGGTCGCAGCCGACGCCGTCAGCAAGCAGGAAAATGACGCGGCGCTCGCCCAGCTGGAGCAGGCGCGGGCCGATGTCCGGTCGGCGCGTGCGCAGATCCGCCAGGCGCAGCTGACGCTCGGCTATTCGACCGTGACCGCGCCTATCTCCGGCCGGGTCGGTCGCGCCGAAGTGACCGAGGGCGCGCTGGCCAAGGAAGCCGATGGAACCTTGCTGACCAAGATCGAGCAGCTCGACCCGATTTATGTCAATTTTTCGCAGTCGAGCGAGGAATTGCTCGCGCTTCGGCGGCAATCGGTGGGCGGCCTCGCCCAGACGGTTCGGCTACTGCTCGAGGACGGCAGCGACTACGGGATGACTGGAACGCTCAACTTCCGCGACCAGTCGGTCGATCCGACAACCGGGGGCGTCAGCCTTCGCGCGACCTTTCCCAACCCGCAGCGGCTGTTGCTGCCCGGGCAATTCGTCCGCGTTCGGATCGAGGCGGGCACCAACCCGGGCGGGATCGCGGTGCCGCAGCGGGCGGTCCAGCTCTCCACGACCGGCGCCAGCGTGATGGTGCTTGGTGCCGGCAACGTGCCCTCGCCGCGGCCGGTCAAATTGGGCCCGCTGTCCAATGGCCTGTGGGTCATCACCGATGGGCTCAAGTTCGGCGACAAGGTGATCGTCGACGGCCTCCAGAAGGTTCAGCCGGGTGCCAAGGTCAAGCCAGTCGTAGCCGGGGTGAAGCCGGCGAAGACGCGCCCCGCGGCTCCGCCTGCTGCCGGAGGCGGAGCGAGTGCTCGCTAATTTCTTCATTGATCGCCCGATCTTCGCTTGGGTGATTGCGCTGACCATTTCGCTCGCCGGGCTGCTGGCGGTGCGCACGCTGCCGGTCGAACAATATCCGTCGATCGCGCCGCCATCGATTTCGATCAACGTCGTCTATCCGGGCGCCGATGCCGCAACGGTGGAAGAAAGCGTCACGTCGATCATCGAGCGGGAGATGAACGGTGTCGATCATTTCCTCTATATGAGCTCATCGTCGTCGGCCAACGGCTCGGCGTCGATCACTGTTACGTTCGAGTCCGGGACCAATGTCGATCTGGCGCAGGTCGATGTCCAAAACCGGCTGAGCCGCGTCGAGCCGCGCTTGCCCGAGGAGGTGCGGCGCCAAGGCATTACGGTCACCGAAGCCAATTTCAACTTTCTGCTGATCATCGCTCTGACATCGCCTGACGGTTCGCAAAGCGCGCTCGATCTCGGCAACTACGCCAGCACCCGGATAATCGACGATCTGAAGCGGGTGCCAGGCGTCGGCGACGTCACCCTGTTCGGTTCCGAATACGCCATGCGCATCTGGCTCGATCCGGAGAAATTGGCCGGTTACAACATGTCCGCGACCCAGGCGCTGACCGCGGTTCAGGAGCAGAACAGTCAGACGCCCGGCGGCCAGATCGGCGCGCTGCCGTCAACTCCGGGGCAACAGCTCAACGCCACCGTGGTCACGCAAGGCCGCTATGCATCTCCCGAGCAGTTTGGCGAGATCATCCTGCGCACCAATAGCGACGGGTCGACGGTGCGACTCGCTGACGTCGCCAAAGTCGAGCTTGGCGCGGGCAATTACGACTTCACCACGCGTCTCGACAAAAAGCCCATGGCGGGCATGGCCGTGCAACTCGCGACCGGCGCCAATGCGCTTGCCGCTGGCGACGGTGTCAAGCAGCGGATGCAAGCGCTCAAAGCCTTTTTCCCGCCTGGGGTGAGCTATTCGATCCCCTACGACACGACCACCTTCATTTCGATCTCGATCCAGGAGGTGCTGAAGACGCTGGTCGAGGCGATGGCGCTGGTGTTCGTCGTTATGTTCGTGTTCTTGCAAAACTTCCGCTCGACGATCATTCCGACCATCGTCGTCCCGGTGGCGCTTTTGGGCGCGAGCCTCGGGCTCTATTTCCTCGGTTACTCGATCAACGTGCTGACCCTGTTCGGCATGGTGCTGTCGATCGGCATCCTGGTCGACGATGCGATTGTCGTGATCGAAAACGTCGAGCGGATCATGGCAGAGGAGGGACTTCCGCCGAAAGAAGCGACGCGCAAGGCGATGGGGCAGATCATCAGCCCGATCATCGCGATTACTTTGGTGCTGATCGCGGTGTTCGTGCCGATGGCGTTCTTCCCGGGTTCGACCGGTGCGATCTATCGTCAATTCTCGGTCACTCTGGCCTTCGCGATGGCCTTCTCGGCGCTGATGGCGCTGACCTTGACGCCAGCCTTGTGCGCTACGCTGTTGCGCCGTTCGAGCCACACCGTCGAGGGCAACGGCTTGTTCGCTCGCTTCAACCGCGGTTTCGCGCGCACGAGAGACCGCTATGAGGGCGGGGTGGCGACAGTCGTGGCGCACCGCAGGTACGGAGCGGCTGCCTATGCGGCCTTCGTCGTGCTCGTTGGCCTGATTTACATGTCGGTCGCCACGTCGTTTCTTCCTGACGAGGATCAGGGCTACATCATCACCGTCGTCCAAGCCCCTTCGGGTGCCACACAAGAGCGCACCCTGCTGGCCGTCGGAGAGGCCGAGGATTTCTTCATGGCCCAGCCGCAGGTCCAGGAAGTAATTTCGGTGCTCGGCTTCAGCTTTTTTGGAAGCGGCCAGAATGCTGCGATCATCTTTGTGCCCCTGAAGCCGTGGGACGAGCGGCGCGGCGCTGCGAATAGCGCGTCGACGCTAGCTGGAAAGTCGATGGGTGCGCTTGGCGGTTCCAAGAACGCGATGATTTTCTCGCTGAGCCCGTCACCCATTCCGGAGCTGGGCACGTCCAGCGGTTTCAGCCTCCGTCTGCAGGACCGCACCGGGCTGGGCTATCAAAAGCTGCTTGACGCGCGCAACCAACTGCTCGGCCTCGCAGCGCAAAGTAAGATTGTGACTGGGGTGCATCCGGAAGGACTCGAGGAAGGCCCGCAACTTCGCGTGACCGTCGACCGGATCAAGGCACGTGCGCTGGGCCTTAGCATCGCTGACATCAACAACACCCTCTCAATCGCCTTTGGCTCGGCTTACGCCAACGATTTTTCGCGGGAAGGCCGGGTGCTGCGCGTGGTGCTTCAGGCGGATGCCGCGGAGCGCATGACGCCCGAGGATATTCTCCGCCTGCAGGTGCCCAATGCGACCGGTGAGATGGTCCAATTCTCGGCTTTCACGACCGCGCAATGGACCGCCGGTCCGCCTCAACTTCAGCGCTATAACGGCTTCCCGTCGATGTCGATCGGAGGCAACGCGGCGCCGGGGAAGGCCACCGGCGACGCGATGAAGGAAATGGCGCGGCTGGTCGGCCAGCTTCCGCCCGGCATCGGCTTCGAATGGACCGCATTGTCGTATGAAGAGCAACAAGGCGCCGGCCAGGTGCCGCTGCTGCTCGGCCTTTCGCTCCTGGCCGTCTTTCTATTGCTCGCCGCGCTATACGAAAGTTGGTCAATCCCGGTCGCGGTTTTGCTCGTCGTGCCCTTAGGAACGCTGGGCGCTTTGCTGTTCGGCATGCTGCGCGGCATGTCGATGGACGTTTATTTCAACATCGGCATCATCACGATCATCGGCCTCAGCGCCAAAAACGCCATCCTGATCGTCGAATATGCCAAGGACCTGCATGACGACGGGATGAGCGTGGTCGACGCGACGATGGAAGCGGTGCGGCTGCGGTTCCGGCCGATCCTGATGACCAGCTTCGCCTTCATCCTCGGCGTGCTGCCCCTGGTGATCAGCAGCGGCGCGGGCGCCGCGGGCCGCCGCGCGATCGGCACCGGCGTGATGGGCGGCATGATCACTGCCACGGGCCTCGGCCTGTTCTTCATTCCGTTGTTCTTCGTTGTCATCCGCACTTTCCTCGACAGACGGGCCGAACGAAGAGCGCAAAAGCCAACCGAGGGGCTCGCCAATGCCTAATCGCACGGCGGCCCTCGCGGCCTTGCTCCTCGCCGGCTGCTCGATGCAGCCTAAATATGTTCAGCCGGGCCTGCCGACCGCGCCGCAGTATCCGGCTTATGCAGGGGCCGCCGGTGCGGGCCCGCGCGCGGCGGATGTCGAGTGGCGCGGTTTTTTCAGAGATCCGCGATTGCAACTGCTCATCGCCACCGCGCTCCAGAACAACCGCGACTTGCGCACGGCCGTGCTCAGGATCGCCGAGGCCCGCGGCCAGTATCGCATCCGGCGCGCCGATCAGGTGCCCAACGTCGATGCTACTGCCAGCGCCAACCGCTCGCGAACCCCAGCCGAAAACGGGTTTCCTCCCATCGTCAGCAACCGCTTCGAGGTGGGTGCGAGCGTCGCCTCCTTCGAACTGGATTTCTGGGGCCGCGTACGCAGTCTGACCGAATCCGCGCGGGCGAGTTACCTGTCAACGATCCACGCCCAGCGTTCCTTCCAGATCGGGCTGATCGCCGACGTTGCCGACGCTTATTTGATCGAGCGCGAGCTCGATGACCGCATCGCTTTGGCCAATGACACGGTGAAGAGCCGCGTCCGAGCGCTCGATATCGGCAAGCAGAGGTTCGAGGCAGGCGTGACGTCAGCGCTCGATTATCGCGCGATCGAGACCTTGCTGACCCAGGCGCAGACCGAGCTGGCCGATCTCGAGCTTCAGCGCGCTGAAACACGCAGCGAACTGGAATTTCTCGTTGGTGGGCCGGTGGTTGGACAGTTGCCCGCGCCGTTGCCGCTCGTTTCACAGGGTATCGTCGAGAATATATCGCCCGGACTGCCGTCGGAGTTGCTGACCAATCGCCCCGACATTTTGCAAGCCGAGGAGCAGTTGCGCGCGTCTAACGCCGACATCGGCGCCGCCCGCGCCGCATTCTTCCCGCAGATCAGCCTGACGGGGGCGCTAGGTTATGCCAGCACCGCGCTCAGCGCCCTATTCACCGGCAATGCCTTTAACTGGAGCTTCGGCGGCAATGCCGTGCTTCCGATTTTCGATGGTGGCCGCAACAAAGGCAATCTCGATGTCGCCGTCGCCCGGCACGGCATCGCCATCGCAGGTTATGAACGGGCCATCCAGAATGCGTTTCATGAGGTTTCAGACGGACTTGCCCGGCGCAAATGGCTGGCCGATCGCCTGGCATCGCAAGAGCGCGAAGTGGCCGCCGAGCGTGCCCGGGCTGAGCTTGCCAGGCTTCGCTACATCAATGGCGTCGCCAATTACCTTGAGGTGCTCGACGCGCTGCGCGAGCTGTTCGCCATTGAACAACTGGCGATGGCGACCCGACGCGAGCAATTGACTAACGCCGTCGATCTCTACGTCGCGCTCGGTGGAGGAGTGGAAGGAGGGCGCCCGTGACCTTGTGCTGGAGGAAGCTTACGGATGCCTGGGTTCTCTGGGTCGTGCTTGGGAGTCTGTTCGGCAGCCTGTTCATCCTGCTGCGCTGAGGAGGTGGCGCACCCAAGAGGATTCGAACCTCTGGCCTCTGCCTTCGGAGGGCAGCGCTCTATCCAGCTGAGCTATGGGTGCGTGAGGTTTCGTCTAGCGGCGTTGGCGCAGCCGGGCAACTAGCGCTCGACGCACAATGCAATGCCCATGCCGCCGCCGATGCACAGGGTCGCGAGGCCCTTCTTGGCGTCGCGGCGGACCATTTCGTGGAGCAA
>DATHFE010000163.1:0-2008 GCA_035318245.1 Sphingomicrobium sp. | reverse complement strand
CCTCGGTCGCCGCCGACTTGTCGGCACCGGTCTTGATCTTGCCCTTGACGTCCTCGTCGAGCGACGAGGCCGACGCGAGCGTCGCCCCCTTACGGTCGTCGATGACCTGGGCATAGATGTGCTTGCCCGAGCGAAAAACGCTGAGGCGCGGGCGGACACCACCAGCTTTGCGCAGGGCGTAGCGCGTGCGCCGCTGGCGGCGGGCGAAAAGGGCATTGCGGTCGGACATGGTGCTTTCGCCTCTACTTCTTCTTGCCTTCCTTGCGGCGGATCTTCTCGGTCGAATACTTGATGCCCTTGCCCTTGTAGGGCTCGGGCGGACGCAGGCTGCGGATCTCCGCCGCGAGCTGTCCAACCTTCTGGCGATCCGCGCCGGTGATTTCGACCTCGGTCGGCTTGACGGCCTTGATCTGGATGCCGGCCGGGATCGGGACCTCGACGTCGTGGCTGTAGCCGAGCTGCAGCTTCAGCACCTTGGCATCCGCCTGGGCGCGGTAGCCGACGCCGTTGATCTCGAGGTTGACGGTGAAGCCGTCCGACACGCCGCGAACCACGTTGCTCGCGAGGTTGCGCGCCGTGCCCCACTGCATGCGGGCGCGGCGGCTCTCGGTGCGCGGCTTGAAGAGCAGCTTGTCGCCGTCCTTGGTGATCTCGACGTCGTCATGCACCATGAGCTGGAGTTCGCCCCGCTTGCCCTTGGCCTTGAGATGCTGGCCCTTGAGGTCGATGGTGACCCCGGCCGGAATCGGAACCGGATTTTTGCCGACGCGCGACATGGTCAGAACACCCTGCAGATGACTTCGCCGCCGACATTGGCGGCACGCGCCTCGGCGTCGGACATGACGCCGCGCGGCGTGGACAGGATCGAGATGCCCAGCCCGTTGAAGTGGCGCGGCAGCTCGCGGATCTTCGAGTAGACGCGGCGGCCCGGGGTGGAGACGCGCTTGATCTCCTTGATGACCGGACGGCCGTTGTCGTACTTCAGCTCGACGCGAAGCTCCTTCACGCCCGGCCGCAGCTCTTCCTCGAACCAGCCGCGGATATAGCCCTCGCGCTGGAGCACATCGAGAACATTCGACCGCAGGCGCGAGGCCGGCACGGTCACGCTCTCTAGGCGTGCCGACTGGCCGTTGCGGATGCGGGTCAGCAAATCGCCGACGGGATCTGTCATCATGGTCTACGGTCCCCCGTTACCAGCTCGACTTCACGACGCCGGGCAGAGCGCCCGACGACGCGAGCTCTCGCAAAGCAAGGCGCGAAAGCTTGAATTTGCGATACACGGCCCGCGGGCGGCCCGTAAGCTCGCAGCGATTGCGGATGCGCGTCGGCGAAGAATTGCGCGGCAGCTCCGCCAGCTTGATGCGCGCGTCGAAGCGCTCCTCAGGCGAGAGCTTGTTGTCGACCGCCATCGCCTTCAGCTTGGCGCGCTTCCCGGCATACTGCTTCGCCATCGCGATGCGCCCGTTGTTCTTCTTGACTGAACTCGTCTT
This sequence comes from Sphingomicrobium sp., assembly GCA_035318245.1. Taxonomy (GTDB): domain Bacteria; phylum Pseudomonadota; class Alphaproteobacteria; order Sphingomonadales; family Sphingomonadaceae; genus Sphingomicrobium. Next base: position 518 of record DATHFE010000163.1, on the reverse strand, counting down.
GGCCATGCGTTTCTCCGGCCTCAGTTCACGAACGGGAAGTCGAAAGCACGGAGAAGCGCTCGGGCTTCCGCGTCCGTCTTCGCTGTCGTGCAGATGATGATGTCCATGCCGCGCACCTGGTCGACCTTGTCGTAGTCGATCTCGGGGAACACGATCTGCTCCTTCAGGCCCATGGCGAAGTTGCCATTGCCGTCGAACGACTTGCCGCTGAGCCCGCGGAAGTCGCGGACGCGCGGCAGCGCGATGTTGATCAGGCGATCGATGAACTCGTACATGCGATCGCGGCGCAGCGTGACCTTGGCGCCGATCGCCATGCCCTCGCGCAGCTTGAAGGTCGCGATCGACATGCGCGACTTGGTGATGACCGGCTTCTGGCCGGTGATCGCCGTCAGGTCGGCAACGGCGCCATCGACGGCCTTGCGGTCGTTGACCGCCTCGCCGACGCCCATGTTGATCACGATCTTGTCGAGCTTCGGCACCTCGAAGGCGTTCTTGTAGGAGAACTCCTTGGTGAGCGC
>DATHFE010000162.1:0-3278 GCA_035318245.1 Sphingomicrobium sp. | reverse complement strand
CTCATGGAATTGCAGCAGCGGCTTCGACTTCGACGGCGGCCGCTGCAACGACGCTGGCCTAAGTGCGACCGGTCGGTCATTGCTGAAGTTGATGGCGGACTACGGCACGATGATTGACAGCGACCATATGTCGGTTCGGGCAAAGGCTGAGGCAATGTCGACCGACTTCGGGCTCGGTCCTTACCCCTTTGTCTCAAGCCACACTGGGTTGAGCGAGATCCTCCATGGTGAGAAACGCAGCGAGGGGCAGATCGCTCCCGCGCATCTGGACAGGATGATCCAGCTCGGCGGCGCATTCGCCCCGATCCTAATGCAGGCGAACTCCACCGCGGAATTGGGTACCTATCCAGACAACGCCACGGTTGCGCGCCACGAATGCGCAGGTACGACGGAGAGCTTCATCCAGACCTATCGATTCCTCGTCGAAAAGTTATCAAAGTCGAAAGCATTCGTCGGAATCGGCTTCGGCTATCGCGCGACAATCTGGATGAGAACGGCGCGACAATCTGGATGAGACGAGGCAGCCGAGCGGAGGGATAATTGACGCCGGCCGCGGTTTTGGCAAGGCTTTGATTGACGCAGAGCGTCAATCAGTCTTCGGCCTTCTCTGTTTCCTTGATTGTCGCGTGGGTTGGTGGCCGGCCGCGAGCGCGCTTTCGATCGAGGGCCTCGCGGCGACGATAGCTTTCGACATTCATCTCCAGGATCGTTGCGTGATGGACAAGGCGATCGATGGCGGCCAACGTCATAGCCTGGTCGGGGAAGATCTTGCCCCATTCGCCAAATGGCTGATTGGCCGTGATCAGCATGGATCTCCGCTCGTAACGTGCGGCGATCAATTCGAACAGTACGCTGGTTTCGGCTTGATCCTTGGTGACGTAGGCGATGTCGTCGAGGATGAGCAGATCGTAGCGGTCGAGCTTGGCGATAGCGCTTTCAAGTGCCAGCTCGCGACGAGCTATTTGGAGCTGTTGCACAAGATCAGTGGTGCGGGCAAACAACACGCGCCATCCATTCTCGACCAAGGCGAGCCCGAGCGCTGCCGACAGATGGCTCTTGCCGCCGCCAGGTGGGCCGAAGAGCAGGATATTGGCGCCCTTCTCCAACCATGCGTCGCCGGCCGCGAGCGCCATCACCTGCGCTTTCGAGACCATTGGCACGGCCTCGAAGTCGAACGTGGCGAGCGTCTTGCCAGCGGGCAGCCGCGCCTCGATGAGATGCCGCTCGAAGCGGCGGCGGCCACGGTCGGCCATCTCGTGCTCGGCGAGCACCGCGAGGAAGCGGGCCGCCGGCCAACCTTCCTTATCGGATTGCTCGGCGAGCTTGGCCCACATCAGCCTGATGCTCGGCAGGCGCAACTCATGCAACAGGAGTTCGACGCGGGCAGCATCAACAACAGGGTTGGTCGTCGTCATGCCACGGCCTCCTGATTGGAGGTCGGGCTGAAGGCGCGGACAACCGCCAGTTCGTCGTAGCTGCTGAGTGCTACAAACGCTATCCTGATCTCAGGTACGGAGGCCGGGCTTGGAGCGAACCGCTCACGCAGTAATGCCAGATCCGGCAATCGCCCCGCATCCAATTCGACGTCGATCAATTCTGAGAGCTCAGCTTCGCAGCCGCGATCATGTGCGAGCGCCAGCAACTCGACCGTTGACTTGCAGGCGCGCTTGTCGCCCACGCTTTGGTGTAACGCCTCGAAGGCCCGTGCATAGGCCGGGCGCGGGAACAACTGGTCGCGGTAGACCAGATTGTTGAGCGCCATCGGCTTCTTGCGCAGCGCATGGATCACATGGTGATAATCGACGACGTGACCGCCCTTGCTCTCCGATACCGGTCGGCCGCGCCGGAGCGTCATCATCGGCGTTGCGCCGAGGAAGCACTCGAGCCGGTCATCGTAGAGGTGAACGCGCAGGCGATGACCGATCAACTGCGATGGCGCGGTGTAGAAGACGCGACGCAGGATGAAGCCGCCGCTCGACGTGACGGTGACAATCTTCTCCTCGTAATCGGCCGTCCGGCGCTTGGGCAATGCAGTGAGCATTGGCCGCTCCAACTCGATGCGCTTGCGATTATTGGCGTTGCGCCGGCCAACGATCTCGTCAACGAAACGGCGATATCCGTCCAGATGATCGAAGTCGCGGCTGCCGCGCAGCAGCAGTGCGTCCCGCAGCGCCTTCTTGAGATGCCCATGCGAACTCTCAATAGAGCCATTCTCGTGTGCGACACCCAGATTGTTGCGGGTCGGCATCATGTCGTAATGGCGCATCAGCGCGTGATAGCGCAGCGTCAGATCTTCCTGAGCGTCGCGGTCCAGATTGCGGAATGCCGCCGAGAGACTATCGCTGCGATGCTCGCGCGGCGCGCCCCCGAGCGCCCACAGCGCATTCTGCAGGCCCTCGGCCAGCGCAACAAAGCTCTCACCGCCGAGCACGACATGGGCATGCTCGAAGCCCGAGAAGGCGAGCCGGAAGTGGTATAGCCGATGTCCCAGCACGACACCGGCGACGGTGATGCCGAGTACGCTCGTGTCGGTGAAGTCGGACAGGCCAAACCGGCCGGGCTCATGCTCCTGACGAAAGATCACATCCTGCTCGGGGCCGGCCAGGGCTCGCCAGCTGCGCATTCGCCGTTCCAGCGTGCGCCGAATGCCGGCGCTGATCTGCGGATGGCGCCGCCGGATCTCGTCGAGCACCGCAATGGCCCGAATGCCGGGAGCCGACTTCAGGATCGGCACGATCTCGCCGTCCCAAACCTCGGCCAATGGGTCCGGACGCCGGCGGCCTCGCGGCGCTTTCTTCTGCGACGGCAGCCGCGGATCATCCTCGATGCGGTAGCCGGTTGCCCGGCTGAAGCCGGACTTGGCGGCAGCAACGGTGGCATCTTTGCTATGTCGGTAAGTCATATACAGCCTCATCTGGTGGTCAGTGATGTGAAGGCCGGGCAATCGCTGATTCCTCAATTTCGAGACGAATCAGACACTTGACCCGGTCGCTCACGACCGCCAGAGCGCACTGTCCCCCAGGGGAAAAGTGCGCCGCCGTGGCGGGACGAACTTCGCTTCGGGCTACGCCCTCGCTCCGTCCGCCCCGCCACGGCGCATTCTCATCCTGATTGACGCTGCTGTCTCACCTTGATTGTCGTGCGGCATACGCCGGCCTTTGTCTTGCCGTCGACGGCATCCGCAACCGCGGTCGCGACATCTCCGACATAGACCGGCTGCAGTCTTGTCACGCCGCCGCCGATCAGCGGCAGCATCGGCGACATTCTGGCGAGGCTTG
>DATHFE010000161.1:0-2005 GCA_035318245.1 Sphingomicrobium sp. | reverse complement strand
TCGGTGTTGGCGTGGATTACCGATTCACCCTGGCGCTGGGTTTGGCTGGCGTGACCGTTGCCTGGATGCTCTTGCGATGACGGATCACGCCTGGGTTGCCAGCTTCACCACGATCGAGGTGAGCCACGGCAAATATATGAGTTGCGCGCTCGCGGAGACCGACATCCAGGCGCTGTCGAAAATCCGCCATGATTTAAGACACGGTGAGCCACTTGGCGCCGATGCGTTCCCCGGACAGATGTGGAACCAGAAGGCGAAACCGATCAAGCAGCTGCCGCAGATCTTCATGGGCTGTGTCTATTGGGTGCTGGGGGCCAAGGCGGCGGAGGTGTTCCGGCAATTCGACGTTGGCGGCGGCGGGCTTTACCCGGTCGAGGTGTTCCAGAATGATCGAAAGACGCGGATCGAAGGCGATTACTTCTGCCTGTGCTTTGGTAACAAGAAGTCGGCGCTGATTTGGGACCAGTCGCCGGGCATAAAGCCGATCAAGCCCGACCGCACCGAATATTGGAGCCTCAACCCGGTCCCAGCGGACGACTCCATTGTCCTTTCATCCGCTGCATTGGCTGGGCCCGACATCTGGATTGATCCGGCACTGTGGCTCGCGTTCTTTGTAAGTGACGGGCTTGCGCAAGCGCTGAAAGCCGCCAAGGTGGACGGCCCGTTCTCATTGACTCGCTGCATGGTGGTCTGAATTGTTCAAGAAAATCCTGATTGCCAACCGGGGTGAAATCGCCTGTCGCGTCATCCGCACCGCCAAGGCGATGGGGATCAAGACGGTCGCGGTTTACTCCGACGCCGATGCGCGCGCCCCTCATGTTCGGATGGCCGACGAGGCGGTGCGGCTCGGGCCGGCGCGGGCGAGCGAAAGCTACCTCAAGGCCGAGTTGATCATCGACGCGTGCAAGGCGACTGGCGCCGAGGCGGTGCACCCGGGCTATGGCTTCCTGAGCGAGCGGGAGAGCTTCGCCAAGGCGCTCGACAAGGCCGGGTTCGCATTCATCGGGCCGCCGGCCAAAGCGATCGCGGCGATGGGCGACAAAATCCAGTCGAAGAAGCTCGCGGTCAAGGCGGGCGTGTCGGTGGTGCCCGGCTTCATCGGCGAAATCACCGGCGAGAAGCATGCCGCCGAGATCGCCAACGGCATCGGCTATCCGGTGATGATGAAGGCCTCGGCGGGGGGCGGCGGCAAGGGTATGCGGCTGGCGCATTCGGAAGCCGAAGTCCGCGAGCAATATGACAGCGTCAAGCGCGAGGGGCTCGCAAGCTTCGGCGACGACCGCTTGCTGATCGAAAAATATGTCGAAGGCCCGCGGCACATCGAAATCCAGGTACTCGGCGACCAGCATGGCGCCGTGCTGCATTTGGGCGAGCGCGAATGCTCGATTCAGCGGCGCCACCAGAAAGTGATCGAGGAAGCGCCGTCGCCGTTCGTCGATGCGGCGATGCGCGAGGCGATGGGCGCGCAGGCCGTCGCGCTGGCCAAGGCGGTCGGATATTATTCAGCGGGGACGGTCGAAATGATCGTCGGCGCCGACAAGAGCTTCTACTTCCTCGAGATGAACACCCGGCTCCAGGTCGAGCATCCGGTGACCGAGGAAGTGACCGGGCTCGACCTGGTCGAACAGATGATCCGCGTCGCGGCGGGCGAGAAATTGAAGTTCGCGCAGAAGGACGTGAAGCTAGACGGCTGGGCGATCGAGAGCCGGGTGTATGCCGAGGATCCCTATCGCGGGTTTTTGCCGAGCACGGGCAGGCTGACGACATACAAGCCACCGCGAGTGCATCGCGAGAAGGATGTCCGGATCCGCGTCGACGATGGCGTCGTCGAAGGCGGCGAAGTCTCCATGTTCTATGACCCGATGATCGCCAAACTGATCAGCTGGGCGCCGACGCGGGAGGCCGCGATCGATGCGCAGATCGACGCGCTCGACGCGTTCCAGCTCGGCGGAATTTCGGACAATGTCGATTTCCTCTCGGCGCTGCTGCAGCATCCGCGCTTCCG
>DATHFE010000160.1:0-12751 GCA_035318245.1 Sphingomicrobium sp. | reverse complement strand
CCACTCAGGCGATAGGTCTTGAGGTGCAGCTGGTTGGCCGTGGCATGTTCGCTGCGGTAAAGCCGGGCGTCGCGATCATGGTCGTCGTCGAGCTCGCAAATTCTTAGGATGTCAGCAGCCCCATCGATCGGGTCGGTGCGCGCGCGATAGCCTTCGGGCATTTCAGGCAGGTATGTCAGGGACAGACGGGTCGCGCGCCCCGGGCCGACTGCCGCGATCAGCTCAGCTTCAACCGCGGGGGCCCAGCCGCGGACCATTTCGACCAGCGCAGCGTCCAGCGCGGCGACATCCGGGATCTTGGAAGTCGGGTCGATGGGCATGGTGAAGCGCAGCAAGGCAAGCTCGCCATCACCCAGTTCCACCGACCAGCTGCTGACTGGAGCCCCGACTTCGCCTTCCAGCATCAAAGCGATTGCCTTGCGCCGGGACGTCGTCATTTCGTCACGCGGCAACCAGACAAAGGCATAGAGGTGGCGGCGGAGCGCGCCGGGAAGCAGTAGCATGGTGGGGCGCGGCCGGTCAGCGAGCGACATTGCGGTCAGCGCAGCCTTGCGGACCTCATATTCGTCGAAGGAAATCAGCAAGTCGTGCGGCAGCGTTGAAATCGCATGCATCAGCGCCTTGCCGCCATGGCTCGACGGATTGAAGCCAAGCTCCTTATCGAATTTCGCCAGCCGCTCGCGAAGCACTGGAACTGCACTGGCAGGCGAGCGCAATGCCGCGCTGGTCCACAAGCCAATATGCACCGAAAGGCTGCAGTCTGGTCGCTGGACAATGACGACATCGAGCGGGACGCGGCGGTGCACGGGAGAATCGCGGTCCGCCTTGAGGATCAGAACGTTTCGCCTGTCGTCCGAAAGATGTTCGATGGCCGCCTTGGTGGCGGCCTCATCCCACGGGTCGAAACGATTCTTGAGAATGCCGAGCCCCTTGAGCATTTTGCCTTTGGCATCGAGGTCGGCATGGCCGAGCAAGGTGAAATGATTGTCGCGCAGCCAGCGTACCAGCTCGGCATTTTCCGGATCGCGCTGGTCGAGGGAGGCGGCGTCACTATCCATTTCGGCAAGCATCGCGCGCCAATCTGACACTGCGGCGCGGACATCGTCCAGCACGCGTTTCAGGTCAGCGACGAGCTCCTGCCGTCCACGCGCATCCTCGCGGTCCAACTCGATGTAGATGATCGATTCGTCCTTGCCCTCGCCAAGCGCGTCGAGCCTCCCCTGCGGATCGCGGGATACCCGGGCGATCGGATGGAGCAGCCGATGGACCGCCAGTCCTCGCGCGGCGATCGCGGCGGCGACGCTGTCGACCAGGAACGGCATGTCGTCGTTGACCACCGCAAGTCGCATCCGCCTCTTGCCCGCCTCGCCGCCGGTCGATTCGACCCGGATCGCGATCTGGCCTGGCGCTCTAACCAGCGCGACGTCAGCGATGAACTCTGCGGCTTTCTGCTGCTCGGCGGCGTCAAAGCTCTCCGTCTCACCCGGCAATGCATCCGAGATGAGCGCTGTGCGCAGCGAGTCGACCAGGGACTTCGCCGCGAGCCGTAGGGCCGTCATATATCTTGTGCTCCGCCAACCGGTCGAGGATGGCGGTGGGCTATAGCCCTGCCTCGCCTAAGGCGACAACCCTGCGCTTGGGATTTGCTTAGGAGGCGGAGCGGCGGATGGCGCGGTCGATCATCGCCGCGTCGTTGACCGTGGCAACCGGCTCATAGCCGCCATCGGCTGAACGCCGGGCCAGCACGAGCACGAACTCGTCGCTCGAAGTCAGGCTGGCCAGCGACATGGTGTTGGCGTTGCGGAGCGCCTCGCGCGCCGCTTCGCCGCGTGTGTCGGTCCTTGGCTCGGGGCGACGCGCCTGGCGCTCGGCGGAGACCAGCGCTTTAAGCCCGCCCGGCTGGCTCTCGATAAACGACAGGAAACCGTTTTCGGGCACCGCGTTGCGCTGGGCGTTCGACAAGGCCGCGGCGAACTCGGTCAGCCGGGTCTTGTCATAGTCGATCCCGAAGACCAGCTTGGCGATTGGCGTCATTGGCGCGCGCGCCTGCGCCTTCATCCCCGATTCCTCGAGCAGTTCGGCATAGTCCTGCGGCTCGCGTGTCGCTGCCACAGCGAAATCATAGGCCAGCCCCAGCGCGCGATAGAGGGCCGCGCGAGTTCGACCGTCGGCCGACTTGACGGCCTCGGCGGTTTCGCGCGCCGCCCACAGGCGATCGGCGAGGCCGGCGTCGGGGTCCAGGGTGATTTCCGGAACTTCCGCCTCAATTGTGTCGTCGGCTTCGGCCAATGGGCCGTCTTCCCACACCAGATGGGCTGCCGGAGCGGCCGGTGAGGTTGCCTCTTCGGGATCGGCAATGGCCTCAAGCTCGAGCGGTTCTGGATCGGCCGGAAGCATGGGCACGATCGCGTCGCTTGTGGCGGGCGCGACGTCGACGCCCTTCCAATTGATCACGCCATAGATGAAGTCGATGGTGTCGTCGTCGGACGAGAAGGGCATTAAGATGCCGCGATAGCAGATGTTTTCGCCGCGCTGATTGACGAATTCAGCTTCGAACCCGATCGGGGCGCGATTGGCGATGATTTGGAGATAATGGTCGGTCAGGCGCGACAGCAAAGACCGGCTGGGAACTTCTGAGATTGTCTGGATGTCGGCAGTCAGCCCGCACTCCTCGCGGATGGCGGCGCCGATATAGGGTGTCGCGGGATTGTCGCGGCCTGCGGTAAAATCAAGCAAGACGCTATTTGGACCGAAATCTTCGATGCTGGCCGGGTCGAGGTCCTCGATCGACGGATAGTCGCGGCCGCCGAGAAGGGAAGCCCAATGATTGTAGGCGCGCACATGCATCCGCCGCTCGTCGGTGCCGATCGATGCGGTGACGTCTTCTGGCTGCGCGGCATCTGACGCGGGCGCGTCATATTCGCTAGGATGATCGCGATAGCTGTCCATGGCGTGGCGGTGCCCCGTTAACTCCAGATAGGACGCAAGATGCCCGTTCTGGCCTAACAAAGCGTTAAGCATATCGGTTTGCCGTCCGGGGCTTGTCGCTCATGGTCCGCGCTGTTAGGGCGTCGGCGCCTTGCGGCAGGCCGCCTTAGCTCAGTTGGTAGAGCATCGCATTCGTAATGCGGGGGTCACAGGTTCGAGTCCTGTAGGCGGCACCACGCGGGCTTTCCCGGCATACTTATCCTAGCCCGTGCGCGGGACCAGAGCCTCTACCTGCTGGCCAGGATCCGCAACGAAAGAGCGTTCGATCGTCCCGTCCAGCCAATGGCTGAGATCGCGGTCGATCAGGCGCGACAGATGGTTGATCTCGCCGGCCAGCGTTTCGCAGATTTCACGCCGTAGCCAGTCAGGAAGGCGAACCGGTGGGGCGGGTACCTTGTTCCAGCGCAACAGCCGCTTTCTGCCGGCAAGCACCGCCCGCACAATTGCCGAATCCGGACCCTTGCTCCTCGCCTGACCCACCCGTTGGCGATAAGCCTCGCCCGCCAACAGTGCTCGCGTCGCGATCGGCGGCCTTTTCAGTAACCGCTGCAACCAGCCAAAGCGATAGCTCATGCTGGTACGGCGCGCCCCGAGATCGAGTGTTTCCTGCGGTGCAAGGCCAAGGAAGTCCGTCAATCGCCGATGGAGGGCAGCTGGATTGGTGGCGAGGTCGTCGAAAACCACGACCATGCACCGCTCGCGGCCGACCACGCGGAAGAAATTTTCGACATGCGTGCCCAGGCGCCCTGCTTCGTCATAGCGCAGCCATCGCGGATCGACGCAGGTCCGAGGAATTGATCGTCCCTGTTCGCGCTCGGAGCTGAGTGCCCACGCTTTCCCGAAGTCGGTCTCGGTCTCATCGCCGAGATACATCAGGCGCTGGTGGAGTGATGGAAGCATCTCGAGGGGGTCGCGGACCGCGATGACGAATTTGGCATCGGGCCAGCGCTGCAGGATCGGGCCCATCCGATCCGGTGTGTAGAGATACGTGACCGACGCTTCGGCGAGAAGTGGGTGGCTTCCCGAAGCGTGGGAGAAATAGCGCGGCAGATATCGCTCATCGATGCACTGGCGGACTTCGTCGCTGGAAAGTTCGGTGAGGTCATATTGCGAAAAATAATGTGGCTCCTTGACCGAGGAAAAACACACATCCGGGTGGTTCTTGATGAACGAGGCGAGCGAAGTCGTGCCGCACCGCGGTGCACCGACTACACAAGCGAAACCTGACTCGTTCATTGTTTTACCTCGCGCATAGTGTGGGGACCCCAGCCCAATCGGACAAGCTCTTAGCCGCCATCGACCGTTTGGGGGAATCTCGCGGCGGGTGACACCTGATGCCCGCGCCGTCACTTGCCAGGTTGACCGCATCCCGCGCACAGCGGCTCCATGACGGCTAGGGTTGGCATTATCGGCGCGGGGGCGGTCGGCGGCTGGGTTGCGGCAAGGCTCGCGCTCGCTGGAAACCACGTCTCGGTACTTGCCCGCGGCGAAACGCGTGAGGCGATTGAAGGCGGTGGGCTGAGGCTCAGCGAGCAGGGACAAACCCGGACCGCGCAGGTTTCGGTTTCGGACGATGCCGCGAAGCTTGGCGCGCAAGACGTCCTGGTAATCGCGGTAAAGGCGCACAGCCTGGCCGATGCGGCAGGGGCGGCGACCGGAATGATCGGGCCGAGCACGCGCATCGTTCCAATGCTCAACGGCGTGCCGTGGTGGTTCTTGCCCGGCGAACCGCTCGGCTCGGTCGATCCCGGGGGCCGCATCGCCGGTGCATTGCCCTTTGGCCAGGTCATCGGCTGCGTCGTCCATGCCGCCTGCCGGCGACTGGGCAACAATCACATTGCGGTCCAGCACGCCGACAAATTGATCCTGGGCGAACCTGAGGGCGGGATCAGCCAGCGCGTCGGAAATCTTGCCGGGCTGTTCGAAAATACCGGAATCCGAATTGAACCCAGGGACAATGTGCGGCGCGCAATCTGGTACAAATTATGGGGCAATATGACGATCAATCCGATCTCGGCCCTGACAAGGGCGGCGACCGACCGCGTCCTTGCCAGCGAGGCATTGAAGCCGTTTATCCTAGCCGCGATGGCCGAAGCGGCGGCGATCGGAGCGGCGATCGGCTGCCCGATTACAGAGAGCGGCGAGGATCGAATGGCGGTGACCGCGCGGTTGGGAGCGTTCAAGACCTCGATGCTCCAGGATATCGAGGCCGGGCGGCCATTGGAACTCGAAGCCTTGCTTGGTGCGCCCCGGGAGATTGGCGAGCGGGTAGGGATCGCGACGCCCAACATCGACGCACTCTATGCGCTGACCAAATTGCTTAACGAAAGTCAGGCCGCGGCGACCTGTTGATCGATGGTTCCGAAGATAGGCTGATGGTGCGCATCCCGCATTACAATCGACACCTGGTCGCCAGCTTTGAGAAATCCGGTCTTCGGCGCGCCGCCTTTGATAGTTTCAACCATCCTCAGTTCGGCGATGCAGCTGTAGCCGAGACCACCCTCGGCAACCGGCTTGCCAGGTCCGCCGTCGGCGTCGCGGTTCGATACGGTGCCCGAGCCGATGACCGTCCCCGCACCGAGTGCGCGGGTTTTTGCGGCGTGGGCGATCAGCGTGCCGAAGTCGAAGGTCATGTCGTCGCCCGCGTCGGCACGGCCGAAAAGCTCGCCGTTCAGCGTCACTTCGAGTGAACCCTTGAGTTTGCCGCCGGCCCACGCCCCGCCAAGCTCGTCTGGCGTGACGAATACCGGCGAGAAAGCCGATGCCGGCTTCGACTGGAAGAAGCCGAACCCCTTGGCCAGCTCGCCCGGAATGAGATTGCGCAACGACACGTCGTTGGTCAGCCCGACCAGCCGAACGAGCGCCAGCGCGGCCTCAGGCGACACGCCCTGCGGCACGTCGCCGGTCACCACCACCACCTCGGCCTCGAAATCGCAGCCCCACGCCTCGTCGGCCAGCGGGATGTCATCGCGGGGCCCGAGGAATCCGTCCGATCCGCCCTGGTACATCAACGGATCGTGCCAGAAGCTGTCGGGCATCTCGGCGCCGCGCGCCTGCCTGACCAGCGCGACATGGTTCACATAGGCTGACCCGTCTGCCCATTGGTAGGCGCGAGGCAAGGGCGCCGCTGCCTCACGTTCGTGGAAGCGTATCCGAGGAATCGCCTGATGCTCGAGATCGGTGGCGAGGTTGCGCAGCAGCGGTTCGTATTGCTCCCAATCGTCGAGCGCGCCCTGCAGCGTCGGGATGATATGCGCGGCATCGGCATAATATGCGAGATCCGCCGAGACGACGACCAGCTTGCCGTCGCGGCCCTGCTTGAGGGAAGCGAGCTTCACAGCTTCGCCTTGGGAAAATCGGCCCAGGCCTCGTCATAGTCGGGCTGAGCGCGATCGAGTGCAAATTGCGATGGTCGGTAAGGCCAGCAGCTCTCGACCATGAACGCCATCGTATCAGTAAGCTTGGCCGGTTTCAGTTCGGCTTTGCTCGCCGCTTTCCAGCTGGCGACATCAGGGCCGTGGCCGCTGAGCATGTTGTGCAGCGACAGGCCGCCGGGCGCAAATCCTTCAGCCTTGGCGTCGTAAGCGCCGCGGATCAGCCCCATCGCTTCGCTCATCACATTGCGGTGAAACCACGGCGGACGGAACGTGTCCTCGGCCACCAGCCAGCGCGGCGGAAAGATGACAAAATCGGCATTGGCGCGCCCGGCGACCGAGGATGGCGAAGTCAGCACGGTGAAGATCGACGGATCGGGATGGTCGAAGCTGACGCTGCCGATGGCGTTGAACCGCGCCAGTTCATAGCGGCATGGCGCGAGATTGCCGTGCCACGCGACCACATCAAGCGGGGAATGGTCGAGCGTCGTCGTCCACAGCCGGCCGAGATATTTCTGGACCAGCTCATACTCATCGTCGCGATCTTCGTACCACGCCATCGGAGTCTCGAAATCGCGGGCATAAGCGAGGCCGTTGCTGCCGATCGGTCCAAGCTCGGGCAGCCGGAACGGCGCTCCATGATTTTCGGCGACATAGCCGCGCGCTTCGCCGTCGGGCAGCATGACCCGGAATCGCAGGCCGCGCGGGATCAGCGCGACCCAGCCCGGTGCCACCTCGATCCGACCAAGCTCGGTCAGCAATTCGAGCCGCCCCGATTGCGGAATGATCAGTAACTCGCCGTCGGCATCGACGAACACGCGCCGCTCCATGCCCTTGCTGGCGCGATACAGGTGCAGCGCGACGCCTTCCAACTCGGCGGGAGTGCGGTTGGTCAGCATGGTCACCATGCCGTCGACGAAATCTGCGTCGGCAGGGAGATCGGCTGGCGGGTCCCAGCGCAGCCGGTTGGGGGCGATCGGCGCATCGGGAGAGGTGGGCGAGAACAATGGCGCGACATAGGGCTCGAACGGACGATGATCGGCGCTGGGCCGCATCCGGTACAGCCAGCTGCGACGATTTTCGGGGCGCGGCGCGGTGAAAGCAGTGCCCGACAATTGCTCGGTGTAAAGCCCGAGGGCGGGGCGCTGCGGGCTATTGCGGCCGACTGGAAGCGCGCCTTCGACCGCCTCGGTGGCGAAATGATTGCCGAAGCCGGTCAGATAGTCAGAGGATTTGGATGGCATAAAGCGCTCGGCCCCGGTTGGATGGGGCGGGGTTACGCCGGGCGCGCGAGAAGTTCAAACCGCGCCCCAAACAAAGGAATGGCGGCGGGCACCCGGGGCCTCCCGCCGCCAAACACAAACTCAGTTGACGTTGATGTCGATCTTGTCGGGGACCTTGATCTCGGTCTTGTTGCCGCCGAGGCCAAGCTGGCCGCGGAACAGGAACAGCAGCACCAGGATAACGATGATCAGCACGACCACCGCCAGCACGCCGCCGCCGCCTCCACCTCCGCCGGTCTCGATGATCGTCGTCTTCTCGACCGGATCGCGTTCGGGCTCGCCCATACACTCTCTCCCTGTGGTTCATGTTGTGTTGGCGAAACGAACGAACGCGATGGAGGCCGGTTCCAACGCGCCGCCGGAACCGGCCGCGACGCATTGGGTTGGTGGGCCATGAGGAAATGGTTCGCTTTCGCATGGCTGTTGCTCGTCGCGTGCCGGCCTTCGGCGCCCGAGCTCGTCAACAATGTTCAGGCCCACGCGCCCGACGAGGCTGCGACCGACACAAGGCCGCCGTCCGCGCCTAACGCGGTCGAGCAGGCTCCGCCCGCCGCGACCCCGGTCGAGGAGACCAGCGGGGACGCCGCGGCCAAGATTGTCGAGCGGTTTGCAGGCTTGCTCGAACAGCGGCGCATCGACGAGGCGCTGCGGCTGTGGAGTGACTACGGCCAAAGCAAAGATGAGTTCGCCGCCGCGCTCAACAAATATGCGACAATTGACGCGACGGTTGGCAAACCGGGTGACAGCGAGGGCGCTGCGGGGTCGATTTATGTCGATGTGCCGCTGGCGCTGTCGGGCAAGCTCAAATCGGGCGGTCGCTACAGCGTTTCCGGATCGATCAGCCTGCGCCGGGTCAACGACGTCCCGGGATCGACCGTCGAGCAGCGCCGTTGGCATATTTATGCTATCGATCTCAAGCCGGCGGCGTGATGCAGCCTTCGCCCGGCACGTGCGTTGGGCAATGCGCAACACCAAGGAGAAGCCAGATGAGCGGGATCGAAGATATTCGCGAGCATATGGAAGTGATCGGCGCCGACGGCGTCCATGTCGGCACGGTCGACCGGATTGAAGGCGACCGAATCAAACTGACCAAGAAGGACAGCGGCGAGGGCGGCCATGAAGGCCATCACCACTTCATTTCGCGCGGCCTCATTGCCGAAGTCGAGGGCGACAAGGTGCGTCTGTCGGCTAATGCCGACGTCGCGGTCAGCTTCGAGGAAGAGCAGAGCGGTAGCGCTTGAGCTGCAGCCAGCAGATACGCGGCGGCTAGAGCCCGTCGATCACATTCTTGAGCGCGTCGGCGTCTTCCTTGTGGATCGGCGCGCCGGTAGCGTCGGTCGGTGCACTGGCGTCGGTTGAGTTGCCGTCGGCTGGGGCGGGGTCGCCCGCCACGTCGAGCGCGAACCAGACGATCCCGGCCGCCCAGATGAGCGCCCACCAGCGGCTCTTGAATATCGTTGAGGTTTTCATCGGGATCATCGGGCGAGTGTAGTCGCGATGGGTTAAGGACGCGTTGCGGCCGATGAGGCGAGCCTAGGCGGCGATACGCTGCTGCTCGTCGGCACGGCGGCAGGGATAGCAGTTGCGAATCTCTGCATTGTAGTAGCGACCCTTGGAGAAGGCATCGCGGAACGCCTCGGCCACCGCCAGCGGCACGCTCGAATAGACGTAGCGCCGCCCACTGGCGAACAGCAGGTCGAGTTGCCGCCGTTCGGGCAGATACCAGGCGCCGCGGATGACACTGCTCATCGTGCCGGGCCAACGAACGGTGGGTCATCAGGACTCGTGCTATGCGACGAGCCGAGTCAGTGGTGAGTCGAACGGAGTGGATGGACTTATTTGGCCGCTTCCTCGGGTGCTGGCTTGTGGGCGAAGCTCAGGCAGCGCGACAGGCGCCAGCCGTCGGGGGAGAGCGCCCAGACGATGGTGAAGCGGCCGTAGCCGACGCGCCTCTGCGGGCCGCCGCCCTGGCCCTCGTAGAAATAATGCTCGCCGTCCTCGATCGCGCCGTAGCCGGGGATGGGATCGATGCGCAGCGTGGCGGGGACCAAGCTGCGGCGCGATCGCCAGGCGTTGGGGGCCGCCTTGGCGGCGCAGGTCTTGGCGTAATCGGCGACCATCGCCTCGGCGCCGCGGAAGGCGAAACCGCCTTTGTCGTGATAAAATTCCATGTCCGGAGCGAGCATTGTCCGCAGCCGCGCCGGATCGCAGCCGGTGAAATAGAGCTCAAAAAACTCCGCGTCGCGCGACAGGATCGCCTGCTTCAGCGCCTCGCCGGCCGGGATGGCGACGGGCGGCGCGGGCGTGGCGGCGAGCGCGGCGGCGGCGAACATGGCGAGCATCGGTTTCCCCCTTGTGTATTACGCGCATAATACACCAATGGAGGGATGCGGCAAGCCCGGAATACAGGGACGGGTGACGGGCTGCCTTCACTCCGCCATGCGGGCGCAGTCGATGCACAGAGCGGCTTCGGGGCGGGCCTCGAGGCGGGCGGGGGCGATGTTTTCGCCGCAGCGCACGCATTCGCCGTAAGTCCCATCCTCGATCCGCGTCAGCGCGCGCCTGACCGATGCGATCTCGCGGGCGACCAGCGCGCCCTGACCCTCCAATGCCGACTCATTCTCCTTCTCGGTCGCCTGCTCGGCGGAATCGGCGCTGAGCGGCTCGGCCAGGTCATCCGCGATGTGCCCCTGCCGCGATTCCAGTTCGGCGAGCTGGGCTTCGAGGCGGGCCTTGGCAGCGGTGGGATCGGGCATGGTCTGGCTCCGTCGCATGGCTTCGGCGGCAAACGTAACAGGCGTGGAAGGCGGCTGGCAAATGAAGGTCGCTAACCGGATGGAAAGGGCGATCGTTTAACTTTCGCGCCGATGAGCAAGCATTGGCCACCCGACAATGTCTCTCGCGGCCGCTTCGGGCGGTCCGCCCCGTCGCGCGATCTCGGCGCGCCAGACCGTGGGGATTGGCTGAGCAGTGAAACCTATGACGCGCTGACCGCGGCGGAAAAGCGGACGCTGCGGCACGAGCGGGCGGACCATCCGCCGCAATACGGCCATCGCCGGACGCACAGGCGGGCCAAGCCGCGGCAATGGCCGCTGGCGGCCGGTCTGGTCGCGATGATGGTCGTGGGGGAATTCGGACTGCCGCGCCTGAAGAGTGCGCCGGCGGCACCCGCGACGCCGCTCACGACATCCTTCGATATGTGCAAATGGGGCAGCGGCTATAATTGCGTGGTCGACGGCGACACGATCTGGATCGAAGGCCAGAACGTCCGCATCGCCGATATCGACGCGCCGGAGACCCATGAGCCGCGCTGCGCGGAGGAGCGGGTGCTGGGCGATCGGGCGACCGTACGGCTCCGCCAATTGCTCAATTCGGGCGAGGTCAGGCTGGCCAATATCGACCGCGACATGGACGTTTACGGGCGCAAGCTCAGGATCGTCGAGGTCGATGGCGCCAGCGTCGGCGGCACTTTGGTCGGCGAAGGCCTGGCCCGGTGGTATGCGGGCGGACGACGCCCCTGGTGTTAAAGCGCGGTGCTCGGCAAGCCCCTGGCTTGCCTGCGCTCAGTGCTCGTCGCGTTCGGTCTTTGTGGCGTCTGTGACGCTTTGGTCGATGCCGCTCTTGTCGCTGAAGAAAGCGGCGGCGAACAGGCCGCAGCCTAACAGCACGGCGAAGAACACCCCGAGGATGGTGGCGACGACCTCGTGCAGATGGAGGTCGCCGGTCCGGGACAAATAGGTCAGCGCGCCGGCGACCATCAGCACCGCGACCAGCGCGATCCACTTCATCATGCGCCGGAACTCGGCGAGCGCGCGCTGTCTGTCGGTGGGCATGCGAGGCATATGGGCGCTATGCCCCGTCACGCCAAGCCATCCAGCGCGCAAGCTCTCAGGAGCTTAAGCTAGCAGGTCCAACCGCCGCCGCTCCAATATTGGCGCTCGCAATTCTGGTTGCGGGTGACCCAGGCGGGGTAGGCCCGCCACGGGCGTTCGTGCCACCAGTCGTTGTAGCTTTCGGCCTGCCACAGGGTGTCGCCCTCATATTCCCGGTCATAGTAGAAACCGCCATCGGCAAAGCCGTCGTGGCCGCGGTTCCGGCGCCGGTCGTGGCGGTTGCCGCGAAGCGACTGCAGGCTGGTGAACCCGCGGTTATGGTGGACGGTGACGCCGGTGAAGCCGGTGAACCCGGCGGCGGCGGATCCGCCCGCGGCGGCCGGTGTGGTAGCGGCAGCGGCTGCGATCAACCCCGCTGCGGCAAGCAAGACAACACGCATGTCAGCTTACTCCTTTCCTCATATCCATTTCGGACGCGACACAAACGCACAAAGTTAATGGTCGTTGCAAGAGTCGGAATTTCTTACATTTTCGGGCGATCGCGGGATCGGCCGCCAAGCCGGAGGCCTGCTGGGGCGCGGCAACGCTTCGGAAATACCTGTTTGGTATCGTGGTGGGATGCCCAGGAAAGACATTGCCAGATATTTAAACCCGTGGATGTTCAGGCGCGAGAAGAAGCGGCTGCGTTTTGAGGCCCTGCGGCAGCGCGACGGCGACAAGTGCTGGCGGTGCCGGCGCTCGATGCGCTTCGACCTGCCGCCGGGACACGACCAAGCCCCGACAATCGAGCACCGAACGCCCAAATCGAGGGGCGGGACGGGGGAGCTCGGCAACCTCTGCCTGTGCCACGGCCGCTGCAACCGGCTGATGGGCGACGCGACGGCAGAGGTGAAGGAACGGATGCGGCTGAGAGACGACGCGGCTCTACTGGCGATGGAGCGACCCCGCCGGAAAGCGCGCGCCTGAAGGTCACAGAGTTCCGGCTTGAGGGCCCCAAACGGGGGATGTTACCAGTTTCGTGCTCCGACTGCCCCCGGCAGTTGTGCGCGCGAAGCTTGTTACCTTTGACCCCCTCGAACGGGGGGTTATCAACTTCGGCATCAACCTATCAACTTTGCTCATTCCGCGCTCTGTCCCCCTTCCGAGTCGCGCTCTATGAACCAAATAGGTTGCTGTAGGACAGGATTTTCTTACGTGGAGCCAAGCCAGCTCCGCAGCCGCTCGCCGAGGCTCGGTTTCTCCCGTGGCGGGCGGGCGCCGTCTTCGATGATGT
>DATHFE010000159.1:0-2218 GCA_035318245.1 Sphingomicrobium sp. | reverse complement strand
AATTTGGCCGCGGGATATCATGTGCGATTCCTTCGGCGTGGCAATGATCGGGGCGAAGTCGCTCTGGGACAGATGCGGCAAGGGCAATCGGTTCGACTCAAGGCGCCGAAGGACCTTTGCACGGGTGTGGTTCGAAGCACTGTCGAGATCCAAATTCTCACCAAGAGCGGCGGCAGTGGGGGCCAGGTCGCGGATACGCTGGGACCCTATGACCTTCGCTGCTAACTGACCGCGTTGGTTGCTAAGGCCAAGGCGCCCGTGGCACAGCCGGTGCGTGGAAGTGCCTTATGCCATTCTTGAGGAGCTGCAGCCGGGCCTGGCGCGGCTTCTGGCGCATAATCCATCCGCTTTCACCTACACCGGCACGCAAAGCTATTTCATCGGTTCCAAGGAATTGGCGATCATCGATCCGGGCCCCGACCTGCCCGAGCACGTCGAGGCGATTGTCGAGGCGATCGCTGGACGCCCGGTCGCGGCGATCATGTGCACCCATACCCACCGCGACCACAGCCCCGCGAGCCGTCCGCTGGCGGCGGCGACGGGTGCGCCGATCATCGGCTGCGCGCCGCTGGCGTTGGAGACGGTCGGGCCTCGGGCCGATGCGGCGTTCGACGGGGACTATGTGCCCGACCGGGTGCTCGGCGATGGCGAGGCCCTGGAGGTGGACGGTCGGCGGATCACCGTGGTGGCGACCCCTGGGCATACGTCAAATCACTTGTGCTTCGCCGATGAGACTTCGGGCGCCTTGTTCACCGGCGACCATGTGATGGGCTGGTCGACCACGGTGGTGGTCCCGCCCGATGGCGACATGGCCGATTATATGGCGAGCCTCGAGCTGCTTCGGCAGCGCGACGAGAATGTCTATTATCCGGCGCACGGACCTCCGGTGCTGAAGCCGCAGCAATGGGTGCGCGGGCTGATCGGCCATCGGATGCAGCGCGAGCGGCAGATCTTGAAACGGCTGAAGGTAGGCGACCGGACGATCCAGGAGATCGTCGCCGCAGCCTATCCCGGTCTCGATCCGCGGCTGGTCGCGGCGGCCGGCGGATCGGTGCTGGCGCATCTGGTGGACCTTGAGCGGCGCGGGATGGTTGAAGCGGACGGAGAGACATGGAAGCCATTGAGCCCAGCCGCCTGACCCGCCCACTGGCGATCGGTGCGATCGTCGCCGCGCTGATCCTCGGCATGCTGATCGGCGGCGCGCTAGGCTTGAGCAAGATGCTGTTCGGAAGCGGGCCAAACCCCGAGACGATCGCTTCGTCGAGCCTCGAATCGATGCGCGCGCAGAACCGGCTGGTGCCGTTTGTCGCGCGCTATGTTTCAGTCGTCAGCGCCCGCCAGTCACGCTTCGGCTTCTCGGCCGAACGGACGCTGATCCTGCCGGGCGATGTGCGCTATGAGGTCGACTTGGCCAAGCTGCAGCCCGAAGACGTTCGCTGGGATGAGGCAAACAAAACCTTGCGCGTGCGGCTGCCCGACATCGAAATCGCCGGCCCCGAAGTCGATCTGGCGGCGAGCCGGGAATATGGCGAGGGCGGGGTACTCGGCGCGCTGACCGATGCCGAAGGCGCGCTCGACAAAGCAAACCAGGCGCGCGCGGTGGTTGATTTGCGCAATCAAGCGAAGGCTGAAGTGCCGATGCGGCTGGCGCGCGAGGCGGCGCGCAATGCGATCGAGCGGAGCTTCTCAATGCCCCTGAAAGCGGCTGGGATCAGCGACGCCAAGGTCGTCGCGCGCTTTGCCGCGGAAGAGGGAATTGACGACCCCTCTTATATCGACAAGTCACGCTCCTATAATGAGGTCTTGGCCGATCGCGCCAAGGCCAGGGCCGGAGAATGAATTGACCGCCGTACCGACCAGTTTGAAGGGTATCGACTTGCTGAACGAGATCGCGCGTCTCAAGAAAGAGCGCAACGCGGTCATCCTTGCCCATTATTATCAGAAGCCCGCGATCCAGGATTTGGCCGACTTTGTCGGCGACAGTCTCGATCTGTCGCGCAAGGCCGCCGCGACCGACGCCGAGGTGATCGCATTCTGCGGCGTGCGATTCATGGCCGAGACGGCGAAGATCCTGAGTCCCGAAAAGACTGTTATCTTGCCCGACATGGATGCCGGCTGCAGCCTCGAAGATTCCTGCCCGCCCGACCAGTTCAAAGCGTTCCGCGAGGCTCACCCTGACCATATCGCGCTGACGTACATCAATTGCTCGGCGGCGGTG
>DATHFE010000158.1:0-14070 GCA_035318245.1 Sphingomicrobium sp. | reverse complement strand
CTGGACGCGCACATCAGCCGCATCGACCTCGTCGGCCGCGACGCGATCGTCCTGAAAGACGGCCAGCAGGTCACCGAATTCCGCGAAGGGCTGCTGCCGTGGGCGCTGCAGCATCCGGTCGCCTTGGTATTCGACGAATATGACGCCGGCCGGCCCGACGTGATGTTCGTCATCCAGCGAGTGCTGGAGGTCGAGGGCAAATTGACCTTGCTCGACCAAAACCGCGTGATCCGCCCCAACCCATGGTTCCGCCTGTTCGCGACGACCAACACCATTGGCCTGGGCGACACCACCGGCCTCTACCATGGCACGCAGGCGATCAACCAAGGCCAGATGGACCGCTGGAACATCGTCGCGACATTGAATTATCTGCCGGCCGCGACCGAAGCCCAGATCGTGCTCGCCAAATCGGGCGAATATGACACGCCTGGCGGCAAGGACCAGGTCGACAAGATGATCAAGGTCGCCGATTTGTCGCGCCAGGGATTCATCAATGGCGATATCTCGACCGTGATGAGCCCGCGCACGGTGATCAGCTGGGCGCAAAACGCGCTGATCTTTGGCGATGTCGGCTTCGCCTTCCGCGTCTCATTTCTCAACAAATGCGATGAGGCCGAACGCCCGCTGATCGCCGAATATTACCAGCGCGTGTTCAACGCCGACCTGCCCGAAAGCATCGTCGGCCGGGCCTGACCGCCAGGTAAAAAAACGCCCCAGCCGAAGCCGGGGCGCAAGTCTTCATAAGCAGTGAGTGTCAGACGAGATCGTGGTGATCGAACTTCGACGATCCGATCAAACTCATTTCTGACAGGCTGTTGAAGCCCAGCCCCTGCGTCGCGTGGGAGTCGATCAGCGAAGATGACGAAGATGACGACGCACTTCCGAAGATGAAGTCGTCAGCCGCGACATTGGCAGAGCCGAGAAGCACGATCATGAAATCGGGGTTCCCGCCGTCCACGTTTCCAAAGACGACTGTCACCTTGCCGCTGACACCGCTGGCTCCAGGGTTGCCATCGATTTCGATGCCCAAGGCATTTTCGGCGCCATTGATGCTGTCGTACGTCTTGTACGACAAATCGCCTGCTTTCTTGTTGGCGGCGGTACCCTTGAAGCTGAACGCCTGATCGAAACCGGACAGATCGATAAGGTCGTTTCCGTTCGAGTCGAAGTCGGTGATGATATCGACAGACATCGTTCCAGCCTTCGTCGACATCTTAGTCGCACCGATTTCGGCAACGAAGATGTCATTACCCGCACCCAAGGTAGCGACGTCGAGTCCGTCGCCGCCGACTACAGTATCAATTCCGGCTCCGCCGCGCAGAATGTCGTTTCCGCCACGACCGATCAATGTGTCATTGCCATTGTTGCCGGTGATCGTGTTGGCGGCGCTGTTCCCAATCAGAACGTCATTACCGCTGCCGCCGGTCGCATTTTCGATGACTACGCCATGAGCGATGGTGAAACCGCCCTTGACTTCCGCCGATGCTGCTGTGCCCGGAATGTTGTGCAGGAACGAGACCACGCCACCGCCCGTAGCCGAATAATCGAGCGTCGCTGCGGTAAGGTCGATCCGCGCATCCAGCGCTCCGGCGTATGAGATCGTGTCGTTGCCACCAGTGTCCCAGATCGTCTGGTAGAATGCGTCGTTGACCACATCCGTCAGCGCGTAGGTGGTATTGCCGGTATTGTAGTCGTGGACTCCGTAACGCGTCTGAAGCTGAGCAATATCGAACGCGCTGAGGGTTCCCGACCACCCATTGTCGATGCCGGCGACAGTGAATGACGACGGTCCATCCGGATGGGTCTGCCACGCGTCATTGTACGACATCACCGTATAAACGCCCTGGTTGAGGTCGAAAATACCAAGCGACCCCTGTGCGCCGGTCACGCCCAGCATGATATCGGACCCGCCGCCATTGTCGTGCGGATGGGCAAGACCGTGCGCATGGCCGAACTCGTGCAGAATCACGCCGAACGAGAAGCCGCCTTGCTCGAGGCTTTGCGGGAATGCGCCCCAGCCGCCGCTGTCGACGTTGAAGGCGCCAATGCCTTGCTGAGTGCCGTAACCGGGGTCCTGCGGGTAGAAGTAGGCGCCGAAGTCTTCCGACGTCGTCGTCATCAGCCGAAACGTAGCCTGGTTCACATCCGTCGTGACGACATAGTTGGTACCAAGGATGTGCTCGTATTGCTCGAGGGCCTGCATCACGGCATCCATTTCGTGCTGCGACCAGCCGAAAGATTCGCGAGGCCCGTCGCCAGCGTCGTTGAGCTCGCCAAAGCTTTCTCCGGCAGCCGCGAAATAGACGTAGGCGGTGGGCACGCCACCAACATCCACGAATGGGACATTGTCGGCGCTCCGCCAGTCGATTGAATCGAGCGGGCTCAGCCCGCTGATATCGACCTGGCTCATTGTGAGCGCGTAGCCCCCGGTCTGACCCGCATAAGCGGTGGCGTCGATGTAATAAGTGCCGCTGGTCTGGGCGAGGAATCCGATCCCGGAGCTTATGTCGGATGGGAAGTTGTTGTCGTCGCCCGCGGCCAAAATATTTCCGGCCGCGTCACGCAGGATGAGGAACGTGTCGAGCTCCCCAGTGGGAACCGCTCCCGGATTGGTATTATAGTCCGCGCCACCAGCCATGTTGAACGTATAGAATTGTCCGGCCACGAGATTGACCGCGTAGCGATCGACGTCGCCGGCCAGCGCTGGATCGATCGGCGTGCCGCCGGTGCCGGTCTCACGGAAGCCGAATGTCGTGCCGAGCCCAAGGACTCCCGCCGTAGCATTGGTGTCGCCCACGGCGTCGGCGCCCATTTGCCGAACGTCGATCGTGTAGCCGCCGATGTCTGGATCCGGATTAACGAACGTTTGGGCCTGAATCGTATAGGTGCCGGTTTGGGTCGCCGTGTAGGTGATGAAAGAATAGAGGCCGTTACCGCCGTCGTCATCAGTCGCGACGAAACTCGTAAATGCGGGATTGATGATGCGGAGCAACGAGTCGTTGATCGGCGTGGCGCCCGATCCTTGCAACGAGAATAGATACGTCTGACCAGCAACCAGATTGACCGAATATCGGTCGATATCGCCATTGAAATCGATCACGCCGCTGATCGACCCGCCGACGGGGACCGTTCCGGCGATCGGGGTCGGCTCATCCGCAATTTCGCTCGGGAGGCTCATTGAGCCGCTGCGAATGGTGTGCAAATAATCAGTGAGTTTGGCGCTGAATATTCCATTCGAATCGGGAACAATATTGCCTTCCGCATCGACGCGGACAAAAGGCTCGTCCTCGCGGACGTCGTGAAACATTGACATGGAAGATTTCCCCTTTTCTCGAGTCCCGACGGGGGTCAGGCTAAGGTAAACAGATCATAAAGATTATCGTGAGGCAATAGACTCTCTCAGTTGTTTTTTTCAGTGGGTTTTGTCATTGTTCCAAAATGATACTCGATGTCCTCCTTTTGGTAACAGCAATGACCACAAGTCCGTATCGGCCCCTGCCCGCTGACAATCCCGCGGTGGATCAAGCAACCCGCGCGAAGGGAGCGCATGGGAGCGGGAGCAAAGTGTCGAAAGCGTGCGACACCGCTCAAGGCGTGGCGAACTTGCCCTATGCGCACGGTCACCGCTTTTGTGGGTTGGATGAATATCTCGCCCATCTTGAGCGCTTCGCCGCGCCGATCGATCAGCCGTGGTGGCGGCCGGTCCGCCCTGGCGTCTACGAGCACGTAAAACGTATGACCGGCGCGAAGCCTGAAATCGCTACTCGCGCGGAACTGATCAAGCGGTTCGGTTTCTCGAAGTAGGCAAACGCCACTTGCGGATTTTCTGTTTCGTGACTTGGTCGCCACGCGCGTTTCCGGGTAAGGCGGGTCCGCGATGACCCAGCCCGCGCCCCTCGACATTTTCCGCCGTGTCCTGGCCGGAGCCGCTCGCGCAATTGCGCGCGATGCGGAGATCGAGGTGGCGTTCGCATCGGATGCCGCGGCGACATCGGGCAAAGTGGCGCGTGTGCCGTCACCGGGCCCTAGCCTGGAGCGCCGCTTGGTGGCGGAAGCGCGCGGGTCGGCCGATGCTCTCGCGCTACGGCTGCGGCATCATGACGCGAAGCTCCACGCCGCGAACGCTCCGGCGGATGCCGAGGCCGCGGCGGTGTTCGACGCACTGGAAACAGCGCGGGTTGAAGCGCTCGGAGCGCGGGCGATGGGCGGAGTACGCTCCAACCTCGCGGAGCTGACCGAGGCGCGGGTGAGGGGCGACGCGATCGTTCGCGCGCGATCGCCCGAGGAAGTACCGTTGGCGACGGCCATCGGTCTGATCGCGCGGAAGCGGATGAGCGGAGCCGAACCTCCGCCGCCGGCCCGGGCTGGGCTGGCATTGGTCACCGAATGGATTGAAGGCAACGCCGCGGCGGAACTGGATGCGCTCGCGCTGACGATCGATGACCAGGCGGCATTCGCCGAGGTTTCACGGCGGCTGCTCGAGGATCTTGACCTCGCCGATGCCGACGACCGCGCCGAAAAACCGCCCGAGCCCGGCGGCGATGACGAACAGGGCGAGGATTCCGGCGACGACGACAGCGAAGACGAAGGTGACGACGGCGGCGCCAGCAGCGGCGAAATGGAAATGCGCGGCGAGGAGGAGGCCGATGCCGACGAAGACCAGTCGTCTTCGGACGAGGAGTTCGACGGCGAGGAAGGGGCGCCCGGCGACGAGGCCAGCGAGAGCCTTTTCCCGCGCCAGTCGCGGCGCAACTGGCTCGACGAGCCGGTCACCGATTATCGCGCCTTCACTACCCGCCACGACGAATTCATCGAGGCGGAGGAATTGTGCGACGAAGAAGAACTGACGCGCCTGCGCGCCTATCTCGACCAGCAGATGGCGCCGCTCCAGGGGGTCGTCACGCGGCTCGCCAATCGCTTGCAGCGGCGATTGATGGCGCAGCAGGCGCGCAGCTGGGAATTCGACCAGGAGGAGGGCCTGCTTGACGCGGCGCGGCTGGCGCGGGTGATCGTTAGCCCCGCGCATAGCCTTAGTTACAAGATCGAGCGCGAGATGGAATTTCGCGACACGGTTGTCAGCCTGCTGATCGACAATTCAGGCTCGATGCGCGGGCGGCCGATTTCAATTGCGGCGATCAGTGCTGACATCCTTGCCCGGACACTCGAGCGCTGTGGCGTGGCGACCGAGATCCTCGGCTTCACCACCCGCGCCTGGAAAGGCGGGCAGAGCCGCGAGGCGTGGCTGGCCGAAGGCCGCCCGCCCAATCCGGGCCGGCTCAACGATCTGCGCCACATTATCTACAAGCGCGCCGACGAGCCCTACCGCCGTGCCCGCCGCAACCTCGGCCTTATGATGCGCGAAGGTTTGCTCAAGGAAAATATCGACGGCGAAGCCCTGTTATGGGCCCACAATCGGCTGATGGCGCGGCCCGAGGAGCGGCGCATCTTGATGGTCATTTCGGACGGCGCGCCGGTCGACGATTCGACCGCGTCGGCCAATGGCGGGACCTATCTCGAAAAGCATTTGCGGACGGTCATCGGGTGGATCGAGACGCGCTCGAGCGTTGAGCTTTCCGCGATCGGCATCGGTCATGACGTGACGCGTTATTATTCCCGCGCGCTAACGATCATGGATGCAGAGCAATTGGGCGGAGCGATGACCGAGCAGCTGGCTGAGCTGTTCGATATCCCGCGGTGATTGCCTTGCTTGAGCCCCAAAAGAATTCGGGCCCGACGTGGTCTCCCACGCCGGGCCCCCCTCGATACGCGACGCGAGGGATTCTTTGACCGCCGTTGCAGGCAGCGTGACGGGCTACAGGGGGAAAAAGCCCGCCGATGGACCGTCTATGCACACGGTCGGCCCAATCGAAGCTGAACGGTCATTGCAGCGTGCATTCAGGAAGGCGTCCGTTTTCAGTCATTTGATGCTTGTGGCTCTGATCGGTCTGTTCGCCCGGTGGCTCGACGACCAGCCCGATCAGATGCTCCTGCCGCGGCGCACGGTCGCAATTCATTTCGAGCCAGTGAAATTTGACGCCGCGCGATTCGCTCCGCTTCGGCTGGCTGGTGCATGGAGCCTGGCCGCTAACGATCCGCGCTTCGGCGGAGTGTCGGCGCTGGCGATCGACAAGGCCGGTTTGGTCGCAGTGACAGATGCCGGCGCGGTGATCCGCTTCGCGCGCCCGTCGGATCAACCCGCGGCCGCCGATATCGAGGATCTCCCCAACGGTCCCGGGCGGCCCGGCTATAAGCGTCATCGCGATGCCGAGGCGTTGGCCCGCGACCCGGCGGGGCGTGGCTGGTGGGTGGCGTTCGAGAATCACAATCAATTGTGGCTGTACGATCGCGATTTTTCGCGGGCGTTGGAGCGGATCGATTTTGGGCGCCGGCGCTGGCCGCGTAACAAAGGCATTGAGGCGATGTTGGCGGAGCCTGGCGGGCTGTTGCTGCTGCCCGAAGCCGGTACAAGCGTGGTTCGGTTCAGAGGCTCGCGAATGCGAAGTTCGCCCATGGCCAATCCAAAGGGCCGATTGTCGGAAGCCGTCCGACTTCCCGACGGCCCCACGATGGTGCTTGCAAGACGCGCCGCCCTCGATGGCTTCCACAACGCTCTGGTGCTGCTGTTGCCGGGCGACCGTCTCGGCCAGCCCATTAAGCTTGGCCTTGGCCCGCTCGACAATGCCGAGGCGCTGGCCGTCGAGCCTGTCCCCAACGGCACACGGCTTTGGCTGATGACCGATGACAATTTCCGCTGGCCGATGCGCACGCTTTTGGTCGCGCTGGATCTCCCCAGCGGGCCGCACCCTCAGCTTAAATCGAATTAAGCGGTCGCTTCGCCGGCCTTCTTGGCGATTTCGCGCTTCAGGCGGCGAGCGCGGAGGCTCAATTTGTCCTCACCCGTCTTGGCCAGCCAATTGTCGAGCCCGCCGACATGTTCGACCGAGCGCAGCCCGTTGGTCGACACGCGCAGTTTCACGCCGCGCGAAAGTGTGTCGGACAATAGGGTGACGTTCTGCAAATTGGGCAGGAACGTCCGCTTGGTCTTGTTGTTGGCGTGGGAAACATTGTTACCCACCTGACGGCCTTTGCCGGTCAGCTCGCAAACGCGCGACATGTGTCATACCTTGGCTGGACAGGCGCATGCGCCCGGAAAGCGGGCCCGATACCGGCTGCGTCCCTTGTCGTCAACCTGCCGCGCGTCACGCAACCCCTGCCGCGGCGGGGCGTTGAGAGGGCAAATAGAAAATAGGGAGAATATGATGCGCGCGATATTCCTCATTCTTATCGTGGCGGTCGTCGCCCTGATCGTCGCCATTCAAGTGGGGCTGGTGAATGTTTCCCAGACCCGCGATGCGCGCGCGCCGACCGTCTCTGCCAATGCGAATGGGGTCACCACGACCGCCGGCCAAACCCCGGAATTCGATGTCCAGACTGGATCGGTCGGGGTCGGCAGCCGCGAAGCCAAAGTTGTGATGCCGACGCTCAAGGTCGAGCAGAAGGATAAGAGCGTCAAAGTGCCGGTGATCGAAGTGCGCCGCCCGGCCCCCAATACGCCGGCGGCAACCACCAACGCCACCCACTGAACATGACAGCAGCGCGGTGTTAGGCTAGCGCCCCGCCGCGATGAGCTTTCCCTTGCCGCCACCGATGCGCCGCGCGCTCGATCTCGCCGCGGAGGCCGCGACGGCCGGCGAGGTCCCGGTCGGCGCCGTGGTCACGCGCGGTGATGAGATCATTGCAGAAGCTCGCAATGCAATGCGCGGCACGATCGATCCCACCGCCCATGCCGAGATGGTCGCGCTGCGCCACGCCGCTACCCACATCGGCAGCGCCCGCCTCGACGGCTGCACCCTGTGGGTCACGCTCGAGCCGTGCGCGATGTGCGCCGCGGCGATCGGTCTGGCGCGAATCGAGGCGCTTCGCTTCGCCGCCGAGGATCCCAAGGGCGGCGGCGTGGTGCACGGAGCCCGAATCTTCACGCAACCGACCTGCCACCACCGGCCCGATGTGCTGGGCGGGATCGGCGAGGAGGAAGCCGCTGCGCAATTGCGGGATTTCTTCGCCGCGCGGCGCTAGGTTTCGTTGGTCGCGCCGGCGAATCGATGGCGCCGCTTGTCGCTTTGCCATTTTCACGGCAAATGCCGTTCACCCGAATGACCGAAACTTTGCTTCCCATCCCCTGGTTCGACGTCGTCCTCATCCTGGCGTTGATCTTCATCAATGGGCTGCTGGCGATGAGCGAGCTTGCTTTGGTCTCGTCGCGCGAGGCGCGGTTGAAGGCAATGGCCAAGAGCGGCAGCCGCGGTGCCCGCGCGGCCCTGGTGTTGGCGTCTGATCCTGGGCGTTTCCTCTCTACAACTCAGATCGGGATCACGCTGATCGGGATTCTCGCGGGAGCTTATTCGGGCGCCAGCCTCGGCGAACCCGTTTCGCAGCGGATCGCATTATTGGGAATCAATCCCGAGACCGCCCGGACGATCGGTTTCGGCATTGTGATTGTTGGCACCACGTTCGTGTCCCTGATCATTGGCGAATTGGTGCCAAAGCAGTTCGCGCTGCGCTCGCCCGAACCGATTGCAGCATTCACCGCTCGGCCGATGGGTTGGCTGTCGAAGGCGACCGCGCCGCTGGTCTGGATACTCGACCAAAGCAGCAAGGCGATATTCCGACTGCTCGGGCTCAACCGCGAATCGCAGAATGTCGTGACCGCGGAAGAGCTTCACCTAGTCGTTGCCGAAGCGCAGACCGCCGGAGTGCTCGAAGAAAGCGAGCGCGCAATCATCTCGGGCATCGTCCGACTGGCCGACCGGCCGGTGCGTGAGGTGATGACCCCGCGCACCGAGGTCGACTGGATCGACATCAATTGCAGCCGCGAGCAAATCCGCTCGACCTTCGCTGAATCGACGCACAGCCGCTTGCCGGTGGCCGAAGGGTCGGTCGACAAAATCGTCGGCGTGGTGCTGGCGCGCGATCTCCTCACTGCGCTGCTCGAAGGCCGCGAGATCGACCTAAAGGCGCTTGCTCGCAAGGCGCCGGTAATCCCCGATCTGATGGACGCGATGGATGCGCTCGCCGTGCTTCGAGGGGCCGATGTTCCGCTGGCCCTGGTCCATGACGAATATGGTCACCTCGATGGCATCGTTACGCCGGGCAGCATCCTCGCCGCGCTGGCCGGTGCGTTTGCCCATGACATGGATGATGATGACGATCCGCCTTTGATTGAGCGCGATGATGGCAGCTGGCTGGTGTCCGGCGCGGCCAATGCCGACCTGTTATCGGACCGTCTGGGCCTGAATCTTCCCCACGACCGCGATTATGCGACGGTCGCTGGCTTCGCCCTATCGGTCCTGAAGCACCTTCCCGAAACCGGCGAGAAGTTCCGTCACGACGGCTGGACGTTCGAGATCGTCGACCTCGATGGCCGCAAGATCGACAAATTGATCGCCAGCCGCGCGTCGCGGCGAAAGCGCGAAGGCGAGGAAGCCCAGGCCACCTAGATTTTCTAAAGCTTGCCGAACCTTTGTTCGAACCCGTCGACATCGCCGCGCTCAAGATAATCCGCCTGCTCTATCACCTGGTCACGTGTCAGCCGTCCGCGAAATGCGCCGAGACTCTTGTCGATCCGCTCAACCTCCGCCTCGGACAGCCGCGCCAATTGGTCGAAACGAATGATTCCCATGGCATTGAGCATTGTCGCCAGTTTGGGGCCGACCCCCTTGAGCTGTTCCAGATTATCGGGCGGGCCGGATGCGCCAGGCAAATGGCGATGGACGTGCGACCCGAGCATCTGGCCGGCAACGTCGCTGGTCGCTGCGGCGATCTCGTCGCTTAAGCCTCTGCCTTCGCCGACCCGGCGGGGCGGCATGTGCGGACGCACGGGTGTACTGTCGGTGAGCGTGACTCGCTGGCGCGGACGCAGCAGAAAATAGCCGGTGATCAGTCCGATCGCCACCGCGATCAGGACGATCGGCCAATATGCGTTCCAGACTTCAGCCATAAGGATTCATTCCACGTCTGATGTGCAATGCGACGAGATAAGCGAGGAACAGGCCGACCGCAAAGCCCGCCAGCGCGAGCAATGCCGCCTCGACGAACAACGGAAGGTTCATCGCGCGCTCTCCGCTGGCAGTGACGCCGGATCCCACGCGACGTCGTCGACGCCGGGAACGGTTGCCATGATCTCAGGCAAGGCCTCGCGCTGGAAATCGCCGGCCGGACCCGACAGGATCAATCTCCGCCGCAATGGCCCTCGCTCGAGCTTGGCATGGACCTGGAACATCTCCTGTCGGTCAAGCTCGGCGCGCGCGTCCCGCTCGATCTTCGCCGCAAGTGCGTCGCCCGTGCCCATTGGCCCATGATAAATCGCGGTTACGGCTAGCGTCGCGGCGACGCCAAGCATGAATATCGCCGGCCGTCCGATCATGAAGTCCGCTCCAGCTCCCGCCAGCCGATGTCCCGGCGGTGGAAGCCGTCGGCGAAATCGATCGCATCGACTCCACGATAGGCACGCGCCCGGGCATTGGCGAGCGTGTCGGCAACCGCGGTGACGGCGAGTACCCGGCCGCCGCCGGCGAGCAGTGCGCCCGACGAATGGCGCGCGGTGCCGGCGTGGAATACGGTCACGCCGGGCTCACGCTCGGCCAGCTCGACGCCGTCGATCGCGCCGCCGCGCTTGGGCTTCCCGGGATAGCCTTGGGCGGCGACGACGATCGTCATTGCCGATTGGTCGCTGAGTTCAGGCTTGCCGATTTCGCCCAGCCGGCCGCTGGCGACGGCCATCAGCAATTCTGCAAAATCGCCCGCGATGCGCGGCATGATCGCCTCGCATTCGGGATCGCCAAAGCGGGCATTATATTCGATCAGCTTGGGCCCCTCGGAGGTCAGCATCAGGCCGGCGTAAAGCACGCCCGAAAAAGGTGTACCCGCCGCCACCATCGCCCGCGCCGTCGGCACAATGATTTCGTCCATCGCTCTTCGCTCGAGCTCTGCGGTCAGCACCGGTGCCGGGCTGTACGCGCCCATGCCGCCGGTGTTGGGTCCGGTGTCACCCTCGCCGACGCGCTTATGATCTTGCGCAGACGCCAGCGCGATCGCGGTCTCGCCGTCGACCAAAGCGAACAGGCTGGCTTCCTCGCCTTCTAGAAATTCCTCAATGACCATCGGCCCGTCGCCGGCCTCGGCCAGCGCCGATTCCGCTTCGGCCCTGGTCATGGCGACAGTAACGCCCTTGCCGGCGGCCAGTCCGTCGGCCTTGATCACGACCGGGATTGCAAATCCGCCGAGCGCGGCGCGCGCGTCGGCTTCGGTTTCAACCCGTACGTAGCGCGCTGTCGGAATGGCGTTGGCGGCGCACAAGTCTTTCGTGAAGCCTTTCGAACCCTCGAGCTGCGCGGCCGCGGCATTGGGGCCAAACACTGCAAAACCGGCCGCGCGCAGAGCATCGCCGATCCCAGCGACCAAAGGCGCTTCGGGCCCGATCACGACCAGCTCGACCTCCCGGCTCCGCGCGAACTCGACGACCGCTTTCGCGTCGCATGGATCGATCGCGTAGCAAGCTGCCCAGCGGGCGATCCCTGGATTGCCCGACGCGCACAACAATTCGCCGACGCTTGGTGATTGCCTCAAGCGCCACGCAAGAGCATCTTCTCGTCCGCCCGAACCCAAAAT
This sequence comes from Sphingomicrobium sp., assembly GCA_035318245.1. GTDB lineage: Bacteria > Pseudomonadota > Alphaproteobacteria > Sphingomonadales > Sphingomonadaceae > Sphingomicrobium. The sequence continues at coordinate 2,403 of DATHFE010000158.1, read as the reverse complement.
CAGGACGTTCATGGACTTCCCCGAAAACAAGACCGGCCTGTTAGCCGACACCCCCGAAGGCGACAATGCGTCTCCGCTGACGGTCAGCGAATTATCTGGAGCGCTTAAGCGGTCCGTGGAAAGCGCGTTCGGGCATGTTCGGGTACGCGGCGAGATTTCGGGGTTCAAGCGCCACGCCTCGGGCCATCTCTATTTCACGCTGAAGGACGATAAGGCCAATCTCGACGCGGTGATCTGGCGGGGTGGAGCAGGGGTGCTCGCCTTCGCGCCCGAGGATGGCGCCGAAGTCATCGCCACGGGCAAGCTGACGACCTATCCCGGACGTTCGAAATATCAGATCGTCATCGACCGGATGGAACTGGCCGGGGAGGGCGCTCTGATGGCGTTGCTCGATAAGCGCCGCCGGGCTCTCGCCGCCGAAGGCTTGTTCGATGCCGCGCGCAAGCGCCCGTTGCCTTTCCTGCCGCGCGTGATCGGCGTGGTGACATCCCCGACCGGCGCGGTGATTCGCGACATCCTCCACCGGCTGGAGGATCGCTGTCCGACCCACGTCATCGTCTGGCCGGTCCCGGTCCAGGGCGAAGGCGCCGCCGCCCAGGTCGCGCAGGCGATTCGCGGCTTCGGCGCGCTGGTGCCAGGCGGCCCAGTGCCGCGCCCCGACTTGCTGATCGTCGCGCGCGGCGGCGGCTCGATCGAGGATCTCTGGGCGTTCAATGAGGAAGAGGTCGTGCGCGCCGCCGCCGAATCGCTGATTCCGCTGATCTCCGCTGTCGGCCACGAAACCGACACGACGCTGATCGACCACGCCGCCGACCTGCGCGCGCCGACCCCAACCGCCGCCGCCGAGCTAGCCGTTCCGGTCCGGCTGGAATTGCTGGCCCTGCTCGATGAGCTTGCCGCGCGATCCGCCCGCTGCCTGCAGCGCGGTGCCGAGCGGGCGGGGGAGCGGCTGACCCTCACCGTCCAACGCTGGCCCGCCGCCGAAGCGTTGTTCGCCCCGCAGCGCCAGCGCGCCGATGAGCTCGCCGAACGCCTGCCTCGCGCGCTCGCCGCGCGAGCGGGCCACGCGCGCGCCGATTTGAACGCGGTCGCGCCACGGCTCCGCGCCGAGCTGGTCAAGGACCGCATCGTCCGCGCCGGCGAACGCCTCGCGGCCTTGTGGCGGCTGGCCGAGCTGGCGCACCCCGAGCGCCCACTAGCGCGCGGCTTCGTCCGCGTTACCGATGCCGCTGGAAAGACCCTGACCCGCGCCGCCGACGCGATCGCCGCGCATGCCCTGACCCTGCACTTCGGCGACGGGCGGGTCGAGGCGACAGCCGGGGCCGCCGACGCTTCCAGGCCTCGCCGGGTTGAGCGCAAGCCGCGCACTCCCTATGTGCCGCCACAGCCGTCGCTGTTCGACGACGGCGAGGAGTGAACGCATGTTGATGACCGGAAGCGGGCGCATGGCGCGGCTGCATTATATGGCGGGGACATTCCGCGTCCTGGCGGACGGCGACCATGTCCGCTGCGCGGTCACCGGCGCCGAGATTCCGCTCGAAGAATTGCGCTATTGGAGTGTCGAGCGGCAAGAGGCTTATGTCGACGCCGCTGCAAGCCTCGCCGCCGATCAGGCCGCCGCGCGCGGCTAAGCGGGTCTAGCCGACCCGTCGGCCCTTGACCGCGACCTGTCCGTCGATCTCAAGAAAATACACGCCGAGCGGTGCGCGCTTGATGTGGACCTTCTGGCCTTTGCGCGGCTCCGAAAAACTCAGATAGACTTGGGCTGTTTCCCATATGGCGCCGTCCGCGAGCACGATCTGGAAGCGCTCATAGCCCATCGTCCGGACTGACTTGATCGTCGAATCGAGCACGCCCTTGTCGTCCTCGGCGCTCTTGTCGCCGGCGAAGAACGGCAGCCTTGGCATATTGAATCCGAACAAGGCCTTGCGCGCTTGGCCTAGCTGTTTGCGATCGACGACCGACACTTCGCCGCTGGCGGTCGCTCCGACCAATGCCGCGCTGGCACGATCGAAGCATGCGAGTCGCTGCTCTGCTTCGGGGATCTGGCGGCAGGCATCGAGCGCCCCGACCAGCGGTGAGTTCGCCGCCGGCGCCTTGGGCCCCTTAGCCGATGCGGCGGGTGCGATCGCCAGCAGGGCGATAATGAGGATCGGCAATGGCAGGAATTTGGTCATGACGGATTCCATCTGGAAAGGGCGTTCGCTAGCTTAAGTGCCACGCGCAGGGGCGAAAGCAACCTGTGCTCGAAAAGCAACACAACTGTCATGATCCACATGGCGAGACGCACAACTGATTGCGTGTGGCCCCCGCTTCACCATAGGAGAACGGAGTTTCTCGCCGGGATTCCGGCTGTGCCGCTACGACTTCAATATGCGCCGCGGGGCGCTCAAGTAAGGGGAT
>DATHFE010000157.1:0-11974 GCA_035318245.1 Sphingomicrobium sp. | reverse complement strand
GGCCCGGTGACCGTCCAATATGTCGAAAGCGCCGAAGAGGGCGGCCGAACTCTCGCCGAGACCCAAACGGTGCTGCGCTAGGAGCGCGAGGGGGCGGGGGAAAACAGAGGCATGGCGCGGAAGCGCTGGTGGCACGGCGCGATGGCGCTGGTGGCGCTGTCCGGCGCCGGCGGCATTACTGCTTCCGGAGATGCAGCTGCCGTGGCGGCAAGCGCTGCCGCTGCCTGGGCACCCGATCCCGACGACCAATTGCTGCTCGACGTCAACATCCGCCAATTGACTCTCGGCGATGGCGCGCGGGCCTATCCAACACCCGAGGGCGTGTGCATCGTTCTCGGGGACTTCCTCAACACGCTCGATGTGCCGATGAAGATTGATGTGGCGGCGAAAGTCGCCACAGGCTGGGCATTCCAGGAAGACAATCGGATTACCATCGACCGCGCCCGCGGCGAAGTGGCCTTTGGCTCCAGCCGCGAGCCCCTCGCCGCCCAAACGGTCCGCGACACGCCCGAAGGGTGGTGCGTCGACAGCAAGGCGCTCGCCCGCTGGTTCGGAATTGGTGTCGAGGCCAATCCGCGGGCTTCGCTGCTGCGGCTGGAGACCAAAACCAAGCTTCCGGTCGAGCTGGCGATCGAGCGGCGCCAGCGCGCCCAGCAGATCAAGCCGGCACGGCTCGATCTTGCCGGCTTGCCCCGCGTTCGCCTGCCCTATCGCATGTGGCGCACTCCGGCGCTCGACTTTGTCGTCAGCGGCGGCGCGACCTACAATGCCCACAGCGGCATGAAGGTCGATCGCCAGGCCTCGCTCTACGCGGCGGGCGAGATGGTGATGATGTCGTTCGACGCGCGCGTCGGCACCAGCCGCAACGGGGTGCCTAACAGCGTTCGGCTGCGTGCCTACCGCAGCGATCCGGATGGCGAATTGCTCGGTTTCCTGAAAGCGACCCATTTCGGGGTGGGCGACGTCGCGGGCCTCGCCACGCCCCTGGTCGGCGGATCCTCGCAGGGCCGCGGCGCGCTGATCACCAATCGGCCGCTCGATCAGCCGAGCGCATTCGACCGTACCAGCTTCACCGGCGACCTGTCGACCGGTTGGGAGGCCGAAATCTATCGGAATGGCGCCCTGCTGGGATTTGCCGCCGCTAGTAATGATAATCGTTATCATTTCGACAATGTACAGCTTCAATACGGTGATAATAACTTTGAAATCGTCACTTATGGGCCGCAAGGGCAGATTCGGCGGCGCAGCGAAAGTGTCACCATCGGCCCGCAGGCCGTTCCGCCAGGCAAGACATGGTATTGGGCTGGCGCCAACCAGGTCGGACGCGACCTTGTCGGCAAGCTTGCCGCATCGAGCGACGCGCCCATGCGCGACAGCGGCTGGAGCGCGACTGCGGGCGTGGAGCACGGCATCGACGAGCGCACCTCTGTCGCCGCCTTGGTCGAAACCCTGGTGGTCGACGACCAGCGCCTGTCTTATGTTGAAGCCTCGGTGCGCCGCACCGTCGGTCCGGCGCTGGTCGAGGTCGGCGGAGCCTATGAGCGTGGCGGGGGTTTTGCGGCGCGCGCTAGCGTGCTGGGCAAGCTGGGGCCGGTCAACATCAGCGGCGAGTCGATCATCGCTCGCAATTTCATCTCGACCCGGATCCGTGACGGCACGGTCGGTGAGCATCGCCTGTCGCTCGACGCTCCTTTGAAGATCGGCCGCGCCCGCGTGCCGGTCCACGGCGACGTTCGGTTCCGACAATTGGCCGGCGGCGGCAGTGAATTGGAAGCCGCAGCGCGTCTTTCGACCAATTTGCGCAATTTCATGCTGTCGGCCGAGCTCGACCACAGCAGCCAGCATGATCCATCCGGAACGAAGCAGCCCGCGGAAACCAGCGTGGCCTTCGCCGGAATCGGCCGAATTGGTGACGTGAGGGTTCGCGCCAGCGCAAAATGGGGCGTCGCTCCGAAGGCAAAATTCCGTGACGCCGAACTGACTGGCTATTGGTCGGCCTCGGAGCATAGCGATTGGGAGGGCGCGCTGGCCTATGAAGGCAGCGCCAGGCGCGGCCGCGCGCGTATCGCCCATATCCATCATTTCAATGCGATGTCGGTGTCGGTGTCGGGCGAAGCAGCCACCGACGGCTCGGTCGCGGCGGGATTCAACCTCGCATTTTCGCTTGGAAGCGACCGCGGCGGCGGATTGTTCAACCTCACCAGCCAGAAACTGGCCAGCAACGGCGCGGTCAGGGCGCGTGTATTCCGCGACGACAACGACAACGGCCGCCGCGACGCGAACGAGCCCTATCAAGAGGGCGCCGTAGTTACCGCCGGCATGCGCATCTCCGACAAAGGCACGAACAAAGCCGGTACCACTCGCGTCGAAGGGCTCGACGCCTTCCGGCCGGTCGCGATCGGCATCGACACGAGTACGCTGGCCAATCCTTCGCTGGTGCCGCGCAAGGCTAACCAGGTCATCACCCCGCGCCCAGGCGTCACCACCGAAGTCGAGATTCCGCTGGTCGGCGGCGGCGATGTCGAAGGGTCGCTCATCAAGAGTGGCGGCGGCGGGTTCGAAGGGCTCGACGTCGAGCTGGTCGATTCAAGCGGCGCGGTCGTGGCCACCGCGCGGAGCGACTACGATGGCTACTTCCTGTTCGAAAAGGTCGCTTTTGGACGCTACACGATCCGTCTTGCCCAATCCTCGGCCGAAGCGGCCCGCGCCAGCCGCGACCTGGAGCGGTCGCTTGAGGTCACGCCTGAAAAGCCAGTGGTGCGAATGGGGGCGGTGCCGGTTTCACCGCTGAAGCGGATCGCCTCCGCGCAATAGTCGTCTGGGACGACTTTCAGCTCTGAGCACGAAAACAGGCAATCCCCCGGATTGCCTCGGTTTTCGATCACACGGTCCGACATTCCCCCGGAATGTCGGGTGCGTGAGCATGCAATCCAAGGCAATCTGGGGGATTGCCCGATTGCATGCTGGTGCGGTCGAGAAGACTCGAACTTCCACGGCCTTTCGGCCACAGCGACCTCAACGCTGCGCGTCTACCAATTCCGCCACGACCGCATTCGTGAAACCGCCGGTCGATGACCGGCGCCTGGCAAGGCGTGGCCCCTAGCAAAGCGACCTATCCCGCGCAATGGCGCTCGATCCGTCCCGGGGCGGGACAATGGTAAACGCGCTATTTACCATGACCCCGGCTCGGCATAGTCCGGCAGGATGCTGCTTGCATTGGCCGCCATTGCTCTCGCCGCACTGCCCCCTGTGCAAACTGGGGCTCGAGTCCAGGCGCGGGTGTCGGTCAGGATCATCTCCGGAGCACAGATCGAGTTTGGCCGGCCCGTTGAATCGCTCGGGCAGCGTGCCCGGCCGGGTATGATTCGCCTTGAAGACGGATCGCGTCAGGCGGCTCAACTCATTGAATTCAAATAGGTTTAGTTCAGGCGGCAGGCGATCCGAGGGTCACCGTCAATTGGTCGGCGCCTTGCGGAACATTGACCTCAGCGCTGTTGAAGCTCGCGCTGGCACCGGGCGGAAGCGTCCGCGCCGGCGGCGCAATCGTCCAGCTGTAGATCAATTTGCCCGCGCTGTTGCGAAGCTCCGCCTGCAATGGCGGAACACGCTGGCTGCGGTCGGTTGGGTTGATCACCCGTCCGCTGACGGCGAACAATTCATTGCCGCTGGCGAGCGTCTGCCGGTCGCTGGTGCGGACCTGGAGCAACAAAGGCGTTTCCTCGGTGCCGGCAATTCCGACCCGCTGGCGCCACTCGACCGGGGCGAGGAACCAGAAGGCGGCGGCCAGCGCGCCGATCAGCACGACCAGAATCAACAATGCCAGCGGCCAACGGCGGCGTGGCGACTCCTCGGCGGCGCCGGCAAATGGCCGGAAGTCATCGTCATCGTCCGCCGAATCTTCCCAAGCCGTATCGGCCACCCCCGCTTCGCTCGCCGCGGCGACGACCGCATCGTCATGTTCGGCGGAAAAGTCGACCGCATCATCGAGCGCTTGTGTTGGCGGGGCGATGAAAGATGAAGGTGCGCCGCCCATCGGCGAAAGTTCGGGCACGGGCTCGCCTGAAGGGACTTCCTCGGCCTGATCAACCGCTTGCTCGATGCGCTCGGCAAAATCGGGGTCGCTGGTCGCAGGGTCCGCCGCCGGCTCGACCTCCGGGTTCAAATTGAGCGGCGCTTCGACAATCTCTTCGGCCGCTTCGGGATCCTGGTGCCAGCTATGCTTGCATGACGCGCAGCGCACCTGCCTTCCGCCCGGCGGAATGCTGCCGTCCTTGACGACGTAGCGCGTGTCGCAGGCTGGGCAGGTCAGGATCATGCAGCGGCCCCTTTTCATTCTCGCCCGATACCCATGGATAAACAGGAATGTGCGCCCATTGGCAACCCGGCTAAGGCTGTGCCAAAGTTGGGCAATTGGGGCGCGCTCGATGCCCCCGGGGGACAGACACTGGCGACGATCGCGGAATTCGATAGTGTCGGCTTGCGCTACGGCACCGGTGCCGAAGTGCTGCGCGACCTTGACTTCCAGCTGGCCGAGGGCGGCTTCTACTTCCTCACCGGGCCGTCCGGCGCGGGAAAGACCTCATTGCTGAAATTGCTGTATCTCGCGCAGCGCCCGACCCGCGGCCGGATCCGCCTGTTCGGCGAGGAATTGAGCGAGGCGCCGCGCGAAATCTTGCCCAGCTTCCGCCGCCGCATCGGCGTGGTGTTTCAGGACTTCCGACTGATCCGCCATTTATCCGCGTTCGACAATGTCGCGCTGCCGCTGCGCATCGCCGGGAAGACCGAGGGAGAGGTCGAAGGCCCGGTGCGCGAAATGCTCGCCTGGGTCGGGCTGGCCGACCGGGCGAGCGCCAGGCCGCCGACCTTGTCGGGCGGCGAGCAGCAGCGCGTCGCCATCGCCCGCGCGGTCATCGCCCAGCCCGACCTGCTGGTCGCCGACGAGCCGACCGGCAACGTCGACGCCGAGATGGCGGCGCGGCTGATCCATTTGTTCGAGGCACTGAACCGGCTGGGGACGACGATCGTCGTCGCCACCCACGACCTGGGGGTCATCGCCGGCATTCCGAGTGCGCAGATGGTGCGACTGGAAGCAGGTTCGATGGTCGATCCGTCCGGCCTCCTCAAGCACCCGCCGGGAGCTCTGCGCTGATGCTCGGCTGGCTCAACCCGCCCGCACCCGACCGGCGGCTGCTTCCCGGCGGTCGGCTGCAGGGACCGACGCCTTATGTGATCGCGATCATGATGTTCGTCACGATCATCATCGCCGCGGCCGGGTTGGCCCTCGCCAACGCCGCCGACATCGTCGCCCGGGGCGTCGAGAACCGTTATTCGATCCAGATCGCCGGTGGCGCGCGGCTCGCTCCGCGGGCGATTGCGGCGGCGCGCGCCGCGCCCGGCGTAACCGACGTCCGCCCGGTATCCGAGAAGGAATTGCGCCGGACGCTCGAGCGTTGGCTGGGACCGGCCGGTCTTGGCGAGGATTTGCCGATCCCCGCGCTGATCGACGTTGACCTTGCGCCCGGGGCCTCGCCTCAAGCCATCGCCCAAGCGGTCGAGCGGGCGGTACCCGGAGCCAAGTTCGTCGCGCACCGCACATCGCTCGAGCCACTGCTGCGCGCGATTACCGCGATGCAGTGGCTGGCGGCGGCATTGGTCGCGATGATGGTGTTGGCGACGTCGGCGGCGGTGGTGCTGGCGGCGCGCGGCGCGCTGGACACCAATCGCGCGACGATCGACGTGATGCACGGCATCGGCGCGACCGATAATCAGATCGCGCATTTGTTCCAGCGGCGGATCGCACTCGATGCGCTGACCGGCGGCCTTGGCGGCGGCGCGGCGGCGGGGCTGATCCTGTTGTTCGTCGCCGGCGGCGGATCGGCGATGATTCGCGACCTCGCAGGCGGCGCGGCGCTTGGCCTTGGCGACATCGCCTTGCTGATCGCAATGCCGTTCGCCGGTGCCGCGCTGGCGACCTTGGTTGCGCGGCGCGCGGTGCTCAAGGCATTGCGGGACGCCCTATGATCCTGCGCTTCACCGCCTTGATATTGCTGATCTACGCGCTCGGATTTGCGTTATTCGGGGTCACGCTCGGCCATCCGGCCAAGGCCGAGAAGACCGACGCGATCGTCGTCCTGACCGGCGGCGCCGGGCGGATCGAACGCGGCATCGCGGTGATGAAGCATGGTGAGGCGAAGCGCATGCTGGTCGCCGGGGCCGATCCGGCGGTGACCCGCGGCGACCTGATCCGCCGCCTGCATGGGGACGGCAAGCTTGTGCGCTGCTGCGTCGACCTTGGCAGCGAATCGGTTGATACGCGTTCCAACGCCGAGGAGGCGCTGCGCTGGATCGACAAGCACCATTACCGCTCGATCCGGCTGATCACCAGCGATTGGCACATGCACCGCGCAGCCTATGAGTTCCGTAGCCAGCTCGGGAAACGGATCGCGCTGGTTCCCGATGCGCTGACGACCCGGCCGTCATTCATCACCCTGTTCGGCGAGTATAATAAATACGTCCTGCGCCGCCTGTCGGTGTGGCTCGACCTGTGATCGCCGCGATTCGCTCCGCTTTGTTCGCCCTGCTCTTCTACCTCGGCACCTTGGTCTATGTCTTGTTGGTGATCGCCCTCTCGCCGTTCGGCACGGGGGCGGTTCGCGCGGTAGTCCGCGGCTGGTCAAGTTATCACCATATCCTGGTGCGCCATGTGCTCGGCATCCGGATGCAGTTCGAAGGCAGCATCCCGCCCGGCCCCTATCTCATTGCGATCAAGCACCAGGCGATGGTCGAGACGATCGAGGCGCTGCGGCTGGCCGACACGCCAGTCGTCGTGATGAAGCATGAGCTGACAAGGATCCCATTATTCGGCTGGGTAACGCGGCGTTATGGCGTCATCGGTGTCGACCGCGAGGCCGGCGCCAAGGCGCTGCGCGAGATGCTTGCCGCGGGCAAGGCCGCCGCCGCCGCCGGACGTCCGGTGGTAATTTTTCCGGAAGGGACCCGTACGCCGGTCGGCCAGCGGCCCGAACTGCGCGCGGGGTTCGCGGGGCTGTATCGCGCACTTGGCCTGCCGGTGGTTCCGGTGGCGGTCGACAGCGGCAAGATCTGGCCACGCCGCTTCGTCAAACGGTCCGGGACGATCCGCTTCAAGGTCGGCGAGGTGATCGAGCCGGGGTTGAAGCGCAACGAGGTCGAGGCGCGCGTCCACGCCGCAATCAACGCGCTTGAGGCATCACCCGCGTAGCCGCGCGCCGAGCTTGGCCGCGGCGGCGACGATCTTGTCGCTGATCGCCCCGATTTCCGCGTCGGTGAAGCTCTTCTCCGCCGGCTGAAGCGTCACCTCGACCGCCAGCGACAGCCCGTCGGGCGTTTCGAACCGGTCGAAAAGCCTCGCCGCGGTGATCGCCGCCTTGTCGGCCCCGCGAACCGCTCGAATCAGTGCATCCGCCGTGACTTGCTCCGGGACGATGAACGCGAAATCGCGCGTCACGGGTTGCAATGCCGGTGGAGCGAATGCGGGGCGGGTCCGGCCAGAGGCGCGGGGCGCGGGGATCGCGTCGAGATAGATTTCGGCGGCTATCGTCCCCGCCGGCGCATCGAGCGCCTTGGCGAGACGCGGATGCAATTCGCCGAACGCCGCGAGGATGGTCTTGGGACCAAGGCCCAGCGTCGCCGACCGCCCGGGATGCCAGCTTGGCCCAGCGTCCTGGAACAACTGGAGGTTGACGACCGGAACGCCCGCGGCTTCGAGCAGGGCCAGCGTTTCGGCCTTGCCGTCGAACGGATCGAAGGCCTGCGCCTTGCCTCTCTGCCAGCCGCGCTCGTTGCGCTCGCCGGTTAGGATGATTCCCACTGTGACCCGCTCGCCGTCGGCCAGGTAGCGGCGTCCGATCTCGAACAGTCGAACGCTAGAGGCACCGCGATCGACGTTGCGGCGTGCAGCGGAGATGAGCCCAGGTAGCAGCGACGGCCGCATGACCTTCATGTCCTCGCTGATCGGGTTGGCCAACGTCCAGGCCGGCTCGCCGAACGGGGCGGCCTCGGCCTCAGCGATGAAGCTCCAGTTGACCGCCTCGTCGAGCCCCCGGGCAGCGGCCGCGCGGCGAACCTTGCGCTCGATCATCTGCGCGCGTGTCGCGGTCGCCTTCGCCACGCCTTCAGCACGGGGCAAGGGTGTCGACGGGATCGCGTCATAGCCGACGATCCGGGCGACCTCCTCGACCAGATCGGCCGGGCCGTCGATGTCGCGGCGCCAGCTTGGAGCACGAACCTCGAACAGGTGAGCCGATCCGTTCGTGCGGGCCATGAAGCCGAGGTCTTCAAGGATCTGGATTTGTCTGTCTTCCGGGACGTCCAGCCCGGCCAACTTGCGAGTGGCCTGCTCCGGATCAAAGTCGTCGATTATCTTGCCGACTTTGGGCGGCTTGCCGGCGCGTATCGGCAGCGTTGGATTGCCACCGCAGATATCGAGGATAAGGCCCGTCAGGATCGCCAAACCATCGTCGAGGAACGCCGGGTCGACGCCGCGCTCGAATCGGCTCCGGGCATCGCTGGTAAGGGCCAGCTTCTGCCCGGTGCGAGCGATATTCTCGGGCGTGAAGTAAGCGATTTCCAGCAAAGTCTCAGTGGTCATCTCGCTAACGCCGCTATGCTCCCCGCCCATAATCCCGGCGATGTCGTGCACTTGCCGCTCGTCCGCGATCACCGTCATCGATGAATCGAGGACATATTCCTTCTCGTTGAGCGCCAGCACCTTCTCGCCGTCGCGCGCCCTCCGACTGACCACCGCGCCCTCGATTTCCTTGAGGTCATAGGCGTGGGCCGGCCGCCCTAGGTCGAGCATCACATAATTTGTGATGTCGACCAGCGCCGAGATCGGACGCTGGCCCGCCGCCTTCAAACGGCGCTGCATCCATTCCGGCGACGGGCCATTCTTCACGCCCAGGATCGCGCGCCCGAAGAAGGCGGGGCAGCCCTCCGGATCTTCGATCCGAATGTCGATAGGGCTTGGGTCGAACGCTTCGATTTGGGGCACATCGAGCGGCTTCAGCGTGCCGAGACCCGCCGCGGCGAGGTCGCGGGCGATGCCGCGCACGCCCATGCAATCCTGGCGGTTGGGCGTGACCGCGACATCGAACAGGGCGTCGTCCAGCCCGGCCCAGCTGGCGTAATTCGCGCCGACCGGCGCATCGGCGGCCAGCTCGATGATCCCGTCATGCTCTTCGCCCAATTGCAACTCGCGCACCGAGCACATCATGCCATTTGAGGTGACCCCACGGATCGCGGCGACCTTTAGCGTCATGTCGCTACCGGGGATGTAGGCGCCGGGCGGCCCGAACACGCCAAGCATCCCGGCGTGCGCGTTTGGCGCCCCGCAGACGACCTGCACAGGGCCATCGCCGGCATCGACGGTCAGCACTTGCAACTTGTCGGCCTGCGGATGCTTTTCGGCGGTCAGCACCCTGGCCACCTTGAACGGCGCCAGCGCTTCCGCCGGATTGGTAAGGCTTTCGACTTCGAGCCCGATCCGCGTCAGCGTGTCGGCGACGGTGCTGGCGTCGGCTTCGGTGTCGAGATGGGCTTTCAGCCACGACAAGGTGAACTTCATGCCCCGACTCCGCCCGACAAAGTCGGCACGTCGAATGCACTGAACCCGTAATGCTTGAGCCAGCGCAGATCGCCATCGAAGAAGGCGCGGAGATCATCCATGCCATATTTGAGCATCGCCAGCCGATCGACCCCAGTGCCGAAGGCGAAGCCCTGCCACTCCGCCGGGTCGAGCCCGCAGGCGTAGATCACCTTGGGATGGACCATCCCCGATCCGAGCACCTCCATCCAGCCTTCGGACCCACCGACCACGCGGCGGCCTTTCTCGATCGACCAGCCGACATCGACCTCGGCCGACGGCTCGGTGAAGGGGAAATAGGACGGGCGGAACCGAAGCACGACGTCGTCGCGCTCGAAGAAAGCTTTGAGGAAGGCTTCGAGCGTCCACTTCAAATGCCCCATGTGGATTCCGCGATCGATCACCAGACCCTCGATCTGGTGGAACATCGGGGTGTGTGTGGCATCGCTGTCCGAGCGGTAGACGCGCCCTGGCGCGATGATCCGGATCGGCGGCTCTTGCTCCATCATCGTCCGGATCTGGACTGGCGAGGTGTGCGTGCGCAGCACCATCGGCGGGTCGTGATCGCCCGCCATGTAGAAGGTGTCGTGCATCGCCCGCGCCGGGTGGGTCTCGGGAATGTTGAGCGCGGTGAAATTATGCCAGTCGGTCTCGATCTCGGGCCCCTCGGCGACGGCGAAACCAAGGTCGGCGAAAATCTCGGCGAGCTCGTCCATCACCTGGCTGACTGGGTGGACCGAACCCTTGGGTGTTTCGCGCGAGGGCAGCGACAGGTCGATGTGCTCGGTCTTCAGCCGTCGATCGAGATCGGCATCTTCAAGCGCCGCTTTGCGCTCGGCGATCGCGGCAGCGACGCTTTCCCGCAGCGAATGAATTTTCGGGCCTTCGGCCGCACGCGTCTCGGCGTCCATCGCGCCGAGCGTCTTCAGCAAGGCCGTAACGCTGCCCGATTTGCCCAAAGCGTGCACCCGCACCGCTTCCAGCGCCACGAGGTCGGCGGCGGCGGCGATTTCATCGGTCAGGCGTTGCTTCAGGGCGTCGGGATTCAAGGCTCGGCTTTCATGCTGCGGTGCGATGCGGCTAAAGCATCGCCGGGCGGGACAGTAAAGAGAGGCCCAAATGAGCGACTGGCCCGAACTCGATGTGAAGCGCAATGAGGCGACCTTCGCCACGCTCCATCTCGCCAGCCAGATGCTCGGCAAGATGCGCGTCGCTTACGCGCCGTGGATCAACCACGGCTGGCATGTGACCTTACGTCCGACGGCCTACGGGCTGGAAGCGCCGCCGATTGCTGACGGAAGCCGAAGCTTCACCTTGGCCATCGACCTGTGCCGCCACGCTTTGACCCTGGCGATCAGCGACGGCGTGCGAGAGGAAATTCCGTTTCGCGGCCAGACGATTGCCGAGCTTCACGGCGCGCTGATTGCGATGCTGGATCGCAATCATTTGCCGTCGAAGTTTAACGGCAAGCCCAACGAAATCCCCGACGCCAAGCCGTTCGCCGAGGACCATGAGCCGCGCTCCTACGATCGCGACTCGGCGACGCGACTGCTTGGCGCGCTGAACGCGGTCGTGCCGGTGTTCGAACGGTTCCGCGCCGGCTTTCAGGGCAAGGCCAGCCCAGTCCATTTCTTCTGGGGCAGTTTCGATTTGGCCGTGACACGTTTTTCGGGACGCGAGGCGCCGCCGCATCCGGGCGGCTTTCCTGGGTTGCCCGACCGAATCACCCGCGAAGCCTATAGTCATGAAGAATCGAGCGCAGGCTTCTGGCCAGGCGGTGTGACCGCGGCAGACCCAATTTTCTACAGCTACGCCTATCCCGAGCCCGACGGCTACCGCGATACACGGGTTGAGCCGCAGACAGCGCGCTTCGACCAGGAACTCGGCGAATTCGTCCTGCCCTACGCCGAGGTGCGAGCCTCTGCCGATCCAGACGACACGCTGATGCGCTTCCTCCAGGCGGCCTACGCCGCAGCTGCAAATCGGGCGAATTGGGACCGGCAGGCGCTGGAGAGAGAGCCGGTCGCTCCCTAAGCCGGCACGAACGGATAGGGTGAAATCGTCTTCTTGAGCCGGTCCACCGCCAGCATTCGACCGGCGGGCGCGTTGGCGCGGTATCCGCAATCGAGCCGCGGGCAGATGGAGCACGCCGGCCCGACCGGCGTCACCGGCGCATTGGCCAAATCATAGCCCTCGGCGCAGGACAATTTATGGGCGTGGCGGATGTCGCAGCCGAGGCCGATCGCCAGCAGCCCGCCCGACAAGTCCGACTTGATCGGCCGTTCTATGGTCCGGGCAACGGTGAAGTAGCGGTGGCCATCGGGCGTTTCGATCAGCTGGGTGACGACTTGC
>DATHFE010000156.1:0-3200 GCA_035318245.1 Sphingomicrobium sp. | reverse complement strand
AGATCGGATGTGACCCCAATATGCAGAACCCCGCGCGCACGATTGGTCATAATGTGGATCCAACCGCCCGCCATCGATCCAAGGCTACCCCCGCATTTCGGGCAGATAATTCTCGTCGGCGGCGTCGCTGAACTTGGTCACCCGGCTGTCGAATTTGAGGCGAACCTTCCCGGTCGCGCCATGGCGCTGTTTCGAAACGAGCAATTCGGCCGACTGATAGACGCCTTCCATGTCGCGCATCCATTGCTCGTGCGCCTCGAAGATCTTGGCGTCGTCGCCCTCGGCCGGCCTTTTGGGCTCGCGCGACGCGACATAATATTCCTCACGATAGACGAACAATACGATGTCGGCGTCCTGCTCGATCGAGCCGGATGCACGGAGGTCGGACAATTGCGGGCGCTTGTCCTCGCGCTGCTCGACCGCGCGGCTCAGTTGCGACAGCGCCAGCACCGGCAGGTCGAGCTCCTTGGCGAGTTGCTTCAGGCCGCGGCTGATCTCAGAAATTTCCTGGACGCGATTTTCGTTGGCGCCGCCCTTGCCGGTGCCCTGGAGCAATTGAAGGTAATCGACCACGACCATGCCGATGCCCTTCTGGCGCTTCAGTCGGCGTGCGCGGGCGCGCAGCGCGGCAATCGTCAGGCCGGGCGTGTCGTCGATGTAGAGCGGCAGTCCCTGCAGCTCGCCGGCGGCGCGCGCCAGGTTGCGGAAGTCCTGCTGGCTGATCTTGCCCATACGCAGGTTCTCGGACGAAATCCCCGATTGCTCGGCGAGGATGCGCGTAGCGAGCTGGTCGGCCGACATTTCGAGGCTGAAGAAGGCGACCCCTGCGCCGGCCGATTTGTGAGGCTCGATACCGTCCTCGATATCGCGCGAGAAGCGCTGCGCGGCGGAGAAAGCGATGTTGGTGGCGAGCGAGGTCTTGCCCATGCCCGGGCGCCCGGCGAGGATCGTCAAGTCGGAGCGGTGGAGCCCGCCAATCTTAGAATTGATCCCGTCGATGCCGGTCGTCACGCCGGACAAATGGCCGCCGCTGTTGAGCGCACGCTCGGCCATTTCCAGCGCCAGCCGGGTCGCTTCGCCGAACGACTTGACCTTATTGTCATTGCCGCCCTCTTCGGCGACCTTGTAGAGTTCGGTCTCGGCCCGCTCGATCTGGGCCAGCGGAGCGACTTCCTCGCTGGTGTCCAGCGCCCCTTCGACCAGCTCGCGCCCGACGCCGATCAGCGCGCGAAGCAGCGCCAAGTCGTAAATCTGTATGGCGAAATCGCGGGCGCCGATGATCGCCGCGCCCGATCCGGTCAGCTGGGCGAGATAGGCGGGCCCGCCGACCTCCTTCATCGCCTCGTCGGCGTCGAAGATCGGGCGCAGCGTGACCGGGTTGGCGACCATATTCTTGTCGGTCATCCGCAGGATCGCATCGTAAATGCGGCCGTGCAGCGGCTCGAAGAAATGGAGCGCCTTCAATTTCAGCTGAATGTCCTCGACCAGCCGATTGTCGATCATCAGCGCGCCGAGCAGTGCGGCTTCGGCTTCGACATTTTGCGGCAGCGACGGAGTTGCGGGCGTCGAGGTGGGATCGGCGGGATCAGCGATTCGAAGAATTTCGGCCATGGTTCGGCTTACCGATTTTGGCCCCACAACCTCCATCCAATCTTCGCGATTGGCAATCTTTTTCGTGGACCAGCCTGTGGATGGAACATGGCATTGCGCCCCCCGCCCCAGCGCGGCTAGGCCCCAAGCATGACCATTCAATCGGACCGCTGGATTCGCGAGCAGGCGCTCGAGCACAACATGATCGAGCCGTTCGTCGAAGCGCAACGACGCGAAGGCTGCATCAGCTATGGCCTGTCGTCCTACGGCTATGACGCGCGGGTCGCCGACGAGTTCAAGATCTTCACCAATGTCGATTCGGCGACGGTCGATCCCAAGGACTTCGCCGCCAACAGCTTCGTCGACCGCCAGACCGATTGCTGCATCATCCCGCCCAACAGCTTCGCGCTGGCCCGGACGGTCGAATATTTCCGCGTGCCGCGCGACATTCTCGTGATCTGCCTCGGCAAATCGACCTATGCGCGCTGCGGGATCATCGTCAACGTGACGCCGCTGGAGCCCGGCTGGGAGGGTCATGTCACGCTGGAATTTTCCAATACCACGCCGCTCCCGGCCAAGGTCTACGCCAACGAGGGCGCGTGCCAGTTCCTGTTCCTCAAAGGCAACGAGCCGTGCGAGGTCAGCTACGCCGACCGCGCCGGCAAATATATGGGCCAAAAGGGCGTGACCCTTCCGAAGCTGTGACGCTCGAGGACGCCCTCGCGCTCGATGCCACGGATACGCTGCGGCCGATGCGCGAGCGCTTTCGGTTGCCCAAAGGCAAAATCTACCTCGACGGCAATTCGCTCGGCGCGTTGCCGGTCACTACGGCGGAGCGGCTCGACGAAGTCGTCCAGCGTGAGTGGGGCGAGGACCTCATCGCCAGCTGGACCCGGCACGATTGGATCGACGCGCCGCGGCGCATCGGCGCCAAGCTCGCACCAATCGTCGGCGCCAGGCCGAACGAGCTGCTGATCGCCGATTCGACCAGCGTCTGCCTGTTCAAGCTGCTCGCCGCGGCTGTCCGGGCGCGGCCTGGCCGGCGCACGATCCTGACCCAGCAGCGCAATTTCCCCACCGATCTTTATGTCGCCCAAGGGCTGGCCGAGATGCTTGGCCAGACGCTCAAGGCCGTCCCTGCGGATGAGGTCCTAGGCGCGATCGACGAAGATGTGGCGGTCGTGACCCTCACCCATGTCGATTATCGCAGCGCCGCATATTACGACATGCGCGCCATCAACGACGCGGCGCACGAATCCGGCGCGCTGATGCTATGGGACCTGTCGCACAGCGCCGGGGCGACCGCGCTTGATCTCAACGGGACCGGCTCGGACCTCGCGGTAGGCTGCGGTTACAAATATCTGAATGGCGGGCCCGGAGCCCCGGCCTTCCTGTTCGTCGCCGAGCGGCTGCAGGACGAATTGCGCTCACCGCTCCAGGGCTGGATGGGCCACGCGGAGCCGTTCGCCTTCGACGACGATTACCGCCCGGTCAACGGTATTTCGCGCTTCCTGACCGGCACGCCGTCGATCCTTGCGCTGGCCGCGCTCGACGCCGGGCTCAACACGTTCGCCGGCGTCTCGATGCGCGACGTCGAAGCCAAGGCGCGC
>DATHFE010000155.1:0-3617 GCA_035318245.1 Sphingomicrobium sp. | reverse complement strand
GCCGACCTCGGCCAACACGATGCTGGCCCATGATCATCCTCGCGGAGAGGTGGCTGAGTGGTCGAAAGCACCGCACTCGAAATGCGGCGTGGGTGCAAGCCTACCGTGGGTTCGAATCCCACCCTCTCCGCCATGATCCTCAGATCGGCGGCGCTCCAGTGAAAATTTTCTTCGATGGCGGGTGCCGGCCCAATCCCGGTGCAATGCAGGCCGCGGTGGTTGCGCGCGGCGTGCTCCATCACTTCGCGGATCTCGGCCACGGGTCGAGCGAACAGGCTGAGTGGCTGGCGTTGCTTCACGGGATGCGCGTCGCTGATGATTTGGGCGAGCGCGATGTCATTCTGCTGGGCGATGCGATGGGCGTGATTGCGCAGGCCAATGGAGTTGCAAAATGTCGTAGCGCCTCGCGCTTTGAGCAGTTTCGAGCGCTCTCGGCCAAGTTCGAGCGTATCCGCGTGCGCTACATCCGGCGCAATCAGAACCTTGCCGGAATCGAGCTAAGCAAGATCTGCGAGCGCTAATCCTCGTCCTTGCCAAAGCGGAGCGAGGGAATGGGTTTGAGCTTCTTGTGATGTTCTTCGAGCGGCGCGTGTTTGAGCGGGGGCAGGTCGAATTTCTCTTCCGCCACGCGGGTCTCGGGCAGTCGGTCGAGCAGATCGCGAATCAAGGTCAGGCGGCCGCGCTTCTGGTCGTTGAAATCGACCAAAGTCCACGGCGCAGCCTTGGTGTGGGTGGCCCGAAGCATTTCTTCGCGCGCCGCGGTGTAATCGGAATAATGCTGGCGCGCGGCGAGGTCGATCGGCGAGAGTTTCCAACGCTTGAGCGGATCGGCGAGCCGCTCGGCAAAGCGCTCTTCCTGTTTCTCCTGGTCGCAGCACAGCCAATATTTGAAGAGGAGAATGCCGTCGTCAACCAGCATTTGTTCGAAAGCGGGGACGGCCGCGAGGAATACCTTGGTCTGCGCCGGCGTGCAGAAGCCCATCACCCGTTCGACCCCGGCGCGGTTGTACCAGCTGCGGTCGAACAGCACGATCTGGCCCGCGCTTGGCAGATGCTCGGAATAGCGCTGCAGATACCATTGGCCTTGCTCGGCTTCGCTCGGCTTGCCGAGCGCGACGATCCGGCATTGGCGCGGATTGAGGCGGGCGGAGATCGCGTCGATCGCACCGCCCTTGCCGGCGGTGTCGCGACCCTCGAACAGGACGACTATACGCTGTCCGGTCTTGGCCGCCCAGCGCGCCATCGCCACCAGGTCACAGCTCATCGGTTCCAGCCGTTCTTCATAGGCCTTGCGTTTCATCGGTCGTCCTTTTTTGCCCGACAGGGAGTAGGTCATTGCGAAGCCGAAGCAACCGCCGCCGCGGCGCCGCGTTCCCTTGCCGATGTACGCTTCGTCAAACCTGAGGCCGCGCGAGCGCGCCGGCGCGATGGCCGCGGTGGTCGCGATCCATGTCGCGCTGGCGCTCGCCTTCCTCAACCTGTCCGGAAAGATCGATAGGCGAGACTTGCAGGAAGCAATGCAGGTGTTCGACGTCAATGAAGTGCCGCCGCCCGAGCCGCTGGTGATCGAGAAACCCGAGCCGGAGCAAGCCAAGAGAAAGGAAGGGGCAGCGGCACCGAAGAATATCGAAAGCAAGGCCTCCCCGGTCGTCGCGCCCAAGCCAAAAATCATCCTTGCGGTGCAAAACCCAGTGGTGGCGGCCCCGATCCCAAAGCAGGGGCCAGACCCGTCGCAGGGCGCGGCGCCTGTGCCCGGGCCAGGCACGGGCGCCGGTGGCGCAGGGACCGGTACCGGCAGCGGTGGGGCCGGCAGCGGGCCGGGCGGAGGAGGGTTTGGCGGCAGGGCCACGGACGTCAGGCTGGTGCGCGGCATTACCAACCGTGATTATCCGGGTGAGATTCAGCGGAATTGGCCTCGCGGCGGGCGCATTTTCGTTAGGCTGCGGGTCGAGCCTGACGGGAGAATCAGCAAGTGCGATATCATGCGATCCTTTGGCGATAGCCTGGCCGATCAATGGACTTGCCCGCTGTTGATGAGACGCGCCCAGCTCCGGCCGGCGACCGATGACAATGGGAAGCCGGTCGCGGCATGGTTCGGTTATGTCCAGAGTGACCAGGGACGTTTCTAGCGGCGCTGGCTTGATGCGGACCGCCCGCCGCGACTAGGGACGGATCGATGATCGCCGACAAAGTCCAGACTTTGCTCTTGTTCGGAGCGACCGGCGACCTCGCCCGGCGCATGCTGCTGCCGTCGCTCTATGGTCTCGATTCCGATGGATTGCTGCCGCCGGAACTCAAGGTCATCGCGACCGCGCGCACCGAGCATGACGACGCGGCCTATCGTGACATCGCCCGCAAAGCGCTGGCCGAGCATGTTCCAGCCGACTTTTACGCACCGCTCAACGCCGAGCGGTTCGTCAAGCGCCTCTCCTACATTCCGCTCGATGCGAAGGACACGAACGGGTTCGCCGCGCTGGCCAAGCGGATCGACCCGGACAAGGGACTGGCGATCTTCCTGTCGACGGCGCCGTCCCTGTTCGAGCCGATGATCAAGGGGCTGGAGGGAGCAGGCCTGACCGGTCCCAAGGTGCGGATGGCGCTTGAAAAGCCTTTGGGCTCCGACCTTCAGTCGAGCCGCGAGATCAATGACGCGGTCGCTATCGCCTTTCCCGAGGACCGTACCTTCCGCATCGACCATTATCTCGGCAAGGAAACTGTTCAGAACCTGCTCGCACTGCGTTTCGCCAATGTGATGTTCGAGCCGTTGTGGAACTCGACCCACATCGACCATGTCGAAATCAGCGTCGCCGAGACCATCGGGCTGGAAGGGCGGGGCGATTATTACGATGGAGCCGGCGCTCTGCGCGACATGGTCCAGAACCATATGCTGCAATTGCTTGCGCTGGTCGCGATGGAGCCGCCGTCGAGGTACGACGCGACCGCCGTGCGCGACGAGAAGGTCAAGGCGCTGCGCTCGCTTCGTCCGGTGACGGCGAGCGACATCGTTACCGGGCAATACAACGGTTACGCCGAGGAACTCGGCCGCGCATCGGACACCGAAACCTTCGTCGCCATGAAAGCCCAGGTCGACAATTGGCGCGGGGCCGGCGTGCCGTTCTGGATGCGCACCGGCAAGGAAATGCCCGAGCGCCGCACGGAAATCGTCATCCAGTTCAAATGCGTGCCCTATTCGATCTTCGCCGAACGCGGAGCGACGACCCAGCCCAACAGCCTGGTCATCGCCATCCAGCCGGATGAGAATATCCAGCTGCAAGTGATGGCCAAGACCCCGGGGCTCGACCGCGATGGCATTCGCCTCCGCGAAGTGCCGCTGAATCTCGGACTGGCCAACGCCTTTGCCGATCATCGGCGGCGGATCGCCTATGAGCGCTTGCTGCTCGACCTGATCGAGGGCGACCCGACCCTGTTCGTGCGGCGCGACGAAGTCGAGGCGCAATGGCAATGGATCGATGGCGTGCGCCGCGCATTGGCTGATGCTGATGTGAAGCCCGAGAAATATCGCCCGGGAACTTGGGGACCGTCGGCTGCGAAAAAACTGACCAAGGGAAGCGGAGTGAGCTGGGATGATTGAAGCCGAATGGTGGGAATATGACAGC
>DATHFE010000154.1:0-19982 GCA_035318245.1 Sphingomicrobium sp. | reverse complement strand
GGATTTCCGTCAGCGGTCGGGGCTCGGTCGACCGCAGGCCGTTCGAACTGGCCAGCCCGGCTGTGCTGACAAGCGAAGGCGACGGGTGGCGGATTGCCCCGACCGATGTGCGCTTCGCCGGCGGCCGGGCGCGGCTCAGCGGCCGCACCGGGTCGCGGCCGGAGCTCAATGCGGATGTCAGCCAGATGCCGCTGCAACTGCTCGATATGATCTGGCCGAATCTGGATCTGAGCGGGATCGCGACGGGCCGAGTGCAATATGCATCGGCGGGCGGAAGCCAGAGTGGTCGCGTTGACCTAAAGGTGCGCGGGCTCAGCCGCGCGGGTCTTGTGCTGACCTCGAAGCCGATCGACGTCGGATTGGCGGCAGTGCTGGCCGGCGACAAGGCCGCGATGCGCGCGGTCGCGGTCAGCGACGGCAAGACGATCGGCCGCGCGCAGGCGCGGTTCGCGCCGCTGGGCGATGGGCCACTCGTCGCGTCGCTGATGAATGCGCGGCTATTCGCGCAGCTGCGCTATGCCGGGCCAGCGGACACACTGTGGCGCCTGTCCGGGATCGAGGTCTTCGACCTGTCCGGGCCGTTGGCGATCGGCGCCGACATCAGCGGAAGCCTGGTCAACCCGCAGATTCGCGGCTCGCTCAAAAGCGACAATGCCCGGATCGAAAGCGCGGTGACCGGGATGGTGATCGACCATCTGGCGTCGTCGGGCCGCTTTTCCGGATCTCGCCTGGTACTCGACCGCTTGGCCGGGCGGACCGGGACGACCGGAAGCATCAGCGGCAGCGGGGCGGTCGATTTCAGCGGCGGATCGCCGGCGCTCGACCTAAAATTCACCGCGGACAAAGCTGATCTGCTTGCCCGCGACGACATTGCGGCGACGGTAAGCGGGCCGTTGACGGTGAAATCCGATGGAAAAGGCGGGCTGATCTCGGGGAATTTGAAGCTCAACAAGGGGCGCTTCACATTGGGACGGGCGAGCGCCGCCGCCTCGGTTCCGCAACTCGCCGTCCGCCACCGTGGGCTCGAAGCCGACGAGGACATCGAAATTGCGCAGTTGTCGCCGTGGCGGCTCGATCTCGCCGTTGCCGGCAACGATCTGACCGTGCGCGGGCTGGGGATCAACAGCCGGTGGAGCACCGACTTGAAGATCGCCGGCACGGCCGATGCGCCACGCCTCAATGGCCGCGCCGATTTGGTGCGCGGTGACTATGAATTCGCCGGGCGCAATTTCCGATTGGAGCGCGGTGCGATCCGTTTCCAGGGAGTGAGCCCGCCCGATCCGTTGCTTGACATCCGCGCCGAAGCCAACGTCCAAGGCGTTACCGCGACTGTCAGGGTGACCGGGACCGGGCTTAAACCTGAGATCGTGTTCGCTAGTGTTCCTGCACTGCCCCAGGACGAGTTGCTTTCGAGGATATTGTTCGGGACATCGATCACGTCCTTATCGGCGCCGGAAGCGGTCCAGCTAGCTTCGGCGGTCGCCGCGCTGCAGTCCGGCAGCGGCGGGCTGGACCCAATCAACCGGGTGCGACGTGCCGTGGGGCTCGACCGGCTGCGGATCTTGCCGGCGGACGTCGCGACCGGACAGAGGACTTCAATTGCGGCAGGCAAATATATCGGGCGGAAATTATTCGTCGAAGTGATCACCGATGGGCAGGGCTATTCGGCGACGCGGGTCGAATATCAGGTGTCGCGCTGGCTCTCGTTGCTGTCGTCGATTTCCACCATCGGCCGGACCAGCGCCAACGTTCGAGTGTCGAAGGATTATTGAGGCGTTGCGTGGCTCGCTTGCTGCGCTACGCTCACGTCGAGAATATTGGGGGAATGCATGAAAAACTGGAACGTCCGCAAGACGATTGTCGCCCGCGAGGATATGCCGGAGCATCACCGGCTGACGCCGTCGCTAAGCTGGCCGCACCTTATCGCTTTGGGCGTCGGTGCGATCGTCGGGACCGGCATCCTGACATTGATCGGCGTGGGGGCGGGAAAAGCCGGGCCGGCGGTGATCCTGTCTTTCGCCATCGCCGGGCTGATTTGCGCATGCGCCGCCCTAGCCTACGCCGAGGTTGCGACCATGATTCCCGCGTCGGGTTCGGCCTATACCTACAGCTATGTCGTGTTCGGCGAGCTGATCGCCTGGATGGTCGGGGTCGCGCTGATCCTGGAATATAGCCTTGTCGTCAGCGCGGTCGCGGTGGGCTGGTCCGGCTATGCGGCGGGCTTCCTGCAATCGGTCGGGATGGGATTGCCGACAGATTTGATACAGGGGCCCGAAGCGGGCGGCATCATAAACCTTCCTGCGATTTTCATCATTGTCGTGATCGCCGGCTTGCTGATCGCCGGGACGCGCGAAAGCGCGACATTGAACGCGATCCTGGTGGCCATCAAACTGGCCGCCCTGGCGATGTTCATCGCGGTAGCCTTGCCGGTGTTCAACGCCGACAATTTTACGCCATTCATGCCTTATGGCTTCCCGCGTAGCGGGCCGTCGGGGAGCGAAGTCGGGGTGATGGCCGCGGCGGCGATCATCTTCTTCGCATTTTATGGATTCGACGCCATTGCGACGGCGGCCGAGGAGGCCAAGAATCCCGATCGCGACCTGGCTATCGGCATCGTGGGATCGATGGTGATTTGCGTGATCATCTACATGGTTGTCGCCGCGGTCGCGATCGGGGCGGTGTCCTATACCCGGTTCGCGGACTCCCCGGAGCCGCTGGCGTTGATCCTGAGGGAGATTGGCCAAGGCTGGGCGGCCAAAATTCTTGGTGCTTCAGCGGTGATTGCGCTGCCGACGGTGATCCTCGCTTTCTTTTATGGGCAGAGCCGGATTTTCTTCGTTATGGCCCGCGATGGGCTGATTCCGGCGAGCCTGGCTCGAGTTTCGAAGCGCGGCAGCCCGGTGCGGATCACCTTGTTCACCGCTGTTGCGGTGTCGATCATCGCGGGCATTTTTCCGCTGGCGAAGATCGCGGCGGTCGCCAACGCGGGGACTCTCGCGGCGTTCATCGCGGTGTGCACCGCCATGCTGGTGATGCGGCGACGTCAGCCGGACGCTCCACGCAAGTTCACCACGCCACTGCCATGGGTTGTCGGGATCGGCGGAATCATCGGCTGCGCTTACCTGTTCATCAGCTTGCCGGTGGTCACGCAGGAATTCTTCCTGATCGCCCAGCTGCTCGGCCTGCTTTACTACGCAGTCTATGGCGGAGGGGCGGCGGCTCGGAACCGGGCTGCAGAAACGCATGGCTGACGGAACAGCGCAGCGCCTTCGCAGCATCGTCGGGGGATCGGCGGGCAATCTGGTCGAATGGTATGACTGGTACGCTTATTCGGTCTTAACGATCTATTTTGCACCAGAATTTTTTCCTTCCGAAGACAAGACCGCGCAATTGCTGAGCGCGGCGGCGATCTTCGCGGTCGGCTTTCTGATGCGGCCGATCGGCGCCTGGTTGATGGGCGTTTATTCCGATCGGCATGGTAGGAAATCCGGCTTGGCGCTGTCCGTCGCGCTGATGGCCGGTGGGTCGCTGATGATCGCAGCGGCGCCGACTTACGCCACCGCGGGCGCGGTGGCACCGTTCGTGCTGGTGATCGCGCGGATGTTACAGGGCCTATCGGTCGGCGGCGAATATGGCGCCAGCGCGACTTATTTGTCGGAAATGGCGCTGCGCGACCGGCGGGCGTTCTGGGCGAGCTTCCAGTATTTCACGCTGATCGGCGGGCAATTGCTGGCGCTCGGAGTAGTGTTGATCCTGCAACTGACGATGGCCGAAGCCGATCTCCAGGCGTGGGGCTGGCGGATCCCGTTCGCGGTCGGTGCCGTGTTGGCGCTTGCCGTTTACGTCCTGCGGCGGAGATTGGCCGAGACGCAGTCGTTCAAGGCGATGGACAAGGACCGCATCAAATCGTCGATCGCAAACTTGTGGCGCGACCACCCGCGCGAGTTCCTGATCGTCGCCGCGATCAGCGCCGGCGGGTCGACGGCCTTTTACGCTTACACCACCTATCTCCAGAAATTCCTGGTCAACACGACGGGATTTTCGCGGCCCGAAGCGACGATGGTGATGACCGTCGCGCTGATCATATTCATGGCGATCCAGCCGTTTTGGGGGATGGCCGCCGACCGCTGGGGCCGCAAGCCGATGCTGTTCATCTTCGGCTTTGGCGGCATGTTGGTCTCGGTGCCGGTGTTCACCGCGTTGAGCCACGCCGCGACGCCGTTGACGGCGCTGGCGCTGACGCTGATCCCGCTAACGATTCTCGGTGCCTACACATCGATCAGCGGGCTGATTAAGGCCGAGTTATTCCCGCCGCATATCCGCACACTCGGCGTCGCTCTGCCCTATGCCATCGGCAACACCTTGTTCGGCGGAACTGCCGAATATGCCGCTCTGTGGTTCAAACAGGCCGGCGTGGAGAGCGGTTTTTACTGGTATCTGACGGCGATCATCGGGATGGCCACGGTCGGTTTCTGGATGCTGCCCGAAACCAAGCTCAAGAGCCTGATCACCGAGGATTAGCTCTCGCGAAAGTAAGCGATCGTCCGATCGAGGCCGTCGGCCAACGCGACTCTGGGCTCCCAGCCGAGCAAATCACGGGCCTTGTCGATGTTCGGCTGGCGCTGGCGCGGATCGTCGGTCGGAAGCGGGGCGTGGACCAGCTTGGACGCGCCGCCGACCTTGGCAATGACCAGCTCGGCCAGTTGGCGCATGGTGAATTCTACCGGATTCCCAAGGTTGATCGGGCCGGTGATCTGGTCCGGGCTGGCCATCATCCGCACCAAGCCGTCGATCAGATCGTCGACGTAGCAGAAGCTGCGGCTCTGCTCGCCGTCGCCGTAGAGGGTGATGGGCTCACCGGCCAAGGCCTGGACGATGAAGTTGGAGACGACGCGGCCATCAGCGCGGTGCATCCGCGGCCCGTAGGTGTTGAAGATCCTCGCGACCTTGATCGACAGGCCCAACTGGCGGCGATAGTCGAAGAACAGGGTTTCGGCGCAGCGCTTGCCTTCATCGTAGCAGGACCGCGGCCCGATCGGGTTGACCCGGCCCCAATATTCCTCGGTCTGGGGATGGACTTCGGGGTCGCCATAGACCTCGCTGGTCGAAGCCTGGAGGATTTTGGCGCCCAGCCGCTTGGCCAGGCCGAGCATGTTGATCGCCCCGTGGACCGAGGTCTTGGTCGTCTGAACCGGGTCGTGCTGATAATGGATCGGCGAGGCGGGGCAGGCGAGATTGTAGATCTCGTCGACCTCGACATAGAGCGGGAAGGTGACATCGTGGCGGACGAATTCAAAATTGGGGTTACCGAGCAGGTGAGCGACGTTGCGCTTGGTGCCGGTGAACAGATTGTCGAGGCAGAGGATGTCGTGGCCGTCGGCGAGCAGCCGGTCGCAGAGATGGGAGCCGAGGAAGCCGGCGCCGCCGGTGACTAAAATGCGCTTCTGGCTGTCGTAGAGGCGGCTCATGGGCGCCGCGATAGACCAAAGCTCCCGCAGCGCAAACCACGGCTATTTCTTGACGGCGAGCCGTTCCTGGACCTGCTCGATGGTCAGACGGCCCCATTGCGCCGCCCACGGCGAGCTGTCGTTGGTTTCGTCGCGCAGATAATCGGGGCGTGCCCAACGCTGCGGAGCAACCTCCGACTTGGCCTGGGCCAGGCTGGAGATATCGAACGGGGACTTGAAAACGAGGCCGAGCTGGTCGCCGCGGCTCCAGCCGACGGTGGCGAACAACGACCCGGCATCACCGAAGTCGAGCATCAATTCCGACCCTTCGGCGAAGGAGCCCGACGTTTCGACCAGCGCGCCGCTTTCCGAAATATTGCGGATCCGGGCGATGGTTGTTTCATGGTCGAAGTGGATCAGCGCCGACCAAATGAGCGGATGGCGGATATCGCGGCGCTTGGCATGCTCATAGGGCTTGCCCTCGACTGGCGCTTCGGCGGCCGGGCCGGGAGCCGCGATCACGGCATCGGGATAGGATTGCGAGATGACGTCGCGGAGCAAGGCGTCGCGGGTTGCGGTGGGGCAGTCGATGCGGGTTTCGTGGGCGAATTCCAGACCGATGCGATCGCCGCGAATCCAGCGCACAGCGCTCTCGATTTCGCCAAATTCGCCGAGGACGAGGTCGACCCTGTCCCACAATTTGGGCTTCAATTTGCCGCCGATCATCGCGCCGCCGCCGGACAGGTTGATCAGCTCGATCTTGTGGAGCTTCTTCTTGTAGCGGACGGTGGCTTTTTCGGCCGGCAGGCGATGGCGGTCGCCGCCGCGCTGGTTGGTCGTGCGCTTCTCGCTCCGCGCAACGCTGACCGCACCGAGACCGTCGCCGGCGGCTTCGGCGCGGGCGCGCTTCTGAGCCATCAGCGGCGTCTCGCGCGCGCCGTCCTTGCCCGACAGCACGGCCGAACGAAAACTGTTCATCGGAGCCCCTTCGCAAGCCATTAAACCGCTTATGACAGGAGAGGGTTACCGAAATGCTAGTAAATCACGCCGAATAATACATGTCGAATTCGACCGGGCTGGGGGTGGTTTCCCAGCGCATCACTTCTTCCCATTTGAGTTCCATGTAAGCGTCGATCTGGTCGTCCGAAAACACGTCGCCCTTGGTCAGGAAGGCGCGGTCGTTGTCGAGCGCGATCAGCGCCTCGCGGAGTGACCCGCAGACGGTCGGCACGTTGACCAGTTCCTGCGGCGGGAGGTCGTAGAGGTTCTTGTCCATCGCATCGCCGGGGTGGAGGCGGTTCTGGATGCCGTCGAGCCCGGCCATCAGCAATGCGGAGTAAGCGAGATAGGGATTGGCGAGCGCATCGGGGAAGCGGAATTCGACGCGCTTGGCTTTCTCACCCGCGCCATAAGGAATGCGGCACGAGGCCGAGCGGTTGCGGCTCGAGTAAGCCAGAAGCACCGGCGCTTCGAAGCCGGGGACGAGGCGCTTGTAGCTGTTGGTGGTCGGGTTGGTGAACGCATTGAGCGCCCGGGCATGCTTGATCACCCCGCCGATGTAATAGAGCGCCATGTCGCTGAGGCCCGCGTAGCCGCTGCCGGCGAACAAAGGCTTATCCTTGGCCCAGATCGACATGTGGGTGTGCATGCCCGAGCCATTATCCTTGGCGATCGGCTTGGGCATGAAGGTCGCGGTCTTGCCGTAGGCGTTGGCGACCATGTGGACGACATATTTATAGACCTGCATGCGGTCCGCGGTCTGGACGAGGGTGCCGTAGGTCAGGCCGAGCTCATGCTGCGAGGCGGCGACCTCATGGTGGTGCTTGTCGCACGGCAGCCCCATTTCGAGCATGGTCGAAACCATCTCGGAACGGATGTCGACCGCGCTGTCGACCGGCGCGACGGGGAAATAGCCGCCCTTGGCACGCGGCCGGTGGCCGAGGTTGCCGCCGTCATATTCGCGGCCCGAATTGGTCGGCAATTCGATATCGTCGATGCGATAGCCCGAGGCCGCGTAGGTGTCCTCGAAGCGGACGTCGTCGAACATGAAGAATTCGGCTTCGGGGCCGACGAACACGGTGTCGCCGATGCCCGACGCCTTGAGGTAAGCTTCAGCTCGGGTCGCGGTCGAGCGCGGGTCGCGGCCGTACAGCTCGCCGGTCGACGGCTCGACGATGTTGCACACCAGGATCAGCATCGGGGTGGCGGAGAAGGGGTCGATATAGGTCGCGCCGAGATCGGGCATGAGGATCATGTCGCTCTCGTTGATCGCCTTCCAGCCTTCGATCGACGAGCCGTCGAACATGAAGCCGTCGGTCAGCATGTCCTCGTCGATCACCGACGCGACCATCGACAGATGCTGCCACTTGCCCTTGGGATCGGTGAAGCGAAGGTCGACCCACTCGATCTCCGAATCCTTGATCAGCTTCAAAATCTTCGCCGCTTCATTCGCCATGACTACCCCCGCCGGAAGTGAGAATCGGCCGCGTGGCGGCCGTTGTCCGCCTAATCCCAAGCGCCGCCGCGAGAGTCAGCAGGGGGGTGAACAATTCACCCCGATGGGGTGCCAAACGGGGGGTCATTACCTTCGGTGTTACCTTTGACCCCCTCGAACGGGGGATCATCAACTTCGGCATAATCCGTCACTTTCGCCACCGGCGACGTGGCACCAAAGCGCGCGGCCAGGGTGACATCGAGGGTAACAACCCGGCGGCGGGCGAATGGGTCGACGATGTCGGAGCCTAGGCTGGTTTTGATCGAGTCGTTTATCACGAACCTATATGGAACATATTTTTGACGTGTAGGACAGGAATTTCTCTGTCCGTCAACGACCTATTGCGGACGTTGGCCGCCGCCGGATGATCGAACATCTAGCTCACCAGGAACCTTCGTATGATTCCGGGCAATAAACGCCGCGCCGGTTCGCTCTGCCACAGCTTGCTATCTACTGAATTGTGTCCGCCGCCCAAGACGGCAAACACGGCAACAATTACCGCCCAAAATAGGCCGAACTCGTAGCCTCCTCCGGGAAGCGCCCACACATAGCCGATGTGAAAATGGCCGCCCCACAACATCGACATCAACAAGTAGACCGATGCCAGCAACGCCACGGGACGCGTGAAAAGGCCCAACACAAGGCCAATTGCGGATATCAGCTCGACCGAGCCGGCGAGCAATACTTGCATCGCGGGCATGGGCAGGCCCAGGCTCGCGAAATACAGCGTGTAAATCTTGAACTGAAAGGGTCCGCCGAGGATGTGGCTGGCGAAATGGGGCGTGAACATCAAGCCGACATACACTCGGATAAATGTCAGCGATGAAGCATTGAGCGACGTGTCCCGCGACTCCGCCGATGCCGCGGCAGATGCGGCGCGCAGGATGAATTGCACAAATAACAAAGCGCCCAGAAACCAGCCCAGGAACGTGAATCCCGGTACACCCGGGCCTGTCGCGACAAGCAGGTCGAGATCATCCGGCTTCAGTCCGGCAAGACTGCTGGGAGGGTCCAAATTCAGAATGCCGAACAAGCGCGATACGACAGCCGTTGCCAACGCCGATGCCGCGATAGAGGTGAAGGTGCCGCGCAACTGCCAAAGAACCGATATGAACAACAGTGTCATCGAAATCGTGGCAGAGGCAGCAAACCAGCCGGTGACAGGTTGGCTAAAAATGACGGTTGCGCCCCAAACGATCATGATGACTGCGACGACCACGGCTACGCGGCCAAGCCAACGCCCATATTCGTCAATAGCCATCGCTGTTGTCCTCAGATGAATCGTGCTCAGAACTGCTTTGGCCTTGGGCTCATCGCGCTACGCGGCCGAACCCGGCAGTCCGGTGATCGTGGGTGCGCCGCGCGTCACAACCGGTGTGCTGCTGCGGTTGCTTAGTGCCCATTGTGCGATCTCGTCCTTCCGGGCGAACCACACTCCGGATTTCGAGCGCGCATAGGTCAGGAATCGATCCAGACTTCGCACGCGATTGGCATGACCCGAGATGCGGTCGTGAAGACTGACGACCATCATCCGGCGGCGATCTCGGCCTTCCTCGTAAAGTTGGTCGAACTCATCCCGCAGCGCTTGCTCATAAGCTGCGGGATTCCAGCCATCGAAGGGAAACGAAACAATGTCATTCATGTGGAAAGTGTAGGGGACGGTAACAAAGTCCCCCCCTTTCAGCGGGACGATGAACGGCTCATCACGGCTTGGATCGTCGATGTGGTAGATGAAACCGAGTTCTTGGAGGATGTCCAACGTCCTCGGCGAGTTGCGCATCCAGTAGGCATTCCACCCGACAGGATGTTGGCCGGTTGCCTTCACGATGCTTTCGACACAATCCGAGATGAAGCGGCGTTCGGCGTCGGCGTCCATGGCGTAGCTGTTTTCCCACGTCCGCCCATGCGCGGCCGCTTCGTGTCCGCGGCGTACGATCTCACGCGCGAGGTCCGGCCTCTTTTCGACGGCCTTCCCGATCATGAAGGATGAGACCTTCAGGCGATGTTTGTCGAACAGATCAAGAAGCCGGGGGATACCCTCATCGATTCCGTATTGAAAAAAGGCGTTCGTGGGCAGATCGGGAAGACCCTGCAGAATGGGATCCGGAATGACCCCTCCCGCACCGGAGATTGGCTGTCCGCCGGCCTCGAACATGAGCGAAAGGCTTACGGCCAGGCGAGCGCCGCGAGGCCAAAAGCCTTTCCCCTTGCGTTGCGATGTTGTCGATGTCGGCGCGGCATGTGCCTGGCGAGCCAAGCCAACGGCGCCGGAGGCAGCGAGAGCGGTGGACGCACCAACTGACTGGATGGCCTCGCGGCGATTCAGTTGGAAGGAGATACTGGCATGGTCGCCCATCATTCCACTCCACAATGAAGTCGTAGCTTGAGATACCGAATGATATGAGAAATGCAATTGGTATGTGGAATTTTTGCGGGCATCGTCAGCCGATTTCTTGAGGCAAGCTTGTGAAAAAATTACGTTCAACCCGCGCGCAACAGCAGGCGCTCACTCGAGAGCGGCTACTCGCTGCCGCCGCTCGGGTTATTGATCGCTACGGTTTTAGCGGGGCTTCGATTGATCTGATCACGGCCGAAGCGGGCTATTCGAAGGGTGCGATTTATTCCAACTTCGAAAACAAGGAAGCGGTCTTCCTGGAGTTGTTGCGCGCATACATGGAGCGAGACAGAGCAGCATTGGAACGCATCCTCGACCTAAGTCCGGACGAGCTCTTTGCCGCGGTGACGAACTGGCTGGAGACGATGGACACGGAGACCGATTGTCCACTGCTGGTGACCGAGCTTCAGCTGCAAGCCCGTCGGAGTCCGGCCTTCGCGGCACGATACTATGCCCTGCAAGAGCAGCAGATTCATACTATTGGGCGGATTCTCAAGCGCTATTTCGATGCGGCGTCGGTACCTCTTCCGATGGACCCGGAAGATTTGGCGAGATGCGTCACCGCCTTGGCTCATGGTCTGAGCCTTCAGCGTCCACTTACCAAGCCCGGCACGCCCAATCCGGCAGGTAGTCTCATTGATCGCATGCTCAAACGCCTTATGCGCCGGTGATCTCGGCTGGGGAGGCATAGCCGGGGCCATTGTTGGAACCCATGTTAGCCCAGGAGCGGGCCGGGGGCCTCGGACCCCGGTCCGTTTCCGCACTCGTTTGTTGCGGGCCTGTGTTGCCAGTGTCCGTTTTCCACCTATCACGTACGTGCGCCGTTCCGCCCCCATTACCTCACTCAAAAACCGTTTCCGCACCAAGCCTCTCGAACGTCAAATTCACCGAACGCTCCCCGGCAGGCCGCGTGCGGTGGAGGACGCCGCGCGGGACGGTGAGGAACTCGCCGGGTTTCAGCACAACCTGGTGGTGGGCGAATTCGATGATCAGGTCGCCGTCGATGCCATAGAAACTCTCGTCGGATGTGGGATGGCGGTGCCAGGGGAAGCCGGTGGTCATGACGCTCATGCGGATTTCATGGTCGTTGACCGATGCGATGCGACGGTTGTCGTAAGCGTCCGTGATCGCCTGGCTGATCCGCAAGGGATCGAGCGGCGTCAGGGGCTCGCAATGGGCGGGATTTTCCATGCGGCGATGATCGCGCGACGCGCGGGCAAGGTCCAATCGAAACCCGGGTGAAGACAATCAGTTGGGCTTATGAGGGGAGGCGGGCGCTTTCGGGTTGCGCGGCCTGAAAATCCTGTCATCAAACTGTCACGCTTCGCGCCGGGCTTGGCGCGTGATCCGGGGGTAATTGTCATTCGTCAGATCGCGGCTTTGCCGTACCGCAACGAAGGCAGCGCGGTCGATGCGCCGGTAAGTATCTTGCTGGTGACGTCGCGTGAAACCAAGCGCTGGGTCATCCCCAAGGGCAATATGGGTGTCGGGCTGGACCCGCATGCCGCCGCCGCGCAGGAGGCCGAAGAGGAGGCCGGGGTGCTCGGCGCGGTGTGCCCGACGCCGCTGGGGTCGTATCGCTATCGCAAGCGGCGGCGCAACGGCGCTTCGTTGATGATCGACGTCGACGTCTTCCCGCTGGCGGTCAACAACGAGCTGACCGAGTGGAAGGAAAGCGGCCAGCGGCAGCGCAAATGGTTCACGCTGGCCGAAGCCGCCAATGCCGTCGAAGAACCTGACCTTAGCGACCTCATCCGGTCGTTCGGGCCATCCGAATTCAAAATCGCCGCGCGCCGCACCGGCATGCTCCATGCCGTAGCCAAAAAATCGAGGGTAGGTCCGATGTTCGCCTGGTTCCAACGCCTGCTGCCCAAAACCGGCAATTTCTTTGAATTGTTCGAAGCCCATGCCAAGACTTTGGTCGCCGCCGCCGATGCGATGGGCCGGCTGGTCCAGGGCGGGCCCTCGATCAAGGACCATATTCGCGAGATCACCGAGCGCGAGAACGACGCCGACGATATCTTCCGCGAGGTGCTGCACACCGTTCGCCGCACCTTCCTGACCCCGTTCGACCGCAGCGCGATTACCGGGCTGATCGGGGCGATGGACGACGCGATCGACGAGATGCATGCCGCCGCCGGCGCGATCGACCTCTACGAAGTCGAAGTGTTCGATTCCGAGATGAAGGACATGACCGCGATTATCGTCGACGCTGCGCGATTGTGCGGCGAGGCGATGCCGTTGCTGCGCGACGTTTCCCGCAATGGATCGCGGCTGCACGAGCTGACCGAACGGCTGGTCCGGATGGAAGGCCATGCCGACGAAATTCACTCGGTCGGCCTCAAGAAGAATTTCGAGCGTCACGGCGGCGGAGACGCGATGAAGTTCATCGTCGCGCGCGAAATCTACAAGCATCTCGAGCGGATCGTCGACGCGTTCGAGGATGTCGCGCACGAGATCGACAGCATCGTCATCGACCACAGCTGACGGCCGATGCACGAGCTCGCCCTGCCGCTGCTGATCGGCCTGATCGTCATTGCCCTGGCGTTCGATTTTCTGAACGGCCTGCACGACGCCGCCAATTCGATCGCGACGGTGGTCGCGACGCGGTTGCTGGGGCCGGTCCAGGCGGTGGCCTTCGCGGCATTCTTCAACTTCGCGGCCTATTTCCTGTCGGTGATGTTTCCGAGCCTGCACAAGGTCGCCGAGACAATTGGCAAGGGCCTGATCGACAAGGATCTGGTGACTCCGGCGGTGGTGTTCGGGGCGCTGATCGGGGCGATGTTCTGGAATGTCGTCACCTGGCTCAAAGGGATTCCGTCGTCGTCGAGCCATGCGCTGATCGGTGGCCTGGTCGGGGCGGGCGTGGCGCATGCCGGGTTGACCGGGGTGCAATGGACCGGGCTCAACAAGACGCTGATTGCGATCGTGCTGTCGCCGACATTGGGCATGTTCCTGTCGATGTTGATCATGCTGGTTTCGAGCTGGCTGCTCAGCCGGGCCAGTGCGCGCAATGCCGAGCGCAGCTTCAGCGGGCTGCATCTTGTCTCGTCGGCGACATATTCGCTTAGCCACGGCCTCAACGACGCGCAGAAGACGATGGGAATCATCACTGTCCTGCTTTACTCGACCGGCCGCCTCAGCGGCGAATTCGAGGTGCCGCATTGGGTCGCGATCAGCTGCTACATCGCGATCGCATTGGGCACGCTGACTGGCGGCTGGCGGATTATCGAGACGATGGGCTCGCGCATCACCAAATTGTCGCACCACCAGGGCTTCAGCGCTTCGCTCGGCGGGTCGATCATGGTGTTCGGCGCATCGCTGCTGGGCATACCGGTGTCGACGACCCACACCATCACCGGCTGCATCATTGGCGCGGGCACCGCGCGGCGCGCGTCGGCGGTCAGGTGGGGCGTGGCGGGGAATGTGATGATCGCCTGGGTGATCACCATTCCGGCATCGGCCGCGGTCGGGGCGCTCTTTTACGGGCTGACAACGCTATTCTGACGTGGCCGGCGGCGATCAAACCGGACTCAGCGCGCCTTGGTAATCCGGGTCCTCGATCGTTCGGCCCGCGCCAAGCGCGACGCAGTTCAGCGGGTCTTCCGCGACCCTTACCAGCAGGCCGGTTTCGTCGGCCAGGACGGTGGCAATTTCGCGGAGGAGGGAGCCGCCGCCGGTCATGGTGATGCCTTCGTCGATGACGTCGGCGGCGATTTCGGGCTGGGTGTGCTCGAGCGCCTCCCTGACAACGTGGACGATGCGGGCGACGGGCTCGCTCAGCGCTTCGGCGATCTCGGACTGGTTGAGGGTGATTTCGCTCGGCACGCCCTTGGCCGTGTCGCGGCCCCGGACGTAGGCGACGAGGCCATTGCCGGTGATGGGAGCCTTGGCGGTGCCGATCTCCTTCTTGACCCTCTCTGCGGTCGCTTCGCCGATCAGCAAATTATAGTTGCGGCGCACATAGGAGGAGATCGCCTCGTCCATCCGGTCGCCGCCGACGCGGGCGGATTGGCTGTAGGCGAGGCCGCGGAGCGAGATGACGCCAACTTCGGTGGTGCCGCCGCCAATGTCGACGACCATCGAACCGATCGGCTCGGTTACCGGCAGACCGGCGCCGATCGCGGCGGCCATCGGTTCGTCGATAAGCGACACGCGGCCGGCCCCGGCGTTGGTCACCGCGTCGCGGATCGCGCGGCGCTCGACCGAGGTCGAGCCCGAGGGCACGCATATGACGATCCCCGGACGGCGCGCGAAGCGGCTGCGGGCGCCCAGCGCTTTCTGGACGAAATGCTTGATCATTTCTTCAGCGACCTGGAGGTCGGCGATGACGCCGCTGCGCAGCGGACGGATGGTTTTGATGTAGTCCGGCGTCTTGCCCATCATCAGCTTGGCGTCGTTGCCGACCGCGCGGACGCGGCGGACGCCATTGGCGACCTCCATCGCCACCACCGAGGGCTCGTTGAGGACGATGCCGCGCCCTTGCAAATAGACCACGGTGTTGGCGGTGCCGAGATCGATCGCGATGTCGCGCGAAATCATCCCGAGAAATGAAGTGAGTGACATGGGCGTGGTAACGCATCCGCTTGCCGGCCGGGTCCGGACGCTCAACGAACCGCGCCGAGCCCTCAAACGTCAAATTCAGCGAGCGCTCTCCGCCAGGCCGGGTTTGGTGATGCCGCGCGTTTCGGCTTCCAGCCGGGTCCGCTCGAGCGCCAGCGCGACCTGGTCGAGCAAATTGTTGAGCAATGGCAGATGTTCTTCGGGCACCGGCTGCGCGCCATCGTCGCGGGCCAGGCCCATCGCGGCGAGGACCGTCGTGCTGGAGTTGACCGGATGGAACTGCCACTCAGCCGGATCAACGCTGGCCGTACGACGCCCGGCCGGTTCGCCGGTTTCGAGCACCAGGGCCGCGGCGGCGATGTCGCTCGGCGTGAGCAGGGCATCGGCGGGCTCGGCGGCAATCACTTCCGGCTTGGGCCGGCCGCTGAGCAGCGCCGCGTTGGTTTCGAACAGCAATGCGAGCTCGTGGGTGGCAACGGCGCCGATTTCCGCATCGCTGGAGCAGCTGAGCAGCCGCCTCGCCAGTCCGGCGATAGTGGAATTGCGCGCCGCAAGGGCGTCGGCGACGCGGGCCCGCTCACGCATTCGCGCGGCGAGCTGGCTGGTCACCAGCGCGACCAGGAACAGGATGGCCACGGTGACGATGTCGGCAGGGCGGTCGATGCGGAATGTGTGTATGGGCTCGGTGAAGAAGAAATTATAGGCCAGCGCCGAGCCGAGCGCGGCGGCAAAGCCCGGGCCGAGGCCATATAGGTAAGCCGCCGCAAGCACCGCCGGCAGGAACAGCATGTCGACCGCAGCGGTTCCCCAGCGCGCCGCCATCCAGTGCCCGGCGATCGTCGACGCGGCGACCATCGCCAGAGTCGCGACCCACGGACGCAGCAACGCCCAGGCCGAATTTGGCGGCTGCTGCGCGAAATTGGCTTGGCGATCCGTGGGCATGGACAGATAAATGGGTGCGGCTGGCCGATCCGTCGAGGGGCGAAGGACGGATTTCACGCCGATTTAACGGCTGCCTCCGCATTTCCACATGGAATCTTTATGCGCCGCGCGCGCATGCCCGTCGCGATGGGGCGAGCACGATCTTCGGCAGCGCGGGTTTGCGCCCTTTTCCCGCTAGAAAGCAGACTATTGTTTTGACTCGCCCTATACGGCGCCTATGGGCCAGCGCCCCACCGGAGATTTTGAGTGAACGCATCCGCGCCGGCCCTCGCGCCCCTGCACGCCGGCCCGGCCCCTTCGAAGCGGAGGACGTTGCTGCTCTCCCTGGGGTCGATCGGCGTGGTCTTCGGCGACATCGGCACCAGCCCGCTCTATGCGCTCAAGGAAAGTTTCGTCGGCCACCATCCCTTGAACCCCGATCCGCTGCACATCTTCGGGGTGATCAGCATCGTCTTCTGGACGATGGTGCTGGTCGTCACGCTCAAATACGTTGTCATCATGATGCGCGCCGACAATAAGGGCGAGGGCGGCAGCCTGTCGCTGCTCGCGCTCATCTCGCGCACCGAAGGCTCGCGCAGGTGGAGCGTCGGGCTGACCATGCTCGGCATTTTCGCTACCGCCTTGTTCGTCGGCGACGCGATGATCACGCCCGCGATCTCGGTGCTGTCGGCGGTCGAAGGGCTCGAAGTGATCAACTCGGGCTTCGCCCAATATGTCATCCCGGTCTCGGTTGTCATCCTCATCGGCTTGTTCGCGATTCAGTCGCGCGGGACGGAGAAAGTCGGCGCGGTATTCGGCCCGATCATGCTGCTCTATTTCGCCGTGATCGTCGTGCTCGGCGCGCTCTCAATCGCGCAAAATCCCGAGATTCTGCGGGCCCTGTTGCCCGTATGGGGCGCGCGTTTCCTAATCGCCGAACCGACCCTTGCCTTCCTTGCATTGGGCTCGATCGTTCTCGCCGTGACCGGCGCCGAGACGCTTTACGCCGACATGGGCCATTTCGGCCGCAACCCGATCCGCATCGCGTGGCTCGCGGTCGTGTTCCCCGCGCTGATGATCAATTACCTTGGCCAGGGCGCGCTGATGCTTCGTGCCAGCACGGCAGCCA
The DNA here is from genome assembly GCA_035318245.1 of Sphingomicrobium sp. Taxonomy (GTDB): domain Bacteria; phylum Pseudomonadota; class Alphaproteobacteria; order Sphingomonadales; family Sphingomonadaceae; genus Sphingomicrobium. The sequence continues at coordinate 3,033 of DATHFE010000154.1, read as the reverse complement.
TGAACCCCTTCTACCTGCTCGCATCCGAAGCGTGGCGGATGCCCTTGGTCATCCTCGCCACGGTCGCGACCATCATCGCCAGCCAGGCGGTCATCACCGGCGCCTTCTCGGTCTGCCATCAGGCGATCCAGCTCGGCCTGCTGCCGCGCCTGCGCGTCATGCACACCAGCCACAAAGCGCAGGGCCAGATCTACGTCCCGATCATCAATTGGACGTTGCTGCTGGCGGTCCTCCTGTTGATCTTCACGTTCCAGAACTCGACCAACCTCGCTTCGGCCTACGGCATCGCGGTCACCGGCACGATGTTCATCACCACCGTGATGCTGTCGGTCCTTGCCCGGCGCTTATGGAAATGGCCGCCGCTGGTGGTCACCTTGGTCGTCGGCCTGTTCGCGATCGTCGACGGCGCTTATTTCGCGTCGAACCTGACCAAGTTCCTCGACGGCGGCTGGTTCCCGCTCTTGATCGGCGTGCTCGCCTTCACCTTGCTCACCACCTGGGCAAGGGGCCGCGCCTTGATCCACGAGAAACTGGCCGAAGGCTCGCTGCCCGTCCCGGTGTTCGTCAAATCGGTCGGCAAGTCGGTCCACCGCGTCCAAGGCACTGCGATCTACCTCACCGCCTCGCCGACCGGCGTGCCCTCGTCATTGCTGCACAATCTCAAGCATAACCAGGTGCTGCATGAGCAGGTGCTGCTGACCACGGTCGCGGTACAGGACGTGCCGGTCGTTCCGCCTGACCAGCGGGGCGAGGTCGAGGAACTCGGCTGTGGATTCTCCCGTGTGATCCTCCGCTACGGTTTCACCGAGGAACCCGATGTCCCCGCCGCGCTTGAAGCGATCGCCGACAAGATCGGCCCGCTCCCGCCGATGAAGACGACCTATTTCATCTCCCGCCAAACCGTCATCCCGACCAGGGAAGTGAAGGGCATGGCAATGTGGCGCGAGCGGCTGTTCGCGTGGATGATCCGCAATTCGGCCACCGCGATGGAATTCTTCAACCTCCCCGCCAACCGGGTGGTCGAACTGGGTAGCCAGGTGAGGATTTGACGCGTCGGTGTGCTCGTCCAGCCGATGACCACGACGTTTTGACCGAACGCGCCTTCCGTTCGACCACCCCAAGGCGACGTTCGGCGACGATCCCCATGGAAGACTTGTCCTTTTTATCGACAATCGGCGCCAGGAGGTTGCTTTATGAACTTGCAACGGCTTGCGCCGCGGGAGCGGCAGGTCGCCGAAGCGGTCTATCGGCTGGTCGAGGCCAGCTCCGCCGAGATTTGCGGGGCGGTCGGCGACGAGGACCTCAGCGTGTCGGCGGTCAGGACCATGCTCGAGCGGCTGGAGGCTAAGAAGGTCGTGGCGCGGCGCAAGAGCGTCGGCCGGGTGTCTTATTCCCCTGCGGTGGTGACCGACCATGTCAAACAAGCAGCCGTGGAGCGCTTTACCCGCCAATATTTCGGCGGATCGGTCGACCAATTGATGCGCTATGCGGCCGCGCTTCCGGGCAACAGCTAGGCCGGATCTTCAATAGGCCCGGCGCTGGGCTGCGATCAGCATTCGCAGAAGCATTGCGACCGGGCGGGGCACGCCGACCTTCCCCTCCAGCCACAGGCTGACCGCCGAGCGGCTGACCCCGATGGCGGAGGCGAGATCGGTCTGGGTCTTGTAGCCCAATGCGCGCATCGCGGTGCGCAGCTCTTCCGGGGACATTGAGGCGAGGCGGGGGTCGTTCATGGGGGCTTCAATAGACCATCGTCATTGCGAGCGCAGCGAAGCAATCCATGCGGGTAGATTGCTTCGTCGCTTCGCTCCTCACAATGACAGATTTAAATTCAGATCGCGTCCGAGCCTTTGTCGCCGGTGCGGATGCGCAAGGCGGCTTCGACGTCCATGACGAAAATCTTGCCGTCGCCGATGCGGCCGGTGCGGGCGGCGTTGGCGATGGCGTCGACGACATTGTCGACCAAGCCATCCTCGACCACCACTTCGACCTTCACCTTGGGCAGGAAATCGATGACATATTCGGCGCCACGATAAAGCTCGGTGTGGCCCTTCTGGCGACCGAAGCCCTTGACCTCTGTGACGGTGATCCCGCTGACCCCGACGTCGTGCAGCGCGTCCTTCACATCGTCCAGTTTGAACGGCTTGATGATCGCTTCGATCTTCTTCATCGGCCCGCCTTAGCCTTTGGCATGATTGCGGGATAGTCACACTGCTGCCTAAACCCTGCCGCATTTGGGCGTCAGGGGCGGTAACGATATGAAAGCGATCATCCTTTCCGCCGGGCAAGGCTCGCGCCTCGGTCATTTGACCGACGACAAGCCCAAGTGCCTGATCGATTTTAACGGTCGCACGCTGCTGGACCGCCAATTGGACGCGCTCGCGGCCAACGGCGTCGAGGAAGCGGTGGTCGTCACTGGCTTCCGCGACGACCAGATCGAGGCGGCGCTCGCCCGTCGCGCCGGCGGCCCCAGGGTGCGGACGGTCTACAACCCCTTCTACAAGGTCGCCGACAACCTCGGCTCCTTGTTCGTCGCCAGGCACGAGCTCGAAGGCGAGTGCCTGGTGTGGAACGGCGACACGCTGGTCAGCGATGCGCTGATGGGGCGGGTGCTCGGCAACGACCGCAGCGGCATCTGCGTCACGATCGACCGCAAGCCGGCATACGACGACGACGACATGAAAGTGGTCGTCGACGGCGAGGGCCGGCTGCACGCAATCGGCAAGAGGCTGCCCCAGGGCAACATCAACGCCGAGTCGATCGGGCTGCTGGCGTTCCGCGGCGACGGCGCGGCGCGCTTCCGCAGCGCGATCGAGCAGTCGATCCGCACCGCCGAGGGCACCACCATCTGGTATCTCCGCGTGATCCACCACATCGCCCAGAAGGACGATGTGTGGACGCTCGACATCCAGGGCGAAGGATGGGGCGAAGTCGATTTCCCCGCCGACGTCGAACCGGCTCGGGTGCTGGTCGCGGGCTGGGACGCCAAGAAAGCGGCTGCGGCGGCTTAGGCGCTCGTCTGCCTTGGGTGGA
>DATHFE010000153.1:0-4080 GCA_035318245.1 Sphingomicrobium sp. | reverse complement strand
GCCGTGGGCGGTCAGATAATCCTGCACCAGGCTGGAGAAGGCCGTGATCGCGACGCCGAGCCCGACCGATCCGGTAGAGAAATCGACCGGGATCTGGTCCTTGGTCCGGCTTGGATAGCTCTGCATGCCGCCGAAGCCGCGGAAATTTTCTAGCTGCTCGCGGGTCTGGCTGCCGAGCAAATAATGGATCGCGTGGAGCAACGGCCCGCCGTGCGGCTTGACCGCGACCCGGTCGTTGGGGCCGAGCGCATGGAAATAGAGCGCGGCCATGATCGCGCTCATCGACGCGCAGCTGGCCTGGTGCCCGCCGACCTTGAGCCCGTCGGCATGGGCGCGGATGTGGTTGGCGTGGTGGATCGTCCACGCCGATAGCCAGCGTAAGCGCTCGTCGAGCCGCTTGAGCGCGTCGATGTCGGGCTTGGTGGTGGTCTTCAGCATTTCAATTCGTATCCGTTCGTCCTGAGCTAGTCGAAGGGCGCTCTTATCTTCAAGCGTTCACGCCAACGCCCTTCGACTTCGCTCAGGACGAACGGTGTTGGTTAGTCGGCCCGAAGAGTCACCAAGAGTCACCATCCCATACGCGTGAGCGCCTCCACCACATTGGGCAAAGGCGGCGCTTGTGCCCGCGGAAGTTTGCTAAGTTGGCTCCTCAACGCGCGCGCGTGAGAGAGGCCGCCAAGGAGGCGCTGGTCGTCAGCGATCCAGCCGTCGTGGCGTGAGCGCTCCGGCGCGGCGTCGAATCGGAGGGGCATGGGAAGGTCCATCGACCAGCGTGAACCACAAAGCAGGGGCTGTAGGACAGGGTTATTTTTTGGGACGGTCGGATGTCCGCTGTGGGTGGTTAGCCGACATTCAGGTAGGCATTTAGCTCTTCAATGTCGCGACTGAAATATTCGAGGTAGAAGCGGCCAACTTCCTCCACCTCTTGTGCTTCGGCAGCTGACCCGGGCTTGAAACGAACATGATCCACTGGTCGTCCCACGTGGGACTGACTCCCTCCGAGAACGTAATCAGTCTCACTTTCAATGCCGAGAAATCCAACGACCGCGTCCTCCGTGGTGTCGCCGCCCATGCGCAGCCAAAGGTGAAGGATTTGGCGGCAAGCTCGAATCATCTGCTCTGGGAGCAAGCTCCCTTCGTCGATCTGAATTTGCAGTTCGCGAACCAGCGAGCGGAGTGTCACATCGGCTTTCTCTGCGTCAGGTGCGTTGATTGTCATTTGGCGACTTTAGGGTGCGGGCCAGTGTCTGCAATGGGTGGAAAGCGGATGCTAGCGTGCGGGGATGCTTAGCTTCTCCGCATGAATCCGGAACTTGCCAGTGGCGTCGTTGCCTACAATTCTGCCCTCGACATATATGCGAGCGGTGACGCTCCCGAACTTGGAGGTGGGAAGGCGGTGGATGGCCTCATTATAGTATCGCGAAAGCTGCGCGTACGGGATCACAAGACCGACGGTTTTTTGCCTACACTTCGCGTTGAAGATCATCGCTCCACATTCAATGCATCCCGCCTCAGGCAACCATGCATCTAGGTTGGCGGTCCCTTGGACGTAGTCGCCATCCGACAGGTCCCAACACTTGTCGTCGCTGATGTGGACTCGCGCCGGTGCGCAGCCTGCCAGTGCGGTGAGCGTAAGGAGGATTGCGAGACGCATGAGGGGTCATCGCATGAGCTTCGTAACCGAGCAACGTCGAGCTGAGCTACCTCAAGACCCCCAGAATCGGTGAGACGCGCCAACCGAACCCGCCCCGTTGCGGACGTATGAGGGAAATGTCAGAACTCGCACTTATGACGCGCCAACCGAAAATCGTCCGGCCCGGCCAAGGCCGCGTCTATGCGATGGGGCGGATGCGGGCGGTGTTCAAGGCGGACCTCGCGGAAACCGCCAACCAATATTCGCTGTCGGAATGGTGGCTCGAGCCGCGCACGCGCGGGCCGGGCCAGCATGCCCATGACGAGGACCATATTTATTATGTCATCGAAGGGGTTTTGAGCGTCCAGATCGGCGACGACTGGTCCGACGCCGCGACGGGCAGCACGATCCTGATCCCCGGGGGAACGCCGCACGATTTCGCAAATCGCGGGGCGGTCCGATCGGGCTTCCTGTCGTTCAACGTGCCCGGCGGGTTCGAGGAAAGGATGCCGGATATCGCCGCGGCTCTGGGGAGCGAGGATCTGGCGATGTAGGGGGTAATCCCCCCGTTTGGAGCCGGCGGCACCCTTCCGGTTGATGCCTACGGCGCCTCATAATCACGAAGGTTCTTCAACAAAGGAGGCCCGTCGGCGCAAAGTCGACGAGCCTCCCGATGCTGCGCGCCAAGTGGGATAAGCGCATGTTGTCCCTAAACAAATGCCGTTACCCGAAGCTTAGGTTTGCAACCGAAATGGCTGCAAGCCGGACCGCCCGGACCGAACGCTTGCGTTTGCCATGTTCCGCTTTGGGACGCTTCGCCGAAGCCGGTAGACCGCCGCCATTTCGTCCTGTCTTCGCCGGCCCTCAAAAAGGCATCGGGAGCAGTGACGCTGTCGAGCCATTTCGCTCGGGGAAATTGGAATGTCGACAGGTTCAGCCGTTCAACAGGGCGCGGCGAGCGGATATAGCATCGAGCGGGCGATCGCTTTGTGCACCGAGGCGCTTGCCATCTGCGACGCCCTGAAACTCTCCCAGGAAATTGGCGCGCGACTCCAGCATGTCATTTGCTCGCTTGAGGATATCCGGACGCCGTAGCCGGGCAGCTTGAGCGGGCCGCAGCGGCTCCGCGAATCGCTACGCCGCCTCGGCCGCGTCGTGCTGCGTGTCGAACCGCGCCTGCGCCAAATGGATCGCCTCGACATTGTCCATCGCCCAGCTGGCGAGGCCGCAAATTGGCGTCAGCAGCGATTGGCCGAGCTCGGTCAGCTCATAGTCGACGCGCGGCGGGATGCTGGGGGTGACGGTGCGGTTGACGAGGCCGTCGCGCTCGAGGTTGCGCAGGGTCAGGGTCAGCATGCGCTGCGACACGGCGGGGATTTCGCGCCGCAGCTCGTTGAAGCGTTTCGATCCGCTGCCGAGCGTCTGGACGACGAGGACGGTCCATTTGTCGCCGATCCGCGACAGCAAGGTGCTGATCGTCCGGCACACGGGATTGCTCGGGTCTTTCATCGTCTTGCCTCCAGTTACTTCGGTGTTCCCACACCACAAATTTGTTCGTCTGCCACAAAAAAGTGCGTTCTTGCGGGGGTTTCGGTCACGGTTATTTAGGGTGCCTCAGTAACTTATCCATACCAAGGAGGCAATAGTGACCATCTTGCATATCGACGCCAGCATCAACGGCGAGAACAGCGCCAGCCGGGCGCTCACCAAGTCGATCGTCGATCAAATCAGTAAAGCCCAGTGGGGCGAGGCGGTGATCCACCGCGACCTCGCCGCCACTCCGCTGCCGCATCTGACGCTCGACCAGTTCGCCGACACCTCGGCGCTCGACGAATTCCTTGCCGCGGACACCGTGGTGATCGGCGCGCCGATGTATAATTTCACCGTGCCGACCCAATTGAAAGCGTGGATCGACCGCATCGTCATCGCCGGCACGACATTCAGCTACGGCGCCAACGGACCGGAAGGCCTGGTCAAGGGCAAGCGCGTTCTCATCGCCATTACGCGCGGCAACTTTTACGGCGAGGACTCGCCCTCGGCGGGCTTCGAATTCGCTTATCGCTATTTGAAAGCGGTGTTCAACTTCATCGGCGTGGAGCCCGAGTTTGTCTTCGCCGACGGCCTCGGCATCAGCCCCGAGCAGCGCGAAAAGGCGCTGGAAAGCGCGCTGGTCGAGGTCGAGCTGCTGGCCGCGTAATCGATTGGGGCGCGCAAAGGGATCGGCCCCATCCCCCTGGGCTGATCCTGAAGCGGCTGGGAGAAGAGCACACAGCCGCCGCCGCGCGCCTCAGCCCCGGTTCTCCACATGTGGAGGGCCGGGGCTTTTTCGTTCAGGGCTTTAATCCGGCAAGCAGCACATCAATCATCCGCCTCGCGGCCAAATGCCAGTCGGGTCCGGCGCCGGCCATCGCGACGCCGGTGAGCGCGCGCAGCAGGTCGAGCGGGTC
>DATHFE010000152.1:0-3915 GCA_035318245.1 Sphingomicrobium sp. | reverse complement strand
CCCGCAAGGCGACGGCGGCAAAGACGACCGCCAAGACGACCGCTGTGCGCTCGCGCCCGGCGCCGGCCCACGTCGCCAGCGCCGCGCCGGCCCTTGCCGCCGCGCCCGCCGCAGTGACCGCGGCGCCAGTCGCCCCTCCGGCCGAGGCACTGCCAGCGCAAACTGAACCGATTGTTCCTGTTGCCGCCGCCGTCGCCGCGAATGCGCCTTCCGCGCCGGCCGAGCAGCCGTCCGCCATCGAAACCTTGGCGGCCGATAATGCGCTGCCGATCGCCGGCGCTGCCGGTCTCGGCATCCTGGCGCTTGGCGGTCTCGGCATAGCCTCGCGCCGCCGCAGACTTCGCCGCGAAGCGGAAGAAGCCGAATGGCAGGAATCGATCGAAAATACCCCCGCCGCACTGGGCGAGGATGTGGCCCCCGAGCCGGCGATGGCCGCCCAGCCGCAGCCCGGCTACATGCCCGAGCAGAGCGAACCCGCCTTCGTCCAGGCCTTTGCGCCGGCGGCAGGAGCCGCGGCGGCTGCCGAGCCTTCGGCCGAGATCGAGGGCCCGGTGACGGACCTGCCCGAAGGCTTCGACCTGTCGCGCTTCAGCCCCAATATGCAGGCCGCGTACAAGGGCCCGACCGAGGATAATCCGTCGCTGTCGCTGAAGCATCGCTTGCGCCGCGCGGCCGGGATGGACCAGCTGGCGGAGCGCGAGGCCGACCCGGCAAATCCGGTCGAGGCGCCGGCCGCCAAGCCGGCCGTGGCGCAACAAGCCAAGGTCGATTTCATGCTCGCCCGCGACGGCAAGAAGCCGGGCGTGCAGCCGGCCTACAAAACCAGCGTTCGTCCGGCCTACAACAACAACTGAGCCAAAGCCGGCATTTATCGGTCAGTAAGCGCCGCCGTTCCCAAGTAGGGGGCGGCGGCGTTTTTCTGTTCGCAATTCGGTGCTCGCCATGCCGCCGGCATGGCTGCGCTCCTCATTCGTTGAGGCTGCTGCGCAGTTTCTTGGGCAGATCGGGGTGGAGCGCTTCCCAGGCGATCTTGTCGCCGGTCCAGATCTCGACCGTCGGCGGGAAGGCGTCGGGATCGTCGAGGGTCGCGGTGGTGATGTCGATGTGGTCGGGGCGGCTGTCGCGGCGATAGCCGACGAGGCTGCCGCAAGTGGCGCAATGCCGCCAGTAGATGCCGGGTGACGAGCGATATTCGGACGGGCTGGCGCTGAGCCATTCGAACTTGTCCTGGTCGAACACCGCCCAGGCGACGGTGACCCCGCCGCTCGCCCGGCGGCAGGAACGGCAGTGGCATAGCGTCGCCGCGACCGGCTCGCCCGACACGCGGTAGCGCAAGGCGCCGCACAGGCAGCCGCCTTCGGCGCTCGAAGCGGGTTCGCCGTGTGTCAAATCCCACTATCCTCATCTGTCTCTTCTAGGATGTTTTGCTCAGCTTTCTCGCGAGCAATCCCGAGGTCAGTTAAAAGCCCGTGATACCGCCGTGAATCGTACTCAATTTTATCTTGGTCGTTGGGAGCAACTTGTGGGAGCAGGTAGAGCAGTTGTGCGCCAATATCGTAGAATAGTTCCGCATCACCTACCTCGTCACGCTTCAGGTGTTTCTTACGTTGCTCAAGCCGACCCTTATTCCAACGGAATTCGCGCAAAAGGTCGGCCAGCTCATGAGAGCGGGGGTAACGGTAAAAACTGGTAAAAAGTCGCTCCAAGTAGCGCATACCACGCACGACACGAACCCGTCCCTTCGTAGCTCCTTCATTCTTCTTTATGACAAAGTCGATCAGACGCACGGCCAGCCAAATTCCCACCAGCTCAGATGAGAGATTCCCCCAAAGATCATCGAGATGCTCCGCTGGGCGAAGGGGTTCTGGCAACGTGGCGAATGTAACCGTCGAAGCGATCGCCAAGAGGCCGAAACTGTCGATTAGGCGCAGGTAGCCAGGATAACGCATCGCTCGAACTATTCCGCCGCCGGGACGTAGAGCTCGCCGCCTTCTTCGTGGAAGCGTTTTGACATTTCGGCCATTCCCGCTTCGGCTTCCTCGGCCGCGATCAACTGTTCGATCGTGGAGCTAGAAGCACTGATGCCCCCGGCATCAGCCGCTTCCGCGCTCTGCTTCGCGACAAAATCCCTGACGTCTTGGGTGATCTTCATCGAGCAGAATTTGGGGCCGCACATGCTGCAGAAATGGGCGGTCTTGGCGCCTTCGGCCGGCAGCGTCTGGTCGTGATATTCCTCGGCCGTATCGGGGTCGAGCGACAGGTTGAACTGGTCGCGCCAGCGGAAGTCGAAGCGGGCGCGGCTGAGCGCGTCGTCGCGGAGCTTGGCGGCGGGGTGGCCCTTGGCGAGGTCGGCGGCGTGGGAGGCGAGCTTGTAGGTGACGACGCCGACCTTGACGTCGTCGCGGTCGGGCAGGCCGAGATGCTCCTTGGGGGTGACGTAGCAAAGCATCGCCGTGCCGTACCAGCCGATCATCGCGGCGCCGATGCCGCTGGTGATATGGTCGTAGCCGGGCGCGATGTCGGTGGTCAGCGGCCCGAGCGTATAGAAGGGCGCTTCGCCGCACGCCTCCAATTGCTTTTCCATGTTCAGCTTGATCTTGTGCATCGGGACGTGGCCGGGGCCTTCGATCATCACCTGGACGTCGTGGTTCCAGGCCACTTTGGTCAGTTCGCCCAAGGTGTAGAGCTCGGCGAACTGGGCCTCGTCATTGGCGTCGGCGATGCTTCCGGGGCGGAGGCCGTCGCCAAGGCTGAAGGCGATATCGTAGGCCTTCATCAGCTCGCAAATGTCCTCGAAATTTTCGTAGAGGAAGCTCTCCTTGTGGTGGCTGAGGCACCATTTGGCCATGATCGATCCGCCGCGGCTGACGATGCCGGTGACGCGGTTGGCGGTCATCGGCACGTAGGGCAGGCGGACCCCGGCGTGGATGGTGAAATAGTCCACGCCCTGCTCGGCCTGCTCGATCAACGTGTCGCGGAAGATTTCGTAGGTGAGGTCCTCGGCGACGCCGCCGACCTTCTCCAGCGCCTGGTAGATCGGGACGGTGCCGATGGGGACGGGCGCGTTGCGGACGATCCATTCGCGGGTGTCGTGGATGTTGCGGCCGGTCGACAGGTCCATGACCGTGTCGGCGCCCCAGCGGATCGACCAGACCATCTTGTCGACTTCGGACGCGACGTCGGACGCGACCGCGCTATTGCCGATGTTGGCGTTGATCTTGACGAGGAAATTGCGGCCGATCGCCATCGGCTCGCTCTCGGGGTGATTGATGTTGCTGGGGATGATCGCGCGGCCGCGGGCGACTTCGTCGCGGACGAATTCGGGGGTGACATGGTCGGGGATGGAGGCGCCATAATCCTCGCCGTCCCGGACATGGCCGCGGAGCATTTCGCGCCCGATATTTTCGCGGATGGCGACATATTCCATCTCGGGCGTGATGATGCCCTGGCGGGCGTAATGCATTTGGCTGACATTGTGGCCGGGCTTGGCGCGAAGCACGGTTCGGCGGACGTTGGGGAAGGGCTCGACCCCGCCGCTGCGGTCGGGGCCGGAGAGGCCGTTATCCTCAGGGCGGGTTTCTCTCGCGCGGACTTCCTCGACGTCCCCGCGGGTGCGGATCCAGCCGGCGCGCAGCTCGGCGAGGCCGGCCTTGATGTCGGTGGTGACGGCGGGGTCGGTGTAGGGGCCGCTGGTGTCGTAAAGGTTGAGCGGCGGCTCGCCCGACGAAGGCTCGAGATCGACCGCGCGCATCGCGACTTTCAAGGGGCCGACGTGGATCTTGCGCGACCCCCGGATCGGGCCGGTCGTGATCTTCGGGGCAAGTTCAGTGCGGGCGGGCGCGTCGGCCATGTTCGTCTCCATACTGGAGGGAAACGGCGCGAGCCTATTCCCTCCCTACGCCGGTGTGCCCTTGT
>DATHFE010000151.1:0-2376 GCA_035318245.1 Sphingomicrobium sp. | reverse complement strand
GGTCTACGCGGAGGTCGAAAGCGTGGGCCGAACGTCGATGAAGGTCCGCATCGAAGTGATGGCCTGGCGCGACCGGGGGGAGGTCAGGGTCAAGGTGACCGAGGGCCTGTTCACCTTCGTCGCGATCGACGAGGAAGCGCGCCCGCGCCCGGTCGGTCCGGCCTCGGCCGAATAAGCGAAAGGCCCCTTCCGCCGACTTGGCGAAGGGGCCTTCCTGGGAGAATTCAGAGTTAGAATTCGAGCTGGGCGCGGACCGCGGCGGTGTCGACATTATAGTCGCGCTTGTTGATCGGCGTGGTGTCCGCCGGCGAGAACAAGGGCGAAATGGCGTGCGGGCCGCCGGTGACATCAACATGGCCGTACTGTGCCATGAAACGCAGGTAATCCATCGGATTCCAGATCACGCTGGCCTGGTATCCGATTTGCTTGCCGCCATTGACGTAATTGGGGTTGGCGACGGTCAGGTTCGCGCCGGCATTTCCGACCGAGTCATTGAGGTTCAAATAATCGATCCGGCCGTTGAGCTGGATCGCGCCCCAGCCGCCCTTGTCGAACGGATGTAGGACCTTGGTGCGGTCCCACTTGCCGCCCTTGTAGCCACGGCTTTCCCCGGTGAAGTAATAGCCCAATTCGAAATAGCCGCCCTCGAATGACGGGTCGCCGTTGAGCTTGACCGCGCCCCCTGGGATCGTGTCATTGCTCTCCGGATCGTTGAGCACGTCGGTCGGGCTGAACGCATGATTGACCCACAACTTCTGCGCTTCGGCGGCGAAGTGGAACGACTTGAACACGCCTCCCAGTTCGAGACCGACGCTGTTGTCACCGCGCGATGCGATATTGCCGGTATCAACAAAGCGCTGGTCGGTGACTTGAGTGAGCGGACGCGAACGATATTGCTGCGCCAGCGCTTCCTGGTTGTTGACCCGGTGATGGACGCTGGCGCCCAAGTGGACGAAGCCCCCAGCGACGGGCGGCGTGTAGGTGCCCCGCGCTGCAAATTCCCAGCCGGTGCGAATGAAGCTTGTATCGTTGATCTCCCTCGAGAAAATGCCGGCGGAGAAGGTATAGCGGTCGGCCTTTTTGTCGGCCAGACTGAGCCCGATGCCGAGACGGCGATTATCGTTGAACGCGTCGGTAAAGCTGGCCCGCTCGAGCATTGAGCCGAGGCGCGAAGAAGTCATCGTTTCAAGGCTGCTGTAGGGATAGAAATTGCCGACGGTGACGGTCAGCGGAACCTTGGCGAAGTCGTAGCTGAGGAGGATATCCTCATAGTCGACGGTGCCTTGGGCGAAGTTGAATTCGGCCTTGTATTTGAACCCACCCGGCAGGCCGCCTTCGGCGCCGAACACGAGGCGGCGTGCGCGCGTATTCCAGCCGAGATTTTGGTAATTGATGCCGGCCTGGGTGCCGCGCAGCTGGTCTCCATCGGGGAAGCCGACGTAGCCGGCGTCGAATTGCATGAAGCCCTTGGGCTTGAAGGTGAAGCCCGTATCCTTGTCGGCGAATTCGGGTGCTCCCTTCCACGACGGGGTTGCCTTGACCACTGAAGCCTTGACCTGTTCCAGCGCCTCCTGGAGCGCCTCGACCTGCGCCTGGAGCAACTCGATCTTGGCCGCCGCGTCATCGGCCGGGGCCGCTTCGGCGATCGCCGCATCGGCGGTCGCGTCCGACTGGTCAGGCTGGTCGCTTTCGGCCGGCTGAGGCGCCGGATCCTGCGCTATCGCGGCGGTTGCCCAGAAAAGCGCGCCGCCGCCCAGCAGAGCGCGGGTAATAGCCTTGTTCATTTGATGTCCCTTTTTCCCTGCCCTCGCTCAGCGAGGGCCCACGGTCTGCTTTAGCGACGACTATTTCAAGCTTGCCAGATTGAGCGGTGACAGCGTCCGCGCCGCCGCCTGGCTGCGTGCCCGGATATTGTTCGGCGCCGCGACCAGGCCCGACTGCAGCAGATAGCCCTTGGGACCGAACGCGCTTTCCTTGGTGAATTCCGCGACGAACGCGCGGATCGCCGGGATTGCGCGGGCGTGGGCATTCTTCACATAGACATAGAGCGGCCGCGCGCCGGGATATTGGAAGCTGCTGATCGTTTGATAGGTCGATGCCACGCCGTTGATCGTGACGCCCTTCAGTTTGGCCGCATTCTCTTCGAGGAAGCTGTAACCGAAGATGCCCAGCGTTCCCGGATTGGCTTCGAGCTTCTGGACGATGAGGTTATCGTTCTCGCCGGCTTCGATATATGCGCCGTCGGTGCGGACGCCGGTGCAGATCGCCTTGAACTTGGCTTCGTCGGCCTTCTTCATCGCAGCCATCGAGGCATTGGCTTCGCACGGCGGGGTGAGAATCAGCTCGCCCAGCGCATCACGCGTTCCGCTGGTCCCG
>DATHFE010000150.1:0-14107 GCA_035318245.1 Sphingomicrobium sp. | reverse complement strand
CCGGTCAGCCCCGGCTCGATCCTCAGTTCGGCTGGCTCGACGAAGCTCTTGAAACCACTGAGCTTGAGCCGGCGGATTTTCAACGCGTCGCCCCCAACCTCGCCCTAGGAGCCGATCGCGGCCCTGAGCTTTGGCTCAAGCATTTCCCAGGTGGCGCCTTCGACCAGCGTTCCGTTGATGATGAATGAGGGCGTTCCCGGAATGTCAAACTGCGAGATCGCATCGCTTTGCATCTGGACCAGCTTTGTCACCGCGCCCTGGTCGGCGAGGCAAGCGGCGCTCTTGGCCGTCGGCACGCCGCGCATTGCCGCCCACTGCGGGAAACCCGCCAGCTGCGCCATGGCGCTGAATTGCTGCTGCGGCTGCATGCCGGCGAGCGCCTGTTGCTGTTCGGGCGAAGCCGCCTGGACCTTGGCGATCCAGTCCTTCTGCTCGGCATAAAGTCCGCGGGTCAGGCCGAAGAAGCTGGTCGTCCCGCCGCAGCGGGCCACCAGTGATGCGGTGATGTCGTAAGGATCGCGAACGAAGTTGCGGAATTCCCAGCTGACCTGGCCGGCCTTCACATATTTGTCGATCAGCGGCTTGGCTCCGACCTCGTCGAACTCGGCGCAGTGCGGGCAGGTCAACGAACCATATTCAATCAACTTCACCGGGGCATTGGGGTTGCCCATGACAAAGCCGCCCTCGGGCGTTTCATTGACCATCTTGGTCCAGTCGCCGCCCTTCGGAGGCGCAATCGGCTTGACCGGCGCGGACGAAACCGCCGCCGAATTGCCGCCCTTTTCGGCGTTGCAGGCGGAACTGGCGAGGATCGCCGCGCCGGCCACCAGGATTTGCATCAGCTTCATTGATCACTCCGGACATTGATGGGGTTGGGAATGGGCGGTGGCGGCTCGACCGATGGCCGGCCGTTCGATCCGGCAAGTTGCGCAGCAAGCGATGTGAGGCAAGCCCTGAGTTCGGGATCGGCGATCTGGCGAAGCCCTTCACCGAGCTCGCGCGGGACCGGGGCTGGAGCGGGCCGAACCGGTCGCGGCGCTGCTTTTGCGGCTGCGCCCTGGCGGAATGAGATCCGGGCGACGGCCGGATAGCCGAAGAAGCGATTGACCCGCTCGATGATCAAAGGCGTCAAATGCTGCATCAATGGCGCATGTGCCCCCTCGACGAGCAGGGTCAGCGTTCCGCCAGATTTCTTGCCGGCGGGGAATTTGATCGATTCGGGTGAGGACACCCGGCCGTAGCGCTCGCCGACAATCTCTCGCCAACGGCTGACCACCGCGCTCTGGACGAAGCCGAAGCGCTTGAATGCGACCCCGCCGATGTCGCCGACAATATCGCCCGCTGCGCGCGCATAACCGCGGCGCGGTGCCTCGTGCCTGGAAGGGGTCTTCGCCATCGCCGCCGACCATGCCATAGCCGCGCCATGCACGCCAATGCTGCAATTCGCCTGCTGGCACATTATCGCAAGACCGCAAGGGCGCTGCCGTGGCGCGCGATGCCTGGAGATACGCCCCCCGATCCGTATCGGGTGTGGCTGTCGGAGGTCATGCTCCAGCAGACGACGGTCGCCGCCGTTGCTCCGCGTTTCGAGCGATTCGTCGCGCGCTGGCCGACCGTCGAGGCACTCGCCGCCGCGCCCGACGCCGATGTCCTGAGCGAATGGGCCGGGCTCGGTTATTATGCCCGGGCCCGCAATCTTATCGCTTGCGCCAGGCAGGTCGCCGCACAAGGCGGTTTCCCGACCACCGAGTGTGAACTTCGCGCCCTGCCGGGCATCGGCGCCTACACCGCGGCAGCGATTGCAGCGATCGCCTTTGGCCGGCGAGCGGTCGTAATCGACACCAACGTCGAGCGGATCATCGCCCGTTTGCACGCCATCGAACAGCCAATCGCCGATGCCCGGCCGCAAATTCGTGTGCTGGCGGAGGCCATGACCCCGCAACAGAACGCCGGCGATTTCGCCCAGGCGATGATGGACCTCGGCGCGACGATATGCCGTCCGCGTGCGCCCGATTGCACCGCCTGTCCCCTCAATGCCCATTGCGCGGCCTTGGCCAGCGGCAATCCCGAAGCATTTCCAGGGCGCTCCGCCAAACGCCAGCGCCCACTCCGCCACGGCATCGCCCGCTGGATCGAGCGTGACGGCGCGGTGTGGCTGGTCCGCCGTCCCGAGCGCGGGATGCTTGGCGGTATGGCTGCCCTTCCCGGCCCTGATTGGAGCGACGATCCGTTGCCGCTCAATGGAGCGCCCCTCGCCCAACTGCGCCATGTCTTCACCCATTTCGCGCTCGATCTCACCGTCATTGGCGCAAGCGAGCCCACAGGCGAAGGCTGGTGGCAGCCGTTGGACCGCATCGGCGACGTGGGGCTTCCGACACTTTACCGCCGCGCCGCCGAACTGGTCCTCGCCAAGCGCAACGCCGACCTTGCTGCCTGAACCATTCTTCTCCGGTGCCGGCCTGGATCGCGCCGACCTGCTCCGCGGCCAGCCCGAGCGAATCGACGAACTGGCAGCGGACCAGGCTGCGCGCCAGTTGCAATGGCTCGACGGTTTGCCCGCGCTCGACCGCGAAGGCCGGCTCACCTGGGGCAAGGTCCATGACCCGGCGCTCTTCCTCGGCCTGGACGATGGCGCTCCGCGGTTCACCTCGCTGGCCCCATATTCTCCGGCCGATGCGCGCGCCGCCTTCCCTTTGCTCGCCCTGCTCCACCCCAGCGACGCTGCGACCTTCGCCGCCGCGCTGAGCCTGACCAACTGGCATCGCCGCCACCGATTTTGCGCAAGCTGCGGAAAGCCGACCAAGATCGTTCGTGGCGGCTGGTCGCGGCGCTGCGATTGCGGCGCCGAGCATTTCCCGCGCGTCGACCCGGTGGTGATCATGCTTGCCGAGTATGATGGGCGCCTGTTGCTTGGCCGCCAGCCGCATTATCCGCCCAACCGTTATTCGGCGCTGGCCGGGTTCGTCGAGGCCGGTGAGACCATCGAAGCCGCCGTCGCCCGCGAGCTCGCCGAGGAAGCGGGCATCGCGGTCGCCGACGTTACCTACATCGCCAGCCAGCCATGGCCGTTCCCGTCGTCACTGATGATCGGCTGCACCGCCCGTGCGCTCGACGATCGGCTGACGATCGACATGACGGAGCTTGACGATGCCCGCTGGTTTACTCGCGCCGAAGTCGAAGCGGCGATTGCCGGAGCGCCCGACGCCACTTTCCTGCCACCCCCGCCCTACGCCATCGCACGGACATTGCTCGAGCATTGGCTGGCCGCTTGAAGTCGCCAGAACGCCCGCTTAAAGGATGCGCCACTTTTCAGGGCTAACATCGGCACGGCCGAACGGGGTTTCATGGACGACCGGAACACTACCATTGCGGGCTGGGTGCTGTTTGCCGGGATCATCGCCTTGGGCGGTTCGATTGTCACCAGCGAAGTGTTCCATGATGAGCGGCCCGAGAAAATGGGCTATCCGATCGAAGGCGTGATCGAGGAGGGCGCAGATGCCGCCGCGGTCGAAAAGCCGGTCGACTTCTCGGTCGCCGACCCGACCAAGGGCGAGCAAGTGTTCAAGAAGTGCGCCGCCTGCCACAACGCCGACAATGGCGGCGCCAATGCGCTCGGTCCCAATCTCTGGGGTGTTCTCGGCGAAGAGATCGGCAAGGGCGCCCACGGCTTCGCATTCTCCGAAGCCCTCGCCGGTAAGGGCGGAACCTGGGACTTCGCCAATCTCAGCGAATGGCTGGCAAGCCCGAAGAAATTCGCGCCCGGTACCAAGATGACCTTCGCCGGCCTGAGCAACCCCGAGGACCGCGCCAACGTCATCGCCTTCCTCAACGCCCATAGCAATGCGCCGCGGCCGCTTCCCGCCGCACCGGCGGCGGCAGCGCCCGTCGCAGCGGCCGGAGCTGCCGAAAAGGGCGAGAAAGAGCCGGTGCTGACCGAGCAGAAGGCCAGCGCCAGCCCGAAGAACGTCGGCGGCGAGGGCGCGGCCAAGCTGACCGGCCCGGCCGAGGCCAAGAAAACCAATTAGCTTAGCAACCGCGGCTAGATGTCGCGGTCGCGCTCTTCCTCATAATGATTGCGGACGCACGCCCAGGCTTCCTCGGCGGTTTCGCACCAGCTGATCAGGTCCAAATCGTGACGCGAAACCACACCCTCGTCGGCGAGCGCCTGGAAATCGATCACTTTCTCCCAAAATTCGCGGCCGAATAGCAGGACCGGCATCGGGCGGACCTTGCCGGTCTGGATCAAGGTCAGAAGCTCGAACATTTCGTCGAACGTGCCGAACCCGCCGGGGAACACCGCGATCGCGCGCGCCCGCAGCAGGAAGTGCATCTTGCGCAGCGCGAAATAATGGAATTGGAAACTTAGCGACGGCGTGACGAAGGTGTTGGGCAATTGCTCGTGCGGCAGGACGATATTGAGGCCGATCGATTCCTGACCTTCGTCGCATGCCCCCCGGTTGGCAGCTTCCATGATCGACGGCCCGCCGCCCGAGCAGACGACGAAATGGCGCTTGCCTTCCTCGTCGCGGTCGGAGCGACTGGCGAGCCGGGCCAGTTTTCGCGCCTCGTCGTAATATTTCGACTTGGCCTTAAGGTTGTTGGCGATCAGCAATTGCTCGTCATTGGTTGCCGCCGCGATCAGCAAATCGGCCTTGGCCGGCTCGGGAATCCGCGCCGAGCCGTAGAAGACAAAGGTCGAGCCGATTTCGGCTTCGTCGAGCAACAGTTCGGGCTTGAGCAGTTCCAGCTGGAACCGCACCGGGCGCAAATCGGGCCGCAGCAGGAAGTCATTGTCCTGGAACGCCAGTCGGTAGGCGGGGTCCTCGGTCTGCGGCGACGACGGCACATGCTTGGCCGCCTGCGCATCGACTTTCGAGGTCGGGAAAATGCGCTTGGGGGGGATGGGATCGGTCATAGGCGGGGAGCGGCTTAGCGGCAGCCGCTCCCCGCGACCAGCCCCTACTCTGCGGCTTCCTTGGCGGCCGTTCCGCTCCAGTCGATACGCCGGGTGGCGTACATCACGCCGGCTAGCGCCACGAACAACATTAGCGATCCGATCAGCAGCGAGAAAGCCTCGAGCCCGAGCAGGATATAGAGCACCGCATAGAGCCCGATCAGAAGCACTCCGATCACATAGCCACGCTTCCAGCTTCCTAAGACCGCGGCGGAATATGCCGTGTTAAGCCCGGCGATTGCCAGTGAAGCGACGATATAAGCGGGGGTGAAACCGATCACCTCGGCAAAGGCCAGCAACAGCACAAAGAAGAGCACGATTGCCGCGCCCATCAGCAGATATTCGACCGCCGACACCCTCACTCCGCCGATGACGTCGAACATCAACAATGTGACGAAGGTGAAGCCGATGAACAGGAACCCATATTTTGTCGCGCGATTGACCTGTGAATAAAGGTCGACCGGCTGGATCAGGCTGATCGATGCAGGGCTGGATGCACCTGCCCCACTTTCGCCAGCGTAGGTTCGACCTGCGGGCAGGGCGCTTTCGGTGATATTACTTCCGCCCTTGTCGTTGGTCGACACCAGCGAGCGGCCAAGCGCCAGGTTTCCGATCCGATAGTCGGCACTGAAGCCCTTCTCGCTGACCTGCCGCGTTCCCGGCAGGAAGGATCCACCGAACGACGGATGCGGCCAGCTGCTGGTCACCACCCAATGTGTGTCACCGGCGTGCGGCGCCAGGGCAAGCGAGCTGTTGCCGCGAAATGCATAATCGAACTCGACGATCATTGTCCGGCTCGAGAGAGGCGCGGCATCGACGAAGGCGAAGAATCCGCGGCCCGAGCCGCTGCCGCTGCCCGGCTGGAGCCGGACCGTCCGCCCCTCGACCTTGACCTTAGGATTGGCGCCAAGTCCACGCGGATCGCTTAAGCCGAAACGAAGCTCGGCGCGGGAGAGATCGAGCGAGCCGGGCTCAACGCCAAAACGGCCAAGATCGGGCGGGAATGCAAAGCGCGCCGCGCCAATGGCGGTCGCGTCGTAGACCACCGCTTCATAGATCGAGCGCTTGCGCAGCTCGGGCGTGACCTTGCTCTTGATGTCGACCGCTTCGGGTTCGAGCACCATCTCCTTCCACAACTCGCGCGTGCGGCTGACGGTCGAGCCGGTGCCGACCGATGTCTCAGTCGTCGTCGAGCGATAGGGAATGACCAGCACCGGACCGCTGATCGCCTGTCGTCCTCCCCAGCCCTCGGTGATGGACGACTGAGCCTCAGCCGATTGGCTCTGACGGTCGTATACCAATAGCCAAACGGAAAAGAGCGGAACCGCCAGCGCTATTCCAATCAGGATGGCCAAAAGCAATTTTTTACCGGGCGATCGTTGTCCGTCCGATGCGTACATTGTCTCACTCCCCATGCCATTAACTCGGTTCGTCTACGATAATGCACGGTTCGTCGTCAACGGTTCATCGATAAAAATGCACGGTTCGTCGCAGTCTGTTTGGTGGGCAAGCACAAAAAGAGCGCGCTGGGAAATTTCCCAGCGCGCTCATTAATTCAACAATCTCAATTTCTTAGTACACCCGCGCCTTGGGTTTGATGTAGGCGATCTCGTCGGTCAGCGTGAATTCGTGGACCGGGCGATAGTCGATCCTGACGCCGCCGCCCTTGCCGCCCCAGCCGTCGAGCCACACCGCGGTATGCTTCATCCAATTCTTGTCGTCGCGGCTGGGGAAATCCTCGTGCATGTGCGCGCCGCGGCTTTCCTTGCGGTTGGCTGCGGAATGCATCGTCACCACCGCCTGCGCGAGCAGATTGTCGAGTTCGAGCGTCTCGACCAGATCGCTGTTCCAGATCAGGCTGCGGTCGGTGACATGGACGTCGGCCATGCGGGCGAAGGTCTTGTCGATGTTCGCCTGCCCCTCGGCGAGCGTGCGCTCGGTGCGGAACACCGCGCAATCGGCCTGCATCACGCGCTGCATCTCGACGCGAATTTCGGCGGTCGGGCTCTTCCCGTCGGCGTTGCGGAAACGGTCCAGCCGGGTCAGCGCGAGGTCGCCCGCATCCTGGGCGAGTTCCTTTTGGGTGGCATTGGGCTTGACCACTTCGCCCAGCCGGTGCCCGGCGGCGCGGCCGAACACCACCAGGTCGATCAGGCTGTTCGATCCCAAGCGATTGGCGCCGTGGACCGAAACGCATGCCGCTTCCCCCACCGCGAACAGGCCGGGGACGACCGTGTCGGGATTGCCATCCTTCAGGGTGACGACTTCGCCGTGATAATTGGTCGGGATTCCGCCCATGTTGTAATGGACCGTCGGCGCCACCGGGATCGGCTGGCGGGTGATGTCGACCCCGGCGAAAATCCTCGCGGTCTCGGCGATCCCGGGCAGCCGCTCGTGCAGGATCTTGGCGTCGATATGGTCGAGGTGGAGGAACATATGGTCCTTCGCCTCGCCGACGCCGCGCCCTTCGCGCACCTCCATCGCCATCGATCGCGAGACGACGTCGCGACTGGCGAGGTCTTTAGCCGACGGGGCGTAGCGTTCCATGAACCGCTCGCCCTCTGAATTGACGAGATAGCCGCCCTCGCCGCGCGCGCCCTCGGTGATCAGCATCCCCGCGCCGTAGATTCCGGTTGGATGAAACTGGACGAACTCCATATCCTGCAGCGGAAGACCGGCGCGCAGCACCATCGCATTGCCGTCGCCGGTGCAGGTGTGCGCGCTGGTCGCGGTGAAATAGCAGCGCCCATAGCCGCCGGTCGCGAGCACCACCGCCTGACTGCGGAAGCGATGGATCGACCCGTCGTCGAGGCACAAAGCGACCACGCCGCGGCACGCGCCGTCTTCCATGATCAGGTCGAGCGCGAAATATTCGATGTAGAAATCGGCGTCGTGCTTGAGGCTCTGCTGATAGAGAGTGTGGAGCATCGCATGGCCGGTGCGGTCGGCGGCGGCGCAGGTGCGCTGGGCGGGCGGGCCTTCGCCCATATTCTGGGTCATGCCGCCGAATGCGCGCTGATAGATCCGGCCGTCCTCGGTGCGGCTGAACGGCAGGCCGGCGTGTTCGAGTTCATAGACCGCGGCAGGCGCCTCGCGAACGAGATATTCGATCGCATCCTGGTCCCCTAGCCAGTCCGATCCCTTGACCGTGTCGTACATATGCCACTGCCACTGGTCGGGTCCCATGTTGCCGAGGCTGGCGGCGATCCCGCCCTGCGCGGCGACGGTGTGGCTTCGCGTCGGGAAGACCTTGGTGACGCAAGCGGTCCGGAGGCCCTGTTGGGCAGCGCCCATGGTGGCGCGAAGCCCGGCGCCGCCCGCGCCAACCACGACCACGTCATACGTATGGTCGATGATCTTATAGTCTTTGCTCATGCGGCGGCGCCGAGCGCAATCTTCGCCAATGCGAACAATGCGAGGCTCGCGCCGCCGACGGCGAGAAAGTTGATCAGCCCGATGAGCAGGAAGCGGTTGCCGTCGTCATGGACATAATCGTCGACGACGACCTTCAATCCATCGACCGCATGCTTGAACGACACGATGATGAACAAAGCCATCGGCACCGCGCCCGACGCGCCGCGCAGCCATTCGCCGAGCGTGCGCTGGTCGAGGCTGGGAAGCAGTAGCAGCGACGCCAGCAGCCATATGCCGAGCAGCAGCGATGCGGCGCTTAACAGCCGCTCGTGGACCCAATGCTCGCCGCCGTGATGGGCCGAACCGAGATCGCGTGTTGCGCTTTCGCTATCGGTCATCGACCCACTCCCAAGATGTTGACCCACAGGGCGATGGTCAGCGCGACCGAGCCGACAATTGTCGCAATCGCCGATGTCTTGTTGATGCCGAGCTCGTATCCGGCGCCGGTATCGAGCAACAAATGGCGCATCCCCGACAGCAGATGCTGGAAGAAGGCCCAGCTGATCCCGATCAGCACGATCAGCCCCGCAGGGTGCGCCGCTGCCTTGGACAGGCCGACATAGCTCGCTGGCCCGCCCGCGATTGCGACGAGCCACCATACGAGCAGGGCCAGTCCGGCGACCGACAAAGCGCCGCCAGTGACGCGGTGGAGAATCGAGACCAGCATGCCCGGCCCCCATCGCCAGACGGTGAGATGCGGTGACAGGGGCCGTGAAGGGTTTCGCGCCATGGCTCTTAAGGCTCCGGTATGAGGGTGGGGACCGCTTAAGACCCTACCCCATCGCTGGCAAGATTCACCGCCGCCCTAACCCGCCCTTAACCATTGCCGCGCGATAGGCAGTCATCGGTTTTGGCCAAATGCAATTGAGATGAGGGTGACAATGACGACGGGACGCGGCGACCAAGGCAGTTCGACCGGGGGCTATGATCTGCCACGGGGGATTGGCTTCTACGACGTCGGCGGCGACTTGCCGGCCCGTGCGGCGGAATTGTGGGCCAGCATCAGCGGCCATGAAATGGAGATGGCCCGCGATTTCTGGCGCCGCTACCGCCTGTCGGAAGAGGTCACCGCAAAGATCAGCGACGACCAGATCGAGGAATATGCGGCTAAGATCGTCCCGTACCTTCGTGACAAATATCTTCGCCTGGGCCAGCCGGAATGGGTCGCCACCGCACGCACCTACGTCGAGCGCGCGCTTGGCGCCGGGATCACGCTATCGACCCTGCTGTCGGGAGTCGCCGGGGAAACCGAAGCGGCGTTCGACGCCATTCGCGCCGCGGTGCCCGAAGGCGAGGAAAGGGTCCGCTTCGCGCGGACCCTGAGTGAAATCGAAATGGTCGAAATCGACGTCTTCGTCCATCATGCGATCCATATCACACGCGGCGAAAGCGGAACCCGGCAGGCGGAGCAGGCCGGCGAGTTCAACCGCAAGGTGATGAGCGTCGTCGCCCGCTGCACCAGCGAAAGCGATCAGCTCCGCGCGCAAGCCGTCACCACATCAACCAGCGCCCGCGGAATGCTCGGCAAGACCAGCGAAGTCGCCGCCGCCGCCGAGCAATCGGCGATCGCCATGCGCGAAGCGGCCCAGACCGCCGCCGGCCTGATCCGCGCAATCGAAGACGCTCGGAACGAGGTCGAAGTCGCGGCGGACGTCGCCACCCGCGCCGGCGGTCAGGCCGAAGCCGCGGTGCAGGTCAGCCAGGCGCTGTCGGGCCACGTCGAGGCGATCGAATCGATCCTCGGCCTGATCCGTGACATCGCCGGTCAGACCAATCTTCTCGCCCTCAACGCGACGATCGAAGCGGCCCGCGCCGGCGATGCCGGGCGCGGCTTCGCGGTCGTCGCGCAGGAAGTGAAGAGCCTTGCCAGCCAGACCGCCCGCGCGACCGACGACATCACCGCCAAGATTACCGCTATCCAGCAGGCGACGCGCCAGACGGTCGAAGCCAACGGCTCGATTCAGTCGACCGTCGAGGAAGTACAAAGCTCGGCCGACCGCATCCGCCAGGCGATGGAATTGCAGGCCCAGACGGTGACGATGATCACCGCCGCCGTCGATGAAACCGCGCTCGCCGCCGATTCGATGAGCTCGACCATCGCCGCGATCCGCTCCGAAACCGAAAATGTCGCGCGCGACATCGATTCGGTCGAGCAGGGTTTTGGCCGCTTCAGCGAGCAGATCGCCGACTTCCGCAACACCACCAGCGATTTCGTCTCGAAATTCGCGGCTTAGGCCGTCATCCCCGCGAAAGCGGGGACCCAGCGCAAAGCAAGCATCTGGGTTCCCGCTTTCGCGGGAATGACGATGGGTTGGTTAGCTCGGCGCGCCGGGCTAGGGCGCGCCAATGAACATCCTCATCACCGGCGCAAGCCGCGGCATCGGCGCCGCAACCTTCGACCTCCTCCGCAGCACGGGCCACGATGTCGCCGGCCACTCGACCGCCGGCAGCGGCGAATTGATCCCGGCCAATTTCACCGACCCGTTAGGTCCACGAACATTGTGGGAAGCGGCGCTCGAGCGGCTCGGCCACATCGATGTGCTGGTCAACAATGCCGGCATTTACGAAGGCGTCGCCGACGGCGCGCCTGACGACGAATGGCACGCCGCTTGGAATCGCACGCTGACCGTCAACCTCCAGGCCTCCGCCGACCTCAGCCGCCTCGCCATCGCCCATTTCCGCACACGCGGCGGTGGCCGAATCGTCAACGTCTCGAGCCGCGCCGGTCATCGCGGCGACTCCCCTGATTACTGGCATTATGCCGCGTCCAAGGCCGGCCTGCTCGGCATGACCAAGACCATCGCCCGCGGCTACGCGAAGGAGAATATCCTCGCCTTCGCGGTCTGCCCCGGCTTCACCATGACCGGTATGGTCGAGGAATTCATGGCCAGCAGGGGCTTAAGCGAGCCGGTCATCGCCGAAATCCCGCTCGGCCGCGTTGCGGCTGCCGAGGAGGTGGCGGAAGCCATCCGCTGGCTCGCGATCGACGCGCCGCCCGCGTCGACCGGCACCGTGATCGACGTCAACGGCGCGAGCTATGTTCGTTAGCCTGTTCGCGTTGGCGCTGGCCGCCCAGCAAATCATCATCCCGCTCGGCAAGCCACCGCGACAAATCGAGCACCCGCGGGCTCCGATCGAAGAGGCGGGACCTGAGTGGGTCGCCGCCTGCGGCGATTCGACCGAATGGGACCAGCCTGCTCCGCCCGTCCGGATTCACGGCAACACCTATCTGGTCGGCACCTGCGGCATTTCCGCGATCCTGGTGACGGGGGACGAGGGTCACGTCCTGATCGACGCCGGGACGGAGAAGGGCGCCGACCTGATTGCCGCCAATATCCGTGCGCTGGGCTTCAAATTATCGGACATAAAATATCTGCTGATGAGCCACGAGCATCGCGACCATGTCGGCGGGATGGCGCGATTGCAGCAATTGACCGGCGCGACGCTGGTGGCATCCGCGCCAGCGGAGAAGGTGCTCAACACCGGCGTACCCAGCACCGACGACCCGCAAACCGGGACGAACAAGCCGTTCCCAGCAGCCCACGTCGGCCGGGTGATCGCCGATGGTGGAGAAGTCCGCCTCCACGGCCTCAATCTGACCGCCATGACGACGCCCGGCCACACGCCGGGAGCGCTCAGCTGGCGCTGGGAAAGCTGCGACGGCGGGGTCTGCCGGTCGATGGTTTATGCCGACAGCCTGTCGCCCATCAGTCGCGACGATTATCGTTTTTCCGACCATCCGGCCTATCTCGCCGCCTATCGCGCCTCGATCGCGAAGATCGCCGCGAGCCGCTGTGAGATCCTGCTGACGCCGCACCCGTCGGCCAGCGCGATGAAGGAGCGGATGACCGGCAAGCTGCCTTTGTTCGACCCCGACGGCTGCCGAAACTATGCCGCGACGCTCACCAAACACCTCGACGATCGCTTGGCCAAAGAGGAGGCGGCGGCCAAATGAGCTGGCGGGTCACCTTCCGCTGTACGCGCGCCGAGGCCGAGGCGATGCCCGAGGCCGACGATCTGTTCCCCCACGACGATTCGCCCCCGGTGCTGGTGGTCGACGAGCCCGACCCGGCCAGGCCCGACGACTGGCGGCTCCATGCTTATTTCGAGCGCGAGCCAACGTTGGAAGAACTGAAAATGCTGTCGCGGCTGGCCGGCGGAAGCGCCCCACACATCGACCAGTTGGGCGAGGATGACTGGGTGACGATGAGCCAGCAGGGCCTCGAACCGATCCGCGCTGGGCGCTTCTTCGTCCACACCCCGACCCATCGCGAAGCCGTGCCCGAAGGTGCGGTGGCGTTCGAAATCGATGCCGGACTGGCGTTCGGCACAGGTCAACATGCCACGACCGCCGGCTGCCTTTCCGCGCTCGATCACCTGGCCAAAGACGGCGCGGACTTCTCAAACATCGCCGACATCGGCACCGGCACCGGGCTGCTCGCTTTCGCCGCGATGGCGCTGTGGCCCAAGGCGCGCTGCATCGCCACCGACGTGGACCCGATCGCGATCGACGTCACCCGCGACAACGCCGCGATCAACCGTGTTCCGCTTGGCGGCGGCGGAGGCGAACTCCTCCTGTGCGTCGCCGACGGAATGGAATCGGAAGTGCTCGTCGCCCGGGCACCGTTCGACCTCCTAATCGCCAACATCCTCGCCGGCCCGCTGATCGAGCTCGCTCCGGCCTTCGCCAAGGCGGTAGCACCGGACGCAAAGCTTATCCTCGCAGGACTGCTTGATACACAGGCCGAAACTGTCGCAGCAGCCTATGCGGCGCAGGGGATGATGCTGGTCCATGGCGGCTCGGGCGAATGGCCGACCTTGGTGCTTGGCTCGTCCAGCTCAGCCCAAAGTTTAAGCTAGCTCGCGCACCCTCGGAACACTTGCCTCCGCCGCGATGAGGCCCTGGCGCTTTAACTCATCCCAGAAAGCCGGCGGGACCGTCGCCGTCATAGCGGTCGCATTGGCCAGCGCCTGCTCGGCTGTGTGCGCGCCGACGATGAGCGCAACTGCCACGTCCGGGCTGGCGGAGAATTGCATCGCGGTGGTGCGCAGGTCGACTCCGAACCGGTCGGCGACGGCGCGCAGGTGGTCGCGCTTGGCGATCCGTTCCGGCGGGATGTCCCAGCGCATGTCGCCGTAATTGTAGCGCGGCCTGCCGGCGATGAAGCCGGCGTTGAGCGACGATCCGACGACGAAGCCGACGCCTTGCTCGCGCGCAACCGGGAACAGGTTCTCGACCGCATAATCATGATCGACCAGCGAATATTGCGATGCCAGCAGGCAGACATCGGGATCGGATTCCCGGATCACGCGCAGGATCGGCTCGGGCGTGTTCACGCCGACGCCCCAGGCCTTGATTATGCCTTCGTCGCGCATCCTCGACAAAGCAGGGAACGCGCCCTTGAGAGCAACCGCGAACTCCTCGGTCCATGGCCTCGGCAGCAGCCGGTTGTCGGGCGAAAGATCATGGACGAAGACCACGTCGATGCGATCGACGCCGAGCCGCTGCAAGCTGTCCTCGATCGACCTTTTCACCCCGTCGGCGGAGTAATCGAACACCACATTGTTGGGCGAGCCCGCGTAGGGAAAAAGCTCCCTGGAGCGATTCTCCGGCGAAGCCTTGAGCAGCTTTCCGACCTTGGTCGAGAGGAGGTAGCTGTCGCGCGGCTGGCGGTGCAGGAAGCGGCCGAAACGCCGCTCGGCGAGGCCGAGCCCGTACCACGGCGAAACATCGAAATA
>DATHFE010000149.1:0-5004 GCA_035318245.1 Sphingomicrobium sp. | reverse complement strand
CAATGAGACCGCCAAGAGCTGGCACCACCACGGGCGCGAGTCCCTGGTGCAGCTGTTCCTTAGCGGGGCGGAGGGCGAGGCCGGCGAGCTGGTCAACGCGCGCGTCGCGGGATTCCCTTTGGCCTTGTCGCTGATCGCGCCTGAGGCGGCGATCGATCCCTCCGAAATCAGCGGCGCCGCGGCGGCGGTGGTCCAGGTTGCGGCCGACAGCAATGCATCGGTCGCACGATTCAAGGCGCTCGCCGCGGCCAGCCCGACGCCGCTGATCGCCGCGGCCTACGATCCGTCGCTTTCCCTGGTCCGCGCGCTGATCCGCGCCGGCGCGCACGACGTCGTGCCGCTGCCGCTCGATATCGCGGAGCTGGAAGCTTCGCTGGCGCCAATCCGCAACAAGCTCGCGGAACGCGTGGCAAGCGGAATTGCGTCCCATTCGCGGCTGGTCAGCATCATCAAGAGCGACGGCGGCATTGGCGCGACCGCCTTGCTGACGCAGATCGCGACGCGGTTCGCGGCGAGTGAAGCCAAGTGCGGGCGCGAAGCCTGCCTGATCGACATGGACGTGCAGTTCGGCGATGCCGCCTTCCAGCTTGGGCTGGCGCCGAAGCTCAGCTTATCCGACCTGGTTGATGCCGGCTCGCGGCTCGACGGCGAGCTTTTGCGGGCAACCACCACGCCCCATCCGAGCGGATTGAAGATCCTTCCCGCGCCCCGCGACATGATGCCCCTTGAAGCTCTGTCGAACGAGTTGGCGCTGTCGATCGTCGAGCTGGCGATGCGCGAATTTGGAACGGTGTTCATCGATCTTCCGACCAATTGGACCAATTGGTCGCTATCGCTGCTGGCGAGGTCCGACCTCACCTTGATGGTCACCGAAATGAGCATTTCCAGCCTCCATCGCGCGCGCCGCCAGCTTAACCTGATTGCGTCCCAGGACCTGACCAACCTCGACGTGCGGGTGATCGTCAACCGGTTCGAAAAAGGGATGTTCAAATCGGTCCAGCCGAGCGACGTGGCAGACGTCTTGGGACAAGACATCGCCTTCACGGTCGCCAACGATCACGCGACGATGAGCGCAGCGATCGACCGCGGCGTGCCGATCGAGGAGATCAAGCGCAAGAGCGCGCTGAGCCGCGACTTGAGCCTGATCGACGCCGGCGTTGCCGCCGCGCTTGGGCTGGAGCGCTAGGCCATGTGGCAGATCCGCAAGCCCAGTCCCGACGGGCCGCCGGCCGAACCGGGCAAGGTCGAACGCAGCCTGGAGGAACGGCGGCTGATGACCGTCGGCGACGCCGGCGCCTTCGCCAAGCGCGACGTCCACACCGATTTGAAGGTCGAGCTTCACCAACGGCTGCTCGACCTCATCAATCTCGCCGCGCTCGACACCATGTCGCGCGAGCAGATCCAGGATGAAGTCGGCGACATCGTCCAGGAAGAATTGGCGAAGCAAAAGCATGCGTTGAATCATGCCGAGCGCAAGCAATTGGTCGCCGATGTGCTCGATGAGCTGCTCGGCCTCGGGCCCCTCGAGCCTTTGCTCAAGGACACCACGATCACCGATATTCTGGTCAACGGCCACAACCGGGTGTTCGTCGAGCGCTACGGCTCGCTCGAGCCGAGCCCGGTGCGGTTCAAGGATGAGAAGCATTTGCTGCGGATCATTCAGAAAATCGTCTCGGCGGTCGGCCGGCGCGTCGACGAATCCTCGCCGACGGTCGATGCCCGGCTGGCCGACGGCAGCCGCGTCAACGCCGTCGTTCCGCCATTGGCTCTCGACGGGTCGCTGCTGTCGATTCGTAAATTCGCGAAGATTCCGATCAGCATGGATCGGCTGGTCGAGATCGGCAGCGTCCCGGCGCAGGTCGCAACGGTGCTCAAGGCCGTCGTCTCCGCGCGCTTGAATGTGCTCATCTCGGGCGGCACCGGCTCAGGCAAAACGACCATGCTCAATGCCATGTCGGCCTATATCGACGAGCGCGAACGGATTGTGACGATCGAGGATTCGGCCGAGCTCCAATTGCAGCAGGTCCACGTCGCGCGATTGGAAACGCGCCCGGCAAACATCGAAGGCAAGGGAGAGATCGCTCAGCGCGACCTGGTCAAGAATGCCCTGCGCATGCGGCCCGACCGGATCATCGTCGGCGAAGTCCGCGCCGGCGAGGCGTTCGATATGCTGCAGGCGATGAACACCGGCCACGACGGATCGATGACGACGGTCCACGCCAATACTCCGCGAGATTCCATAAGCCGTATCGAGCAGATGATCGGAATGAGCGGAATCGAGATTTCGCCGAGATCGGCCCGCGCGCAGATCGCATCGGCCATCCACACAGTGATTCAGGTTGCGCGTCTCAGCGACGGCCGCCGCCGGTTGGTGAGCCTGTCGGAAATCACCGGCATGGAAGGCGACGTCGTGACAATGCAGGAAATCTTCCGCTTCCGTCAGACGGGCGTGTCACCGGACGGCGTGGTCATCGGCAAGTTCGAGGCGACAGGCATCCGGCCGCGGTTCCTCGACCAGGTGATGGCGCATGGCGTCAGCCTGTCGTCAGAATTGTTCCGCCCCGACGCGAACTTTGAATCATGAGCGACACCTGGATCCGCCTGCTGGCCCTGACCTGCGTGTTCGGCGCGGTGCTATTGGCAATGGAAACGCTGATCCGGGGCGTTCTCAATACCCGCGGCGAAATGCGTGCCGCGAACCAGCGGCTGAAAATGATCGGCGAGGGCGTTCCGCGCAGTGAGGCCCTGAGCCTGCTGCGCCGTCGCGACACCAGCCTGCCGAGCGGCCTTCCGCCGTGGATCGCGGTCTTGGCCTTGAAATTCGAAAGGACGTTGATCGCCGCCGGCGTGACCGTGCCGACGGGACAGCTGATGCTCATGCTGCTCGCCGCGCCCGTCGTGCTGCTGGCACTGGTCGTTGTTACGATGCTGGCGTTTGGTGCCGTGCTCGGCGCGGGACGGATATTCCTGCTGATGACGATGTGCGGAATCCTTGGCGCCGCGCTGCCTTTGTTCTTCCTGCAATTCCGCGCCAACCGGCGGCGGAAGCGGATGCAGGATCAGTTTCCGGTGGCGCTCGACGTATTCGTTCGAGGACTGCGTGCCGGTCACCCGATCGCCGCCGCGCTCGACCTGCTAACGGTTGAAATGCCGGATCCGATCGGGAGTCAGTTCGGCATCGTCGTCGACGAGGTGACCTATGGCGCCGACCTGCGCGATGCCTTGGCAGGCATGGCCGACCGATGGGGTCTCGAGGACATGCGGATGTTCGTCGTCAGTCTGGCGGTGCAAAGCGAAACCGGCGGCAATCTGGCCGAAATCCTTGAGAATCTGTCGAAGGTTATCCGCGAACGTGCGTCGATGATGATGAAGGTCCGCGCATTATCGAGCGAAGGGCGGATGACCGCGATCATGCTGACGGCGCTTCCCGTACTGGCCTTGACCGTGTTGTTTCTGGGCAATCCGCGTTTCTACCTCGACGTGTCGGACGATCCTGCCTTCATTCCCGGATTTGCCGGGTTGATCGTCATGTACGTGATCGGCTTCATCACAATCCGCCGCATGGTCGACCTGAAGGTCTAGCGCATGGTCAATTTGATCCTTGAGAACCAAGTCGCCCGGATTACGGCGCTGGCGTTGCTGTTCATTGCCGTCGCGCTGATCAGCTACGCCCTGGTCGTCTTCCTTGAACAGCGCAGCGCGATACGGCGGCGAATGGTTAGCGAATTGCCTTTGGGCAGCGAGAGCGGGTTTGCCGGATCACTGCGTGCCCAGGCTTCGGAAGGCGCCTGGATGAAACTGGTCAACGCGATCGAGAAGGCGGGTCTCTCACTGGTCGACACCAAGGACCAGGCGCTGCGTTCCCGGCTGATCGCGGCAGGCTATACCTCGCCGAGCGCGCCGCGCGCATACACTTTGCTCAGGCTGACATTGGTTATCGCCCTGCCCGTGCTGCTGCTCGGCTGGATGTGGCTTAGTGGCTCGAGGCCGAGTGTGATGAAGCTCTATATTTGCGCCATCACGGCGGCGGTGTTGGGCCTTTACGGGCCGAGCCTGTTCATTCGCGCCAGGGCCGACCGGCGGCAGCGCGAAATCATCAACGGCTTTCCCGATGCTCTCGATCTGATGCTGGTCTGCGTCGAAGCGGGACTTGGGCTTGAAGCGGCATTCGCCCGCGTCGGTCAGGAGATGACTGGATCGCATCCCCTGCTGGCCGAGCAATTGGGCGCGGTAGTGCTTGAGCTGCGCGCCGGCCGCAGCCGCGAGGACGCACTGCGGCGGATGGCCGACCGCGCTGGCACCGACGAAATCCGTGCTTTTGCGACCCTGTTGATCCAATCGACCAAATTGGGATCGTCGATCGCCACGACGTTGCGCGTCTACGCTTCTGAAATGCGCGAACGGCGGCGGATGCGGGCAGAGGAGAAAGCGCACAGGTTACCGGTGCTGCTATCGATCCCGCTGGTGGTCTGCATGCTGCCGGTGATGATCGGCGTACTGATGCTGCCAGCAATCATTCGCGTGGTTCGAGTCATGATGCCGGCTTTAGCGGGGAACTAGGATTATGAACGCGCAGGGGGGGAAATTGGCACTGGCGGCCGTGATGCTCGCCACGGCATCGTGCGGCGAGGAAGGCAAGCTCGCCGTCCGTTCGATACCGACGCCGTTTGCAGCGGGCGCCCATCCGGTCTCTTTCCGTGTCGCCGAAGCACGGGCCCAGTTCGCACTGGGCAACGTTGCATTGGCGCTGGAAGGCTATCGCAAGGCGCTGCGGGAAGACCCCGCGAGCGTCGATGCGTTTGGCGGGCTCGCTGCCTGCTACGACAAGATGGGGCGCTTCGACCTTTCGCGGCGCTATTACGAGTCAGCGCTGGCGGTCGCGCCGGGCGACACCCGGATATACGCAGCCTTCGCCGCTTCACTCGATTTGCAGGGCCGACGCGACGAAGCCTCCGCCATGCGTGGCGAAATGGCACAGCGCCTTGCCGCGGCTGCCAAGCCGGT
>DATHFE010000148.1:0-9102 GCA_035318245.1 Sphingomicrobium sp. | reverse complement strand
GCGCCACTACAGCTACATCAAGATTTCCGAGGGCTGCAATCACCGCTGCGCCTTTTGCATCATCCCGTCGATCCGCGGCGACCTCGTCAGCCGCCGCCCCGACGCGATCTTGCGCGAAGCCGAGAAACTGGTCGCCGCCGGGACCAAAGAGCTGCTCGTCATCAGCCAGGACACCAGCGCCTACGGGCTCGACCTCAAGCACGCCTCATGGGACTGGCGTGGGCAGCCGGTGCGCGCCCACATGACCGACCTCGCCCGCGAGCTAGGCAAATTGGGCGCATGGGTCCGGCTGCACTACGTCTACCCCTATCCGCACGTCGACCGCGTCATCCCGCTAATGGCCGAGGGGCTGGTCCTCCCCTACCTCGACATCCCGTTCCAGCACGCCAGCCCGAAGATCCTGAAAGCGATGAAGCGCCCGGCCAACGAAGCGCGCGTGCTCGAGCGCCTCGCCGAATGGCGCTCGATCTGCCCGGACATCGCAATCCGCTCGTCCTTCGTCGTCGGCTTTCCCGGCGAGACCGAGGAGGATTTCCAATATCTGCTCGACTGGCTCAAGGAAGCCCAGCTCGATCGCGTCGGCGCATTTCGCTTCGAGCCGGTCCAAGGCGCGGCGGCCAGCGCCCTGCCCGACCCGGTGCCCGAAGAGGTCAAGGAAGAGCGCTACGCCCGCATCATGGCACTCACCGCCGAAATCAGCGCCGCCAAGCTGCAAGCCAGGATCGGCCGCACCATCGACGTCATCATCGATGCGGTCGATGCGGAAAGCGGCGGAGCCACCGGCCGCTCAAAGGCCGACGCCCCCGAAATCGACGGCGAAGTCCAACTCCGCGACGCCGCCCACCTCGCCCAGGGCGACATCGTCCCGGTATTGGTCGAAGACGCCGACGAGCATGACCTCTACGGCGTGCCCGTCTGAGATTCAGAAGTTGAACCGCATCCCGCGGCAGCTTGTCGGCATCAACTCATATCGGGCGAACAGTTTTTCGGGCTTGCCGGTGGCCTTCTCCATGATCGTCCACGTCCAGCCCTTGCCTTTCCGCTCGAAACCATTGGTGTAGACGGAATCCGGGAATCGATAGTCAAGGCTGAAGCCGCCAGGCGTCACGGCGCCCAAGCCGAGCGAGGGGCCGTAAAGGCCGCCAAACGTATCCATCCAAAATGAGCCGATCTCTTGGGGCTTCTCGCCGGCGCCGTACGTGATCGCAGCTTCATAGGGTTGCTTCGGCGCGATCGACCGCAGCTGCAGCACGAAATAGCGGCCGCCGAGGTGCCAGGTCCCTCGCGCAACCGAAGTCGCGCCCTTGCCGCGGACGGTCCCGGGCGCATTCCAGCAGCCGGCCAGGCCGCCAATTGCCTTGAGGCCGGGCGTTTGCGCCGCCGGCGCCAGAGCCGCGGCAACCACAAGCAATCCGATCATCTGCGCCTCTCCATATGATCATTCCGGCTGCGGAATCGGCCGGCGCTTGGTCCCCGCCAGTTCCTGGTCCATGTACCGCACCTCAGCCGCGATCGCGCGGTCACTGATCGCCCAGTCCGAGTAGAGCAGCGCCATCTTCGGCTTCACATATTGCACCAGCGCATCATCCTTGAGCCCGGCCTTGCGGCCCTCGCGCACGAACTGCCTGAGGTTGAACAAATAGACGCGAAACTCCGAAATGTACCCGACGTCCGCGACATCGCCGTGGCCCGGCACATAGGCGGTGCGGGCTGCGTCCGGCATGCGCATGAAATCGCCGTCCGTCGCCGCCCACTCCTTGACCGAGCCGTCGATCAAATTGGGCGCCACCTTGCGCCAAAGCAAATCGCCGCAGAACAGCACCCTGGCGTCGGGCACGAAGATGGTGAGGTCACCCCCTGTGTGGCCGAGCACGGTCCGCACCACGATTTTCCGCGAGCCCAGCCACACGGTCAAATCCTTGTCGGTGACGAGGTCCGGCAGCGGCAACGCCTCGATCCGCGCTTTCAGCTCCGGCGTGATCCGGTCGCCGAACAGGTTGATGTTGTTGGTCCGCACCCAGCCGCGAACGTTGCGGTGGGCGATGATGATCGCGCCGGCGTCGCGCAGCACCTGGTCTCCGCCGGTGTGGTCGGCGTGATAGTGAGTGTTGACGACATAACGGATCGGCTTGGGCGTTAGCCGGCGGATCTCGGCGACGAGCGCTCTGGTGGCGTCGGGGTCGAAGAAGCTGTCGACCACCAGCACCCCGTCCTCGCCGATGACGAAGCCGGCGTTGGATCCGGACTTATGCTCCGGCCCGTCGATGGCTGCATAGACCCCCGGCCCCACCTCTTTCAGCACGAAAGGAAGCGCCGCGGGCGGAGCCTGGGCCGCGGCCTGGCCAGCGAGTGCCAAAAGCGCCGCAACTGCGAGAGCGCGAAAGTTCATCAGAGCAGACTGAAGCGGATCGGCAGCCTCCGCAATGGGTGGAAAGCAGGCACGAGCCAGAACAAGGCGATCGCCCGTCAGGCCGCGACATAGCCTCCATCGATCATGTAAATCGATCCATTGCAGTAGGACGATGCGTCGCTGGCGAGGAAGGCAAGCAGATGTGCGACCTCCTCGTTGGTGCCATACCGCCGCATCGCAATGCCGGCTTCGATCCCGCTGCGCAGGGCCGCGGGATCGTCCGGTGCCAACTGTTTGTGGAGCGAATCGACCATGCGATTGTCGATCGGGCCCGGTCCAACCGCGTTGACGCGGATGTTCGACGGGCCAAGCTCCAGCGCGGCGGTTTTGACGAGGCCGTACACGGCATGCTTGCTGGCGATGTACGGGGCCATGGCCGGAAAGCCGATGCACCCGGCGATTGACGATATAGCGACGATCGACCCGCCGCCGCGCGCCTTGAGCGGCGCCACGCAATGCTTCATCGCCAACCACACGCCAGTAACGTTGGTGCGCATCGTGTCTTCAAATTCCTCGACCGACAGCGCTTCGATCGGCTTTAGCGCGCCCTCCGTTCCGGCATTGGCGATGAGGATGTCGAGACCGCCAAAGCGATCGAGCGTGGCTGCGACCGCTGCCGACATGCCCGCCTCGTCGACCGCGTCGGAAATGCTTCCCTCCACTTCGCCATGCGCCTCGAGCCGCCCCCTGGTCGCGGCTAGCTTGTCGGCGGAGCGGGCGACCAGCATCACCTTTGCGCCGAGGTCGAGAAACAGCTTCGCGGTCGCTTCGCCGATCCCACCGGTGGCCCCGGTGATGATCGCCACTTTGTCGTCGAGCCGCTGCCGGTCGGGCGCATCGCGCATCACTGCCTCCGTCGGAAAATTGAAGATCGTCCCGATGCGCGACTAGGACGGCGGCGACCCTAGCACGGGCCTGGTCGCGGAAATACGATCCTGTCTCGCTGACGTTTGGCAGCAATGGGTCGAGAGCGGACATTACGCGTGGCGCGCCTGTTCCTCGCGGCTCCCCGGCAAGGCGTATCGCATCAACTAAAAGCGTGGCGCTCAATTGGGCGTGTCCCGACATGGGCCAGTGTCATCCTCGACGTGGCCCCCAACGCAACTGATGTGTAGCGGATGCGCCGACGACCCGAGGATTGGGCAGGCTACCGATAACCCTCGTACTCAACGATCCAGGCCACACCCGTACACGTAAGGAAATGACATGAAGCTTTTTGTGATCGTGACGACCCTGCTCGCCCTGTCGGCCTGTGCCGCCTTCCCGTCCGGTACGAAGGTTGCGCCGGGTTTCCCCGACGACCACTTTGAATTGAGCCAGAACACGAAGGTTCCCGGTTCACAGGAACCAGCGACCCCTGGTCAGCTAGGGCGTTAAGGGGTCACGGGCCGGCCGGAATGAGTGGAAAGCAGACGTTAGGGGTTCAAGAAGCCCCAACCGTCCGACCGTCCGCCAAGCTTCCGGGCCAGGGCATCGAGATGCTCCTCGGTGGCCGTTATGTTCTCACAAGAAGGCTGCATCACCTTGGAGGCCGTAACATCCCAAGGGTCCTCGTCGCTTTCGACTGTCTCCGTAGTCGCTTGGAAGCCATTTTGCTCGGCGGCTCGCGCAAAGCTGTTGGCGGAAGTCTCATCGGGAAACGCATGCGAGAAATCGACTAACCTCGGAGGGCCTAGATTACTCCCGTCGCTGGCCATGCGTCGCAAAATTTCATCATTTTCATCGAACAGCGGCACCCGCATCTCCTCAACCTGACGGCCCATTTAGCTGACAGCGCAACGTCCGCAATGGGTGGAAAGCGGACATTAGCCGTGCCGCACCTTTCGCTCCGACTGTTTTGCGCGCAATAAACTGGCCACGCGGCGGCAGGATTTCCGGCAGATGTCAGACGTGTTCATTTCTTATGCACGCTCGAGCGCCGCCGAAGCCGGCGCAATGGTGCAGATCCTGCAGTCTTGGGGCTACGACGTTTGGTGGGACGCAGAGCTACCCCCCAATCGAGACTACGCTGACGTGATTGAGGAGCGACTTTCCACTGCGAAGGCGGTGCTGGTCCTCTGGTCCGCGGAGGCCGTGAAATCGCAATGGGTCAGGTCTGAAGCCGACCGGGCCCGATCGGCCCAAAAGCTGGTCCAGCTCACGCTCGATGGCGCAGCCCTCCCGATGCCGTTTGACCGGGTTCAACTCGCGGACCTAGCTTGTTGGAACGGCACCGACGAGTTCCCGGGATGGCGCAAAGTAATGACTTCAATAGCCGAGCTGGCCGGACCAGCGCAGCGAGCGACGCCTCCCGGTTCTGTGGAAGAGGCCTCGGCTCAAAAGCTCCGCATCTGCGTGCTTCCCTTTGCCAACATGAGTGACGATGCCCAGCAGGAGTATTTCAGCGACGGGATCAGCGAGGACATCATTACTGACCTGAGCAAGGTGTCGGCGCTGTCTGTCGTGGCGCGCAACACCGCATTCACCTTCAAGGGCAAGCACGTGGATGTTCCAGCCATCGCCCGGCAGCTGCAGGTCGGCCATGTACTGGAGGGGAGTGTGCGCAAGTCTGGCAACCAGGTCCGGATCACTGCGCAACTGATTGACGCGTCGACCGGTGGTCACGTTTGGGCCGAGCGTTACGATCGCCAACTTGACGACGTCTTCGCACTTCAAGATGAAATCTCGTTGGCGATTGTTGATGCGCTCAAACTCACGCTCCTACCGCAGGAGAAGCAGGCAATCGCGAGACGCGGCACGGAGAATGCGGAAGCGTACGACCTCTATCTGATGGCTCGCCGCTACTATGTCAGCGGGCGCGACGGAGAGCGGCGCGGCTTGGAACCGATCATCCGGTTGTGTGAGCGCGCGACTGAGATCGACCCGAACTATGCCCGAGCATGGGCGCTTATGGCTGTTGCCCAAACAGCCCTTCACTTCATTCATGGAAAGACCGGAGAGAGTGGCTTCATTGCGGTTGAGCGTGCCGTGTTGCTGGACCCTAACCTCGCAGAGGCTCACGCGGTCAGAGCGCGACACATGTGGCAGAACGGCGACGCGGAAAGTGCGCGAGCGGAAATCGAGGTTGCTCTTCGCCTTGACCCTGAATCGTTTGAAGCCAACGCGGAAGGGGGGCGCCTCGCGTGGATAGAACACCGGTTCCAGGACGCGGCCTCCTTTTTCGAGAAGGCGGCAGAGCTGGGAGAGGAAAGCGTCGCCGATCCCGGCATGCTTCTTTGCGCATTTGACGCGCTCGGCGATGAGGAGGGCGTTCGTCGCGCGGCGAGAATGACGCTGGACCGCGCTGAACGCGCACTGGCTAAGGATCCCAATAATGGATCAGCCTTAGGTTTCGGCGTGAACGCGCTAGGCGCTCTGGGAGAGGCTGAGCGGGCCAGGGAATGGATTGATAAAGCGCTGTTGGTAGAGCCCGACAACATGACTATGCGCTACAATTTCGCGTGTTTCGCCAGCGCGCGCCTGCACGACCCCGACCAAGCAGTCGACTTGCTTCGACCAGTTTTTGAGACGGCTACGTCCTGGTTTTTGAACTACGCGAATAATGATGCCGATCTCGACCCCGTTCGGCACAGCGCCGGCTATCAATCGATCTTGCGCGCTGCACAGGCGCGACTTTCAGCCGCGCCCTAGTTTGACGATCAGATAAGACAGTCCCCCCGTCCGCAGTGCATCGAACTTCGACGTCCGCTTTGGGTCGATGGCGGTCATGTCCGCAATGGGTCGAAAGCAGCCATTAGCCCAATGGCAGGAATGGGTGGAAAGCGGACATTTCTGCCGTTGAGTAGGAGCCCACAATCCTTCAAGCTTGCCGTTGCCGACAGGGGAGTGAGAATGCGCGTTTCTGACAGTTTCTTCGCCGCCATCGCGGCCCTGGCCTTGTTCAGTTCACCTGCTCGCGGACAGCCCAAGCAAAGCGACCTCGAGTTAGCGAGAGAGCTGCTCAAAGCGGGTAAGGCCGATCAGTCGCTGGCTTTGGTGGACCCGATTATCGCGCAAGCCATGCTTAAGGATGCCAAGGATCCAACGGCCATTTGTCCGAGCGTAGCCGTTGCCGTTTTGCAAAGCGTCATGAAAGGTAACTATAGCGTTTCGGTCGAGAACGACTGGTGCGACGCTATGCTCGTCAAAGGCTATGCGCTGAACGAGTTGAAGCGGCCGAAGGAGGCCGAACAGGTGCTCGAAACCCTTGTCGGTCATGACCGAAACAACGCTCAATACCTGATTGAATATGCTTATACGATTCGCGTGAATGGCCAGTTGGAGCGCTCGCTTGACCTCTACAAGCAGGCGGAGAAGCTCGCTTCAAAGCTGCAAGACCGGGAAAGCGCAGCACACTGGCGGGCGGTGGCGATTCGCGGACAGGGATATGCTTATACTGAACTTCAACGATGGGATGACGCCGCGAAGGCGTATCAACGAAGCTTCAAATATGAGCCCAATAGCGATCTTGCGCGCAATGAACTTCGGTACATTGAACAACATCGTCCGCATTAGAGCGGCCTGACCCGCCGCGCCCCGCGTCGATCTCATGAAGGCCCGCCTACAACGGAAGCGGGCCTTCATGAGATCACCCGCACAAAGGGTAAGGCGGGTGTCCGAGTGGTTAGCGGGCGGCGCTTAACCCGCGGTTACAGTATTGTCCGGAATGGGTGGAAAGGGGACATTAGCGCAGATCAGCTTTGCGGCCACTGGAACCCTTCGTACACAAGCCCGAGCGGCTCATTCGGCGGGTGATCGTACATGTCCGTCACAACGCTGGCGGCGAATTTCGCAACGTCTGCACACTCGACACGGAGATACGAAACCCCGTTCTTTGAATGGGCAACCGGCTCGACATCGTGCGCACGGGCGAATGTCGTGAATTTCTCTTGATCCTCAATGTTTCGTGGACCCAAAAGGACCCAATCAAACCCTGCCTTACCATTCTCGAAAGAGACCTGGACGTTCAACGCATCTTCATCGGACGGGCGGTCTGGGGTACCGAAAATCAGGGCTGCATATCTTACTGACGCTGTTCCACGAGACATTGCTTCAACCAAAGCAGGTAGATCGTCCGTTCGAGCCTCCGTCTGCTTTAGTAATCGTGGCATACCCACTTTGCCCCGATCCCATGCGAGATAATCAGACTTCGAGATTACGACGACCACTGCAACACCCGTTGCAGCGATCAGGCCAACGATGATCACTGCGGTACTCAACAGCACCCTCCTCTTCCGTTGCGACTTCACCATGGAAGCGAAGCTAGTTTGATCAGCGGTCTCGTCAATGCGTGCGTCGCGCGAATGTCCGCTTTGGGTCGTTAACGGACATTCGCTCCCCAAATTTTCGCCCCTCCAAAAAACACTTTCCTACACGCAAATTCTATGTTCCAATATGGTTCATGGAAGACGAATCAAACGAACCATCTTCGAGCAAGTCAGTCCGGGGGACTGACGGCACAGAAGATCCGCTCGGCCAAAGTCCCACTTTGGTCGAAACCCATTCCCCCGCCCTCGCCACCTGCCTCGAAGACAGCTTTTTCGAAACGCGCCGCCTCCGCAAGGACGGCTGGGACGGCACGCGCATGGCGAGCTTCGTCGGCATGCTGGCCGAAACCGGCATTGTGACCCTCGCCTGCCGCGCCTGCGGGATGAGCGCCCAGTCGGCCTATGCGCTGCGACAGAGACATCTGCTCTTCGCCAAGGCGTGGGAGGCGGCGATATCGCTGGCACGCGAGAAGCTCGCCGACGAATTGCTCGCCCGTTCGCTGAAGGGCAGCGCCGAGCAGCTGCTTCGCGACGGCGCGATCGTCGGCGAGCGCCACCATTTCGATAACAAGCTCGCATTCGCGGTCCTTCGCCGGCTCGACCGCCGCGCCGAACTCGGCGCGACCTTCCGCGCTCCGCAGACTTGCGAAATCCCCATTCCAGCGCCCGCGGTCTCCGGCGACTGGCAGCCGCTGCTCGATGCCTTGAGCGAGGACAGGACCGGCGACGCGGCGCGCCTGCTTGCCTCGCCGACCCGCGAAGTTGATGGATTCGGCGAAGTTGATGACCCCCCTATCAAGGGGGTCGAAGGTGACAGTTTCGACCATCCCCGCCTCTGGCTGTGCTGGAACACGCATGAATGGCGCACCGACTATCCGCCGCCGCCGGGCTTTGACGGGCCGGAGCAAGGAGAATGGGACGAGGCAGGCTATTGGCGTAGCCCGACCCACGACGAGCATGCGGCGCTGGTGGCCGCGGGAATCGCCGAAGACTCCACTGTCACCTTGGAACAGGACGAAGCCGATCGCGCCGCCTTCTTCGCCGGCCTGGCCGCCGAAAGAGCATGACGCGCTCGCGTTAGGGGTAAAGAATCGGATGCGGAACAACCGCCCTCAATCGGC
The DNA here is from genome assembly GCA_035318245.1 of Sphingomicrobium sp. Taxonomy (GTDB): domain Bacteria; phylum Pseudomonadota; class Alphaproteobacteria; order Sphingomonadales; family Sphingomonadaceae; genus Sphingomicrobium. The sequence goes on along the minus strand of DATHFE010000148.1, from coordinate 325 downwards.
CGTTTTGCGACCGGGGGAATAATGCATTGGGAGACTGACCATGAAGCTCGCTCTCGCACTCTCCTTCACCGCCTCCGCGGCGCTCATCGCGGGAACGTCCATTGCCGCCGAGGGCGGCCGCAAATTCAGCACGACGTTGACCGGCGCGGCCGAAATCCCCGGGCCGGGCGACACCGACGCCCGCGGGACCGCCAGCGTCACCGTCAATTCGGGCCAGAAAAAGGTGTGTTACAAGATCTCCGTGTCGAACATCGATACCGCGACCATGGCGCACATCCACCACGGAGCGGTCGGAGTGGCGGGGCCAGTGGTCGTCCCTCTCACC
>DATHFE010000147.1:0-7362 GCA_035318245.1 Sphingomicrobium sp. | reverse complement strand
CAGAATCGGATCGCCGCCATAGCCCACCGAGGCCATGTCGAGCGTGACCAAAGGCGGGCGCAATTCGTCGGGGCTGGGGAAATCGAAATGCAGCGACGGATCGTCGAGCAATTCGGCGATCGGCTGCATCCGCTTCAATGCCTTGGCGCGCGACTGGGCCTGTTTGGCGGTCGACGCGCGGGCACTATTGCGGGCGATGTAATCCTGCAATTTCTCGCGCTCGACCTGCTGCTTGGCGCGCGCCGCGGCCTGCTGCGCCTGGCGCTCGGCCCGCTGCCGTTCGAACGCGTCATAGCCGCCCGGGTAAAGCGTCAATTTGCCCCGATCCAGATGCAAGATGTGGTCGACGACATTGTTGAGGAAATCGCGCTCGTGGCTGACGATGACCATCGTCGCCGGATAGCTTTTCAGGAAATCCTCAAGCCACAGCACCGCTTCGAGATCGAGGTGGTTCGACGGCTCATCGAGCAGCAACAGATCGGGCTGCGAGAACAGCAGTGACGCCAGCGCAACGCGCATCCGCCACCCGCCCGAGAAGCTGTCGAGCGGGCGCTGCTGCGCCTCCTCATCGAACCCCAGACCGATCAATATCTTCGCCGCGCGCGCCGGCGCCGAATAGGCATCGATCGCGATCAGCCGCTCGTGGATCTCGCCGAGCCTTTCCTCCTGCGTCGCGCACTCGCTCTCCTTGAGCAGCCGCGCACGTTCGACGTCGGCGGCAAGCACCGTCTCAAACGGGCTCGCGGCGCCCGCCGGGGCTTCCTGCGCGATATAGCCCAGCCGGCTGCCGCGCGGCATCGACGCTTCGCCCGTGTCGGGGTCGAGCAGCCCGGCGATCACCCGCACCAAGGTCGACTTGCCCGCGCCGTTGCGGCCGATCAGCCCGACGCGGCTTTTCGGCGGAAGCGCGGCGGAAGCGCCGTCGAGGATCGTGCGCCCGCCAAGGCGCACCGTGATTTCAGTCATGTTGAGCATGGCGCGCCCGTAGCAGGGAAGCGGCGCGCTAGCCAGCATCTAGATGCCTTAGCGCGTCAGGAGGCTCGCTCGGACGCATTGATCGAATTCCATTCCCAGGTCTTGCCTTCGTCGGTCGAGAAGGCCTGACTCCAGATGGGCCGATCAGGATTGCGAACGTCCCAGCGAAAAACCATGATAATCGGCGTGCCGCGATATTTGTCGCGGGCGAAGAAATGGCCAACCTTGTTCTCGAAGGATCCAACGACGGGCGGGTCGAGCGTCCCGGAATTGCCGTCCGCCCAATAGATGCTCCAGAGGCGTGTCGAGGGATTGAACAGCCGCAGCGCGACGCCTTCATAGGGTTTGCCGGAGGCCTGGTCCGTGTACTTGTCGATGTTGCCAAGGCCATTGAGTATCTGGTGCATCTCAACCCGCGATTCGAATGAGATCCACTGTGTCGAGTGGGTCAGGCGCGAGGCCAGTTTGCGATTTCTCAGCGTCCACGTTCCGACCAAATAATCGAAATCGTGCTGAGAGGAACTTGGCGAGGCGTGGATGACCAAGGCTCCCGAGCTGTCGAACTGGAGCGCAGGTATCGGGATCGAGGTGTCGGGAAGCAACGCGGAATCCTGCGCCCGCGCGTTGTTGGCCAAGCCCATCAGGCCGATGACGAGGATGAGCAAGGCGCCCAATCGCGAGAAGAATTGAGCGTGATGCATGAGCTGATCCCTAGAGGATATATTTGAACGTCACCGCCTGCTCGTTGTGCCCCGGCGCGATGGTGATCCTGACCTGGTCGTACTTCGGCGGGCCCATGCGGATTGCCGGGTTGCGCGAAAATCCGAAGCCCTCCTTGGGAATCCCGAACATTGTATCGAGCTTGTTGTTCTCATTTTCGTCGTGAAGCAGGACCACGACATAGGTCCCTGGATCGAGGTCGCGGAACGTCACCTTCGCCGCGCCGCTCGCCGGGAGCGATTGGGCGATCCTTTTGGGGTCCTTGTCGCACTTCAGAAAAAGGTCGGCGCGCTGGGTCAGGCACACCCGCACCGCGCCGCGATGATTGCGCAGGCCGTGGACCGATACGGTCAGGTCAGCCGGCGCCGGCGGGCTAGCCGCGGCGAGCGCGAGCAAAATCGCCAAGCCCCGCATCGGTCCCGCAAAGCCGGTCCCAGAAGCGGAAGTAGAGCCCGTAATTGCAGCGATACTTGTGGTGATGAAGCTCATGGTGCGTAGCGGTTATCAGCCAGCGTCCGGCCGGTCCATGCACCAAAGGTTTGGGGAACATCTCCCAGCCCATGTGGTTGGTGACGCCCATCAGCGTCATGATGGCCAGAACTACGCCCAGCGCGGCGATATGGATCGGCACGACGAACACGAGGACCGGAATGACCACCGCCCCGGTCACTGCTTCCAAGGGATGAAAGCTCATCGCCGCCCACGCCGTCGGCGGACGGCTGGCGTGGTGGACGGAATGCGCGAGCTTGAACAAGCGCGGCCGGTGCATCCAGCGATGGGTCCAGTAAAACCAGGTATCGTGCAGGGTGAGATAGACAAGCACCGAAACCGGCAGCCACCACAGCGGATAGTCGCCCACATGGGAATAAACCTTGGTCCAGCCGCGCTCCTGCCAGCCCCACGCGACAATCCCCGCCGGAACCCCGTAAATCGCCGCCGAAGCCAGGCTCCACCCGATTTCGCGGCGCACCTGAGCACTTTGCCCCGCCAGCCGCCCCGGGAACCGCCGAGCCGTCCACGCCGCGAACAGCCCGCTGCTGATCAGGTAACGCACGCCAACGATGACGGTCATCGCCAGCGCGGAAAGGAGGATTGCGGTCACGGCCCACAGACTAGGCGTTCGCCGCCGCGCCCGCTAGAGCCGCGCGGATGCCGAGCGACCGCCCCGACCTGATTATTCTCGGCGGCGGGCTCGCGGGCGGGCTAATCGCAATGGCGCTCGCCGCGCGGCGGCCCGAGCTAGAGGTGACCATCGTCGAGGCTGGCGAAACGCTCGGCGGCAACCATGTCTGGTCGTTTTTCGACAGCGACATCGCCCTTTCGGATCGCGCCCTCGTCGAACCTCTCATCGTCCACCGCTGGCCCGCCTACGACGTTCGCTTCCCGGCACACAGCCGCACCATCGATCAGCCGTACAATTCGATCGAATCCGAGCATTTCGACCGAGTGGTCCGTGCGGCCCTTCCGGCCGATGCAATTATCCGCGCCACCATCACCCAATCGACCGACACTTCGGTGACATTGGAAGGCGGCCGTAATCTCGATGCCAAAGCGGTGATCGACACGCGCGGCGCCGGCGACCTTGGTGCGCTCCGCTGCGGCTGGCAGAAATTTGTCGGCCAGACGCTCCACCTCGCCTCACCCCACGGCCTCACCCGCCCGGTCGTGATGGATGCGCGGGTCGACCAATCCGAAGGCTATCGCTTCGTCTATCTGTTGCCATTCTCGCCAAACGAAATCTTTGTCGAGGATACCTATTATAGCGACACGCCCGTCCTCGACATCGAGAAGCTCAGGCTCCGCATCGCCGACTATGCCGTTGAGCAAGGCTGGATCATCACGCGCACCAGCCGCGCCGAAACCGGAGTCCTTCCGGTGGTCATGAGCGGCCACTTCGACAGCTACTGGCCCTCCTCCGACGCGGTCGCGCGCGGTGGGGTGCGCGCCGGGCTATTCCAACCGCTGACCAGCTATTCGCTGCCCGACGCGCTGCGCTTCGCCAGTTGGATTGCCTCTCTGCCCGAACTCACCGGCCCAGCGCTCGCCAAGGCCAGCCGCGATTACGCGCGCCGCCAATGGCGCCGCAACGCATACTATCGCATGCTCGGCCTGATGCTCTTCCGCGCCGCCGATCCGCCCCAGCGATACCGCATCCTCGAACGATTCTACCGGCTCTCGCCCGCACTCATTGGGCGCTTCTATGCCGGCCGATCGACTTTGGGGGACAAAGTGCGAATTCTCAGCGGCCGGCCGCCAGTCCCGCTTGGCCGGGCATTCAGAGCCCTGGCGGAGCGCAAGTGAAGTCTGCAATCGTCATCGGCGCGGGCTTTGGCGGGCTCGCCCTCGCCATCCGCCTCCAGTCGGCTGGGGTCAGGACGACGATCGTCGAAGCGCGCGACAGGCCCGGCGGCCGCGCGTACTTTTGGGAGCGTGACGGCCACATTTTCGACGCCGGCCCGACCGTCATCACCGATCCCGACTGCCTCAAGAAGCTTTGGGCGCTTTCGGGGCAGGACATTGCGGCGGACGTCGACCTCATCCCGGTCACGCCCTTCTACCGGCTCGACTGGCCCGATGGCGTGCGCTTCGATTATTCGAATGACGATGTGGCGTTGGAGGCCGCGATTGCCGCGCTCAACCCAGCCGACGTCGCGGGCTATCGGAATTTCCTCAAATATAGTGAGGGCGTGTGGCACGAAGGCTATCTCAAGCTCGGCACCAAGGCCTTCGAATCATTCGGGGATATGCTCAAAGCCGCACCCGCCCTAGTCAAATATCAGGCGTGGCGCTCGGTTTATTCAATAGTTGCAAAGTTTGTTAAAGAGCAACATTTGCGGCAGGCACTCAGTTTCCATACGCTCCTGGTTGGCGGCAATCCGATGACCTGCAGTTCGATCTACGCGCTGATTCACAAGCTTGAGCGCGATGGCGGAGTGTGGTTCGCGCGCGGCGGCACCAACCGCCTTATCGCCGGGATGGTGGCTCTGTTCGAGCGGCTTGGCGGCACGCTCCGCCTCGATGATCCGGTCGTCGCCATCGAGGTCGAGAATGACCGCGCCAAGGCTGTTCGCACCCGCTCGGGTTGGCGGGGCGAGGCCGAAGCAATCGCGACCAACGGCGATGTCGTCCACAGCTACGGCCTGATCGAAGGCAGTCCCCGCGGTGCGGCCCGAGTCAGGGCGCTCATGCGCAAACGCTACTCTCCATCGCTGTTCGTGCTTCATCTAGGGCTCGAAGGCACTTTCCCCGACATCCCCCACCACAGCATCCTGTTCGGCCCGCGCTACAAAGGGCTCCTTAGCGACATCTACGACCGCGGCCGCCTCGCTCCCGATCCTGCGCTCTACCTTCACCACCCGACCGCGACCGATCCATCAATGGCGCCGCCCGGCTGCTCGACCTTCTACGCGCTCGCCCCGGTGCCCCACATGGGCCGCGCCAATGTGAATTGGGAAATGGATGGCGAGGCCTATGCCGAAACCATCCTCGATACGTTAGAAGCGCGGCTAATGCCCGACATACGCAGCCGCATTCGCACCCGCTTCCATTATGCCCCGTCGGATTTCGGTCGCGACCTCGGGGCGCATCTGGGCTCGGCGTTCAGCCTCGAACCGATCCTCACCCAGAGCGCCTGGTTCCGTACCCACAACCGCGACGACGTGATCCGCAATCTCTATTTCGTCGGCGCCGGCACCCACCCGGGTGCCGGAATTCCCGGCGTCGTCGGAAGCGCCGAAGCCACCGCCGGATTGATGTTGGCGTGACTACAAACCGCGAAGATCTCGTCGAAGAGGCCGCGAAGGTCATATCGCAGGGCTCGAAGAGCTTTCGTTTCGCCAGCCAGATCTTCGACCGCGAAACCCGCGAGCGCAGCTGGCTGCTCTACGCCTGGTGCCGCGCCTGCGACGATGTCACCGACGGCCAGACCCTTGGCCACAATGCGGTCACGCCGAAAGACCCGGAGTCGCGGATCGCCTTCCTCAGGCAAAAGACCGCCGCCGCGCTCGCCGGCAAGTCGACCGGCCTCGCCGCGTTCGACGCCTTCGGCCTGGTCGCCAAAGAATGCGCGATTCCCGCCGATCTCGCCGCGGACCACCTCGCCGGTTTCACACGTGACGCGGCCGGCTGGCGCCCGGCCAACGAACGGGAATTGCTGAGCTATTGTTACCAGGTCGCCGGCGCGGTTGGGGTGATGATGGCCCATGTCATGGGGGTCGATCCAACCGGGAGGGACACGCTCGACCGCGCCGCCGACCTCGGCATCGCCTTTCAACTCGCCAATATTGCCCGCGACATCGTCGAGGATGCGAAGGTCGGCCGGACCTATCTTCCTGCCGATTGGCTGGCTGAGGAGGGACTCTCGGACGCCGATCTTGCCGATCCTGCCCATCGACAAACCCTTGCGCGGATCACCCAGCGCCTCGCCGCGCTGGCCGAGGATTACCGCCGCTCGAGCAAGGTCGGCGCCGCGCGCTTGCCCATCCGCAGCCGCTGGGCGGTGCTGTCGGCGGCCGGCATCTATGGCGAGGTTGCAACACGCGCCGTCACACTCGGCCCGCGCGCCTGGGACCGGCGGATCCATATTTCGAAAGCGGAAAAATTCGCACTGGTGATCGAAGCGTTCGGCGAAGCCCTGTGGCCGGCGCGGAATATCAGCCGCGAAGGCCTATGGACCCGCCCTTCGGCGCCCGCACCCCGGCGTGCCCGCTCGCCGCGAGCGCGGCCTTCAGCCGTTCGACCGGCGGCGCGTAAATAAAGCCGAAGCTGACCGTTCCCTCGCGCGTTTCGACCGCGTGATGGATGCGGTGGGCCTGGACGATGCGCTTGAAATAATTCGACCGCGGTACGATTCGGTGCGCGATGCGGCGGTGTACGATGACGTCGTGGAAGCCGAAATAGATCGCGCCGTAAGCCGCGATTCCTGCCCCGATCCAGGTCGCCCCAGCACCCCAGTTGCCCTGCACCCCACCGTAAATCAGGACGATCGAGGGAATGGCGAAGATCACGCCATAGAGGTCGTTGAGCTCGAACCGGCCCGAACGCGGCTGGTGATGGCTGGCATGGAGAAGCCAGCCCAGCCGTCCGTGCATCACCCAGCGATGCATGACGTAGGCGAAGCCCTCCATCGCGGAGACGGTCAGGGTAAACAGGGCAATACCGATGATCGGAGACATGCCGCTCATATAACACTTAGCCGGGCGGAAAGGAGGACTTTACGGTTTCTCGCTGCTGAGGAAGTGCATCAGCTCGGCGAGTGTCTCCTCCATCTGGTCCTGCATCTGGCTGACCAGCTCATTCTCGCGCATGCCGACATGGTCGAGCGGCTTGGAATAACTGTCCGAAAACGCCTTCAAATCGTCGCGGTCGAACACGCCCTTGGCGACCAGCTTAGCTAGGATCACCAATAGCCCGTTGGTGTTGGCGATCGTCCCGGCGACCAGCGCCTCGTCGACCATGGTCAAGTCGGTGCCGGGGATGATTCCGGCCTCGTCGTCGCCCTCAATCTCTAAATCGTCTTCATTCATGGGTCTTTTCTGGCGGGTTTTTCAGGCCTCGGAAAGCCCGAACGAACAAAATCGCCCAAGTTGCCGCCACACTGCAGCCTTTTCGGCGAACGGCCGCGTATAGGCCGCGCTCGATGAGGGCAGGTCGATCAGCTCGACGCCG
>DATHFE010000146.1:0-8650 GCA_035318245.1 Sphingomicrobium sp. | reverse complement strand
TCCTCGATGCGCTCGAATGCTTCCTCGAGCCGCGCCTGCTGTTCCTTGATGTCCACGGGCGCATTTTGCGCAACTTGGGTTAAGTATTGGTGAAAGGCGGGGCGTTGACGAGCACGATCGGATCAGGCGCGATGACGGTGGCGATGATCGCGGCTTTTTTGCTCGCGATCGCCGGATTGCGGCTGGCAATGCGCAAGGAAGATCGCAAGCGCGGATGGCTGATGATCACGGCCGCCGCCGTGCTGGTCGGAAACGTCCTGATTCTGACCCTTTAGGCAAGTGCTCGCTGTCGCGGTGCTCGCCTGTCTGGGCGACAGGCTGCGCTCCGCGATCCCCGGCATGGCTCCGCGCCTACCTCTTCAAATCCTTGGTCAGGCGCATGTCGAGATAGTCGTCGACGCTCTTCATCAGCAGCGGCAATTCATTGGCGAAGAAGTGATTGGCACCGGGGATGATGTCGTGATGGATGGTAATGTGGCGCTGGGTGCGGAGCTTGTCGACGAGCTTCTGGATCGCCGGCGGGGTAACGACCTCGTCGGCTTCGCCCTGAATAATGATGCCCGACGACGGGCACGGCGCGAGAAAGCTGAAATCATACATGTTGGCCGGGGGGGCGATCGAGATGAAGCCCTTGATCTCGGGCCGGCGCATCAACAGCTGCATCCCGATCCACGCGCCGAAGCTGACCCCGGCCACCCAGGTGGTCTCGGCCTCGGGGTGGATCTGCTGGACCCAGTCGAGCGCCGAAGCGGCATCGCTCAATTCGCCGATGCCGTTGTCGAACGTGCCCTGGCTCTTGCCGACTCCGCGGAAATTGAAGCGCAGCGTGGCGAACCCGCGCCGGGCGAAAGTTTGATAGAGCAATTGGACGATCTTGTTGTTCATCGTGCCGCCGGCCTGCGGGTGCGAATGGAGGATCATCGCGACCGGCGCGCGCGGCCTTAGCCCGGGGTTGAATCGGCCTTCGAGGCGGCCTTCGGGACCGGGGAAAATGACTTCAGGCATAAGGGCGGGCGCTCATTTGGCTAATATGTAGGGCAACAGCGGGTGCACCGCGGCAGCGGCTCCTATATAGGATCGCGCTTCTCTGTGGCAATCGGCAGGATTCTAAGGTTTTGAGCCGCCTCTATCTCGATCACGCCGCGACCACGCCCGTCCTGCCTGAAGCGGTCGAGGCGATGACCCGCGCCTACGCAATCTGGGCCAATCCGTCGTCGCCGCATGCCGAGGGGCGGGCTGCTCGGGCCGAGCTCGAAGCGGCGCGCAGGACCATCGCCGACACGCTCGGCTGGCGTCATGACGTCATCCTCACCTCTGGCGCGAGCGAATCGATCGCGATTGTCGCCCATGCGGCCAAGCCCGAGCGTCGATTGGTCGGCGCGACCGAGCATGACGTAGTGCCCGCGGCGATGGGCGAGGGGGCGACGGCGCTTCCGGTTGATGGCGATGGCCTGATCGACCTCGATGCGCTGGAGGCCGCGCTGGAAGGTAAGCCGGCATTGGTCGCTGTTCAGCAGGTCAACAACGAGACTGGGGTGATTCAGCCAATCGCCGAGATCGCCGAGCGAGTCCGCGCCGGCGGGTCTTTGATCCTCGCCGATTGTGCCCAGAGCGCCGGCAAACTCGACTTGCCGGATGCCGACTTCATCGCGGTGGCAGCGCATAAGTTTGGCGGGCCGCCGGGGGTTGGCGCCTTGCTGGTGCGTGATGTCGGGACGCTCCGCGCCTCGGGTGGGCAAGAGAAGGGCTATCGCCGCGGAACCCAGGCGGTCCCGGCGGTCGCCGGATTTGCCGCCGCGCTCGAAGCTCGCGCCTTTGCCGACGCCATGCCGCGCCTGGCCGAGCTTCGCGCCAGGCTGGAAGATGAACTCAGCCGGGCGGGCGGCGCGGTCATTGCCGCCAATGCTCCCCGTTCGGCGGCAATCGGGGCAATCGCCATACCCGGCGTGGCCAGCGCGAGCCAATTGGTCCAGTTTGACCTCGCCGGAATCGCCATTTCGGCCGGAAGCGCTTGCTCCAGCGGGAGCATGAAGGCGAGCCGGGTGCTTGCCGCCATGGGGGTGGCTCCGGCGCTGGCCGAATGCGTCATCCGGGTCAGCTTCGGTCCCAGTACCAGCGAAGCTGATATCGACCGCTTCATCGCCGAATGGCGCCGCATCGCCACCCGCGCCGGGCTCCAGGCGGCATGATCTACCTCGATTACCAGGCGACCACGCCGGTCGCGCCCGAAGTCGCGACGGCGATGCGGCCTTGGGAAGAGCGGCAATTCGGCAATCCGCATTCGCCGTCACGCGAAGGCCGAGAGGCGGCGGCGGCAATCGAGGTCGCGCGCGACCAGGTCGAAAGCGCGATCGGCCTGAGGGGCGGAACCGTCGCCTTCACTTCCGGCGCGACGGAGGCGCTTAATTGGGCGCTCAAGGGCACCGCCGAAAAAGGGGCCGCTGGCCGCAACCGGATCGTTGCGCCGGCGACCGAGCATGCCGCGGTGCTCGACACGCTCGAATGGCTCGAAGGGCGGGGCTTCGAAATTGTCCGCTTGCCGGTTCAGCCCGATGGCCTGCTCGACTTGCCTGCGGTTGAAGCAGCGGTCGACTCACGCACTTTGCTGGTCGCGGCGATGCTGGTGAACAATGAGATCGGCGTGATCCATCCGGTCGCCGAGATCGCGCGGATCGCCCACAAGGCGGGCGCCTTGATGCTATGTGACGCGGTGCAGGGCCTCGGCCGGGTGACGATGACCGAGGGCCCCGACCTGGTCGCGGTCTCGGCCCACAAGATCCATGGGCCCAAGGGTGTCGGAGCATTGTGGATGCGGGCCGGCGCCGAGCCGGAGCCGCTGCTCCACGGCGGTGGGCAGGAGCGGGGCCTGCGCTCCGGAACCCTGTCGCCCGCTCTGTGCGTCGGCTTTGGCGCCGCGGCCAAGCTGGCGAGCGACCGGCAGGACGCCGATCACGAACATGTCGAGCGGCTGTGGGAGATTGCGGTGGCCGGATTCGGTCCCGAATGGACGATCAACGGAAGCACCCACCAGCGTTATCGAGGCAATCTCAATGTCCGCCGTGAGGGCCTCGATGCCGCGCGCCTCATCGCCGAAACTCGCAACATCGCGCTCTCCGCCGGCTCGGCCTGCGCCAGCGGATCGGGACGCCCGAGCCATGTGTTGCGCGCGATCTGCCTGACCGACCGCGAGGCAAGATCGTCGATCCGGCTCGGCTTCGGCCGCTATGTCGGCGAGGAAGGGCTGGCGACCGCGGTTGGGCGGATCATTGAAGCCGCCCATGCGCAAAGCGTTCTCCCAGCGTGACTTGCGTCCGCTTTCTCAAGCCGGACGGAAGTTTCGACCGCGAAGTGGACGCTCCGGCGGGTTCGCGGTTGCTCGACATTGCTCAAGCCGCCGGCCAACCGCTCGAAGGCAGCTGCGAAGGGGCAATGGCATGCTCGACCTGCCACGTGATCGTCGCCGCCGAGGATTTCGCCCGCCTGCCGCCGGCCAGCGACGACGAAGACGACATGCTCGACTTCGCGGCGGGACTTACGCGCACATCGCGGCTAGCCTGCCAGATCATGCTGACCGGGGACCTCGACGCTTTGACCGTGCGAATGCCCGGCGCCGTTCACGACTGGAATAAGCGGTAACTCACAAAAGCCGTTCGTCCTGAGCGAAGTCGAAGGCGGCTATTTGCTCTCGGGAAGCGGTACGCCGATCCGGGTGTCCACCGCATCCTTGTGTGGCTTGGCCTGCTTGCCCTTTGGCCGCGTCGGGAGGCGCGCTTCGAGTTCCGGCAACGTGATCCGTCCCTGCCCATGATTGTCGAGCAGCTTGAACCGGTATGACGCGGCCTGCCTGAACTCGGTCAGCGTGATGAGCCGGTTGAGGTCCGCGTCGGCGCTCGCGACGGGTTGCGGAATATTGAGCAGCCCATATCGGGCGGCGCCTTGCAAGCCGTCGGTCCGATAGCCGTCGTACCGGTCCCCCCGCTTCCGCGAGCTATCCCAGGCGGGGCGATCTCGGTCCGATCCGGGCTTTGCAGCAATTTCACCCCGCGGCCGTTTCCACTGCGAGTTCACCTGGACGTCCGGTGCGATTTCCGACTCGTAGGTCGTGAGTTCCTCGGGGTCGATCTGGCCGTCATGATTGCTATCCAGCCTGGCGAAGAATCGGTCCGCATCGGCCTGCATTTCATTGGCCGTCAGCATGCCATCCTGGTTCCGATCGGCCCGGACAAACCAGCGTGCGATCGGTGCCTCGCCTGTGGAGGGAGGGCGGAACGGCTCGCCCATCGGGCTGATGAACGGCGCCCACGGGTAGGCTCTGACGATGATCGGCGGCTCCTCCGCCGCGGCGACGGACATCAGGAACGGGACGATCAGCGCGGGGAGGGGCATAAGGGGGCCTCGGTGTTCTCCGCGCCCTAGTCTTCTCGGCCTGGTGAACGGTTGATGAAGAGTAGGGTGGCCTTGCGAGGGGCCACAACTTCCACCATATGCGCCGCGGGAGTCGGGCGGACGGTGCTGTCGCCAACCTGGTCAGATCCGGAAGGAAGCAGCCACAACGATTTCGTACCGGGTCGTTCCGGCTCCCACTCCCCCTAGATCGACAGTGGCAACGCCGCGTCCCACCGCCTACATCGACCTCATGAGTGACGACGAATCGCCCGGCCTTGGCCTCGACCAACCCCCTCAGCCGCTGACTGCGACGCCGTATCGCGTCCTAGCGCGCAAATACCGGCCGCAAAGCTTCGCCGAGCTGATCGGGCAGGACGCGATGGTCAAGACATTGGCCAACGCCATCGAGCAGGGGCGGATTGCGCATGCCTTCCTCCTCACCGGCGTGCGCGGGGTCGGTAAGACATCGACCGCGCGGCTGGTGGCGAAAGCGCTCAATTGTGTCGGTCCAGACGGCACCGGCGGGCCGACGATTGAGCCGTGCGGGGTGTGCGAGCCGTGCCGCGCCATCGCCGAGGGCCGCCATATCGACGTGATCGAGATGGACGCCGCGTCGCATACCGGCGTCGACGATGTCCGCGAGATTATCGAGGCGGTGCGATACTCCTCGGTCAGCGCGCGCTTCAAAATCTACATCATCGACGAAGTCCACATGCTATCGAAGAACGCTTTCAATGCGTTACTGAAGACACTTGAGGAGCCCCCTGAACATGTGAAGTTCCTGTTCGCGACTACCGAAGTGTCCAAGGTGCCGGTGACGGTGCTGTCTCGCTGTCAAAGGTTCGACCTTCGCCGGATTCCTGCCGATGCGCTCGCCGCGCATTTCGCCGCGGTGGCGCACAAGGAAGGCATTTTGGTCGAGGATGAGGCGCTGGCGGTGATCGCCCGCGCCGCCGAGGGCAGCGCGCGTGATGGCCTGTCGATCCTCGATCAGGCGATCGCGCACGGCGAGGGCCAGGTGCAGGCGGCTGCAGTGCGTGAAATGCTCGGGCTGGCCGATCGCGGACGGGTGCGGCGCTTGCTCGAAGCGGTGCTGGTCGGCGATGCTGGCGATGCGCTGGCGCAGCTCGATGAAGCGCATGCGCTCGGACTCGACCCAGCGTCGCTATTGCGCGGACTGATGGAGACATTGCATTCGATCACCCGTGCCAAGGCTGGCGCATCGGGCGACGTGCTGCAATCGGTCGAGGAACGCGAGGCCGCCGCCGACTGGGCTTCGCGGCTGTCGTGGGGGTCGCTTCACCGGCTGTGGCAGATGCTCTTGAAAGGCCTCGCCGACGTCCAGGTCGCGCCCGATCCCAATGAGGCGGCGGCAATGGCGCTGCTGCGCCTGATCCACAGCGCCGATCTGCCTGATCCGGCGGCGCTTCTCGCAAAACTGGCGGGCGGCGGTGACGTGAGCGTCGCCAGCGCACCTGCCGCGAAGTCAGCGCCCGCATCGCCGCAACCCGTCGACTTTGCCGGCCTGGTCGAGAAACTCGAGGCGAGTGGCAAGCACCGCCTCGGGATCCAGCTGCGCGATCATGTTGGGCTGGTGCGCTTTGCTCCGGGTGAGCTGGTGCTGCGTCCTCTGCGACCACTCGGCGCCGACTTCGCCCGCGATCTCGCCGCGGCCGCCAAGGAAGCGACCGGCTCAAGCTGGGCTGTATCGTTCACTGACGAAGGCGGCGAGCCATCGCTCCACCAGCAGGACGCGATGGCCGAGGAGAAGGTCCGCGCCGATGTGCTCGGCGAGCCGATGGTCCGCGCGGTGCTGGAAGTTTTCCCCGACGCCGAACTCGAAACATACGCCGCAACGAAAGGTGCCTGACATGCCCACTTTAGAAGAAATCATGGAAATGGCGCAGAACGCGCAGGCCGAGCTACAGAAAGCGCAGGACAGCCTGGAAGGCATTGAGGTTGAGGGGACTTCGGGCGGCGGGCTGGTCAAGGTTCGCGCCACGGCCAAGGGCCGCATCCTCGGCGTAGAGATCGACGACAGCCTGATGAGCGCGTCGGAAAAGCCGATGCTTGAGGATCTGCTGACGGCCGCCTTGAACGACGCCCGGACCAAGGCCGATGCCGCCGCCGGTGTCGAGATGCAGAAGATGTCGAGTGGCCTTCCGTTGCCGCCAGGATTCAAGCTGCCCTTCTAGGGGCTTGCGCCTGCGCCTAACCACGTCATGATAGCCTTCGTTCTGGGGAGGGCGCCGTGAAGCTTGGGGCGATGCAATATTGGCCGCTGCGCGTGATGCGCCTGGTCGACCATGCCGAGCGCGAGCATCCGACCGGCGAGATCGTCTCGGCCTGGTCCGACGGCCAGGTCACCCGCACCAACTGGGCTAATGTCGCCAAGGATGCGCGACGGATGGCGCAGGCGCTCGAGGAGCTCGGCGTCAAGCCCGGCGACCGCGTCGCGACGCTGGCGATGAACCATTCGCACCATCTGACGTCATGGTACGGCGCGATAGGGATGGGCGCGATCCTCCACACCATCAACCCGCGGCTGTTCGACGACCAGCTCGCCTTCATCGCCAATCATGCCGAGGACCGCGTTCTGCTTTACGACCGCGCCTTCGCGGCGACCGTCGAGCGGATGAAGCCGCGCTGGACGACCATCGAGCATTTCATTTGCTTCGACCCGCCCGCCGGCGAGCCGGGTTTCGCTGAATGGATCGCCGCCGAGGATGGCGATTACAGCTGGTTCGAGGGCGACGAACGCGATCCTTGCGCGCTTTGCTATACCTCAGGAACCACGGGGAATCCCAAGGGCGTGCTCTACGAGCACCGCTCGACCATGATCCATACCATGGCCGAGGTCGGTCCCGACATCTTCGGCCTGTCGGTAACTTCCGTGGTGCTGCCGATCGTGCCGATGTTCCACGCCAATGCCTGGGGAATCCCGTGGGCTGCGCCGATGACCGGGTGCAAATTGGTGCTGTCGGCCGATTACCGCCCGGCGCAGATGTGCGACCTGTTCCGCGACGAGAAGGTCACCCACTCGGCTGGGGTTCCAACCGTCTGGCTCGGCATGATCGAGCATATCGAGCGCACCGGCGACGATCTTGCCGACCTGCAAGTGGTGACGATTGGCGGGTCGGCAGCGCCGCGCGCCATGATCCAATGGTTCCGCGACCACGGCATCAAGGTCGGCCACGCCTGGGGAATGACCGAAACCTCGCCGATCGGCTCGTCGGGCGCGCAGCTTCGCGGCTGGGATGACATGAGCGACGCCGCGCAGCTGGAAGTCACCGCGCGCCAGGGCCGCTCGCCGTTCGGGATCGAGATGCGCACGGTCGATGACGATGGCAAGGAGCTTCCCCGCGACGGAATAACCAGCGGCCGCCTCCAAGTGCGCGGGCCGTGGGTTATCCAGCGCTATTTCAAGGAAGAAAAAGACGCCACTGGCGATGATCTATGGTTCGACACCGGGGACGTCGCCGCGATCCACCCCGACGGGACGATGCAGATCACCGACCGCTCGAAGGACGTGATCAAGTCGGGCGGCGAATGGATCAGCTCGATCGACCTCGAAAATGCCGCGGTCGGCTGCCCAGGCGTGGCCGAAGCGGCGGCGATCGGAATTGCCCATCCCAAGTGGGACGAGCGGCCGCTGCTTCTCGTCGTGCGATCCTTGGATTCAGATGTCTGCGAGACCAAAATCCGCGAACATCTCGCAGGTCAGATCGCCAAATGGTGGCAGCCCGACGCGATCGAGTTCGTCGATGAACTCCCCCACACCGCCACAGGCAAGCTGTTGAAGACCGAACTCCGCGCCAAATATCGCGACTACCGCTTTGAAGGCGCTCAATCCATGACGGGTCGGGACTAGGCTGGAATTCTCGCTGCGCATCCCCTAATGCGCGGCCAAATCCCGCTATACCCAAAGGAATCGCGCCGCCATGGCCGCTCAATACAGCTACGTGATGAAGGGTTTGACCAAGACCTTCCCCGGAGCGCCGAAGCCGGTGCTCAACCAGGTCCATTTGCAATTCTATCCCGACGCCAAGATCGGCATCGTCGGTCCCAACGGATCGGGCAAGTCGACGCTGATGAAGATCATGGCCGGCCGAGATACGGAATTCGTCGGCGAGGCCTGGCCGGGTGAGGGGATCACCGTCGGCTATCTCGAGCAGGAGCCGCATCTCGACGAGACCAAGACGGTCAAGGAGAATGTCATGCTCGCGGTCCGCCCGGTCGCCGACATGATGGACCGCTTCAACGC
>DATHFE010000145.1:0-3897 GCA_035318245.1 Sphingomicrobium sp. | reverse complement strand
GATCCGCGACGATCTCGGCGGCAAGCGCCCCGACTGCCCGGTGTTCGCCAGAGAGGGCGACGACTGCGACCTTACGCGCTGGAGGCCCGGCGAGAATGGCGCCTTGTTCAGCCCGCAGGGCGGCCTCCGCATTTCGGCCCGTGGCCTCGCCCGGGTCGGGCGGATGCTGCTCAACGGCGGCGTGCTCGACGGCATGAGCATCCTGTCTCCGCAGTCCGTGGAAGCCCTGGTCACGCCGATCTGGACCTTCAACGGGAGCAACGGCGACACGGACCACGGCTTCTACTGCCGCTACGGCCTCGCGACTGAAACGCTGGCGACGAAGGTCGAGGGCTGCCGCGACGATCCAGCCGGCGATGGCGTCGAGCGGGTTGGCCATGCCGGCGAGGCCTATGGCCTCCGCTCCGGCATCTGGATCGACCGCGCGAAGGGCAGCGGAATCGCTTACTTCGTCACCGGCCTTGCCGAAGTTCCGCCCACCGGCCGCAGCGCGTTCAAGGCCGCCGAAGAGCGCGCCTTCCGCGCCGCTATCCGATTGTCGCAGCGGCGCCGCTAGCGATCACGCCCGAATGGACGAGCTTCGCTGGTGGAAGCCCGTCTATCCGGGAGAGACCTTATTTGGCCGCCAATCAGGACGGCGTGCAGGTAATGACCATCAATGCCCGCGTCCCCCATGGCCGCCGCCACCGCCGCCGCCACCGAAGCCGCCGCCACCGAAGCCACCGCCGTGGGAGCCGCCAAAGCCGCCCATGCCGCGCCCCGAGTCGCCGAGCCCTCTGCCGCCCTCGCCGCCGAAGCCGCCGCTCTGAATCCTTTGCGACCAATGATCCTGCTGCTCGCCGCCCCAGTCATGCCGGTGGTGGTCGCGGTCGAAAACATAATTGCCACTGCCGGGATAGAAGAAGCCATTGTACCAACCGCAGTAACCCATGTCGGATACGTTGTTCCAACCGTCGGACCAGCACGCGGAATCATAGTCCGGCGAATCATAGGGCTGGGCGTTGGCAGTGGTTGCGCCGACGCCAAGGGAGAGCGCGGCTGCGCCGATCAGAATTGAATTTGGAATTCGCATGATGTGCTCCTTTTGCATTGGTGGGGGGACGATCCCCTATCGCCCCAGACCGCCAACCTCGCGCCGTCCACCCGGTTAAGCTTTGTTCATGCTCAGCCTTGCGCGCGCTGCTCAGCCACAAGGGCACCGGTGACGAGCGTTACCCAGCCGGTCATTGCGTGAAATTTGTCGCGAGGCGCGGCATCAGGGGCCAGCAGCCTGAAGAGTGCGCAATTTGCCTGACCAAATGCCCGCTTTGAGTGGAAAGCGGGCATTCGCCTATGCGAGGCTCAGCTATCCCACGGTTCACCTTCGGGAGCACCGCGATCGAGCTTGTCGGGCAGCGGCTCCTCCTTCGGAGTGAACTCCAGGCTGACCGAGTTGATGCAATAGCGCTCACCCGTCGGCGGCGGGCCGTCGGGGAACACGTGACCCTGGTGCGATCCGCAACGCGCACAGACGATCTCGGTGCGAACCATGCCGTAGCTGGTGTCGCTGATATACGTCAGGTGATCGGCCGAGAATGGCGACGTAAAGCTCGGCCAGCCGGTGCCGCTCTCAAACTTCTTGCCGCCAAGGAACAAGGGCAGCCCGCACAGCCGGCAGGTGTAGAGCCCCTCGCGCTTTTCATCGAGGAAGATGCCGCAGAAGGGAGCTTCGGTGCCGTGTTCCAGGAGGACGTGCCGCTCGTCGTTGCTGAGATCGGCTTCGAGCCGTTGGCGGTCGTTGTCGCTCGGCGGGGTCAGGTCGAAGTGGATGGCGGTTACGTCGCTCATGTCCGGCTCCTTCACGCTTTGCCCACGTCTATCACAGCCAAAGCGAAATCCCGTGGCGCTTCCTGCGGCAAATTATGGCCGATGCCGCCGGTGATCGTGCGATGCTCATACTTGCCGGTGAACTTGCCAGCATAGGCTTCGGGAGGCGGATGCGGCGCGCCGTTGGCATCGCCTTCCATCGTGATCGTCGGCACCGAAATGAGCGGGCCGGTGGCGAGCTTGGCTTCGATATCGTCATACTTGCGCTCGCCGTCGGCGAGGCCAAGCCGCCAGCGGTAATTGTGGATGACGATCGCGACATGGTCGGCATTGTCGAATGCCTCCGCCGATCGATCGAACGTCGCGTCGTCAAAATTCCATTT
The DNA here is from genome assembly GCA_035318245.1 of Sphingomicrobium sp. GTDB lineage: Bacteria > Pseudomonadota > Alphaproteobacteria > Sphingomonadales > Sphingomonadaceae > Sphingomicrobium. Next base: position 1,708 of record DATHFE010000145.1, on the reverse strand, counting down.
GGGCGACGCGATCTTCCAGATCAGCTTATTGAAATCGTGGCGGTTCTTTTCATAGCCGAGCCTGCCGCGCTCGGTCGCAAAGTAATATTGGTACCACCATTGCAGCTCGGCCTCGGGCGGTAGCGGCTGCTTTCCGGCCGCCTGGCTGCCGATCAGATAGCCGCTGACCGCGACGAGTCCGCTCACCCGTTCCGGCCACAACGCCGCGACGATGTCCGCGGTGCGCGCGCCCCAATCGAAGCCGGCGAGAACCGCACGCTCAATCTTGAGGGCGTCCATCAAGTCGATTGCATCGGTCGCCAGCGCCGCCGGCTGGCCATTGCGCATGGTGTCCGCAGACAGGAACCGAGTCGGCCCGTAGCCGCGCAGGTAGGGAATGATCGCGCGATAGCCAGCAGCCACCAGGATTGGCGAAACTTCGGCAAAGGCATGAATGTCGTATGGCCAGCCGTGCAGCAGGATCACTGGATCGCCCATTGCGGGCCCGGTATCGGCGTAGCTAACGTCGAGCGCGCCCGCCTGGATGTGCTTGAGTCCCGGTGCGGTAACCGCAGCGGCGCCAATGCCGCCAATCTGTGTCGCGGCGATCGTCATTGCGGCACCTCCGATGAACTCACGACGATCAATCACTTGGCCGGCACAACCAACGGCCTGCCCTTCTCGACGATATAAGTCGCGAGTTCGGACCCGGTTTCGGTTCCAGTGTTTTTGGCGGCATGGACCACACCGTAGGGGACGTAGAGAACATCACCGGCCTTGAGCGTCTTCTCCGGCTGTCCATCGAGCTGATAAACCCATGTTCCTTTCAGCACATAGATGATCTCTTCGCCGGGATGGCTGTGCCGCGGGGCGGCCGCTCCCGGCGCAAGGCTGACGATTGCCTGGACCACTTCGCGACCGGCGATGCTGAGATCGTAGCGCTGCAGCTCGGTGCGCGTGGAACCCACTGGGGGTGCCGACGCGATTTGAGCCGCAGCGCCCGAGGCGAACAACATCGCGGGCGCCAAGACACCCCTTGTCCTCCAGGGCATCGGACCTAGCCCTTCAGGGCAATAGCGGGCTGATCCACCAAGTTGATCGCCACGTCGATGTTGCCGCGCGTGGCCTTGGAATAGGGGCAGGTTTGATGCGCCGCATCGACCACGGCTTGAGCGACATCACGCTCCAGTCCCGGCAGGCTGATGTTGAGGCGAGCCTGGAGGAAGTAAGCGCCATCGGATCGGCAAAGATCCACTTCAGCATCGATCGCCAGGTCCGCCGGGAGCGTGACCTTCATTTGGCGCGCGATGACCCCCATCGCGCTTTCGAAGCAGGCCGACCAGCCGGCGGCGAACAATTGCTCCGGATTGGTGCCCGCAGCTCCGCTGCCGGGAGTCGAAAGCTTGATCTCCAGCTGGCCGTCGGAGCTGCGGGACGCCCCGTCGCGGCCGCCGGTGGTGTGAGTTTTGGCGGTGTAGAGTACGCTTTCAGTCTGGGTCATGGTGCATTCCTTTCCACGGGCAGAATCCGTCAATCAACGTGTGCTCCATGCTGTTCAATGCGGGCGGCGCCGTCAGACGCCGCCCGTTTTCCGAGCTCAACGCAGTGAGCGGAAGCCTGCACGAAGGTCTTCCACGATCGCCTGCGGCTGCTCCCACGCGGCAAAGTGCGCGCCCTCCGGATGCTTCTTATAATAGAGCAGCTTCGGGTACGCCTTCTCGGCCCACTT
>DATHFE010000144.1:0-2554 GCA_035318245.1 Sphingomicrobium sp. | reverse complement strand
CACCCGGCTGGTCGCACGGTCGTCGGCGCCGTTGCCGATCACCGCATTGGCCAGCAAGACCGCGCCCGCCCCGGCGAGCAGCATCATCGGCGTCGCCGGGATCGACGAATCCCATAGCTTTGTAAGCCCGGTGAATGGGATCGACAGCAGGAACAGCAGCAAGGCCGCGCCGAGCACCGGGGCAAGCACGCCCAACACGACCATGACCAGCCGCTGCATCGTCGCGACCAAAGCATCGCGCTCGCGCAAGATACCGACCGCCGCGCCGAACGCGAACCCGGCCAGGATCCAGCCGAACCAGTCCTTCTGGAGCAGCTTCTTGATGAAATCCAAGCCGATCAGGTCGAACAGCCCGGCGATCAGCCAGGCCAGCAGGAAGGATATGCCGACAAACACCAGAGCCGCCGCGCCGATCACCGCGTCGGTCCAGGCGTGAGTGTGCAGGCGTGTGTAAGGGAAGCGCCACGCGCCCTCGTCGCGCAATGTCTGGAACAAGGGTGCGGCGAGCAGGACCGCGAACACACCCGACAGGAACGGCCATTCGAAAATCGTCGGGTTGCTGTTGTAGCCGGCAGTGAACCAGCCGACGAGCGCGACCACCGCGCCCCACCCGGCGGCGAAGGCCAGCGACCACAGCCAGCGGCGTTGCTCGACGGTCATCACAAACGACACTGTGGCGATGGCGACAAAGGTCGCCGCCGCCTGACGCAACGCCGGGACACTGTCCGGATAATGATGATCGGTCAGACTATGGAACATCAGCCCGCCCACGGCGCAAATCGCCGCCATGATCCACGGCCGCAGCGGCCAGCTGTCGGTGCCCTCGTCCTGGCGAAGCGTCATGCCTGTTCCCCCTGCCCTCGTGCCCACGATGGCAGGCCGGCGCGGCGCCGACAACTCCCCTCCATTTCGAGGGAGGGGAGGCAAATCGGGCTATTCATTCACCCTCTGACGGAAACGCCTTCCCTGGCCCATTCGCGATCGACATCGACGCCTTGTTCCGCCCATTCCATGCGGGTCCAGCACTGGATGGTCTCGACGTTGCTGCCGGTAACGGGCTCGACACGCAGGCAATATTTCGCGAACTCGCTGGCCGGCGGGGCGGGCATCATCGGTTCGGGCTGTGCTGCGGATACCGGCGAAATCGCCGCGATCGTGCTCAAGGCGGCGGCCAATATTTTATGCGCCATGTCGTTTCTCCTTGAATGACAGTGCAGGCATGCGCCTCCAACGCCGGAGATGAAAGGGAGTTTCGACCGGGCGCGAGGCCTTTTCGACTGAGTCCGCCCGCGGCGCAGACCTCCGCCATGATCCGCGGCCGCAGTGGCTGGCCGTCGGTGCCCTCATCCTGGCGAAGTGTTATGGATTGTGCCGCCAGGGCAGGGGACAGGCGAAACTTCTGCTAAAGGAGCAGGGCCATCGGGAGATCAGCCTCATACATCCCATTGGAGAGCCGGAAGCGCCGTTCAAATCGACCTTCCAGGCGGAAGCCTAGACGTTCGTAGAGCCGGATAGCGTGCCTCAGGCCCTCCCTAACCACCAGTTCGATGCGCTCGACCTTGGGCGTCAGGGCCGCTGCGTTCGCGAGCAATTCCGCAAACAGCCTGTGGCCTATGCCGCGGCCCTGGGATTCAGGGTCGACAGCGACCGTCAAATCCCAAAGCACGTGCTGGAACTGCACGGAGGGCATGCGGCTCGCCTTTATCATGCCCACCAGGTGCGCGCCGTCCCAGGCGCCAATGGCAAGGCCGCCCCTCAGCGCACCTGAGAGGGCCTCTTCCATCCATGGGAGGTCCATCTCGTCGGGCAGCCGGCCAAGCCCGCCTTCAGCGCGACGCATCAGGACCAGTAGCGCGGGCGCGTCGGCCAGGCTCAAGGGGCGAAGGGAAACGCGGGTCATAGCCCTCCCGCGCTATCGTCCAGGCTGCCGAGAAGCTCATCCAGCTGCTCGAACTGCTCGGGCATTCCGCCCTCCATGCCGATAAGGGCTTCGTCGAGCGCTTCTTTCGACGGATAGAGTTCGTGGAAGGTCAGCAGCGTTTTGCCCCCCTTGTCTTCGAAGGTCACCGTAGTCACGGCGCCATCCTCACCTTCATCATTGGTCCAGACGAGCCGCGAGCCCGATGTCACTTCGATGTACTTGCCGAAGAAGGCAAAGGAATTGGAGGCATCATGACCGAACTCGAGACGGTATTTGCCCCCGGCACGAACATCCATCTCGCAGGAAAGCAAGGGCACGCCCATCGACTTCGGCGCCCACCACCGCATGAACAGCTCGGGCTTGGTCCAGACCTCGAACAGTATGCGCGCCGGGGCGTCAAAGGTTCGCGTCACGACCAGCTCCCGGTCGGACTTCCGCTCCACCAGCGTGCGGTTCTGCATGGTGGGCTCACTACCTCTGTTTTCCATCGAGTTTCTCCTTGAGTTTCAATTCCTCGACCACCTTGTCCAACGCGTCGAAGCGTGCGCCCCAGAGTTGGCGGTACTTCTCGATCCATGCCGCCTCTGCCTCCAGATGGCGAAGGCCGAGCTTGCAAGTTCGCACGCGCCCGAT
>DATHFE010000143.1:0-4059 GCA_035318245.1 Sphingomicrobium sp. | reverse complement strand
TTTCTCCTTGAGTTTCAATTCCTCGACCACCTTGTCCAACGCGTCGAAGCGTGCGCCCCAGAGTTGGCGGTACTTCTCGATCCATGCCGCCTCTGCCTCCAGATGGCGAAGGCCGAGCTTGCAAGTTCGCACGCGCCCGATCTTCTCGGTCGTGACGAGTCCCGCCTGTTCCAAGACGCCGACGTGCTTCTTCATGCCCGTGAGGGTCATGTGGAATTTCTTGGACAGGTCTGTGATCGAAGCATCCGCACGTCCGAGCTGCTCCAGAACGCCGCGTCGGGTGGCATCCGAGAGCGCGGCGAACGAAGAATCGAGGCGGGCGCTTGCACACTGAACCATCTAGTTCAGTGTCTAGAGCCGGAACTGGCGACATGCGAGGACCGCACTGCATAAGGGGGCGTGATAGGCGGCATCGTCTGAGGGGCGGTGCCGACTGCACAATTGCGTGACCGTCTCTTCGCCAAGCTCGCGGCGACTCGCTCCTCCCTACCGCTGCGCGACAGGGAGGATCAGGTTGCTCCCCTAGCCCCGCGCCCCTAACGGCGAGCTGATGTGTGCCCGCCGTTTCCTGATGCTGATCTTCTGGCTGACGCTGATCGTCGTCGCGGCGGGGTTCGCGATTTTCCAATTCGGCGGACAGATCCTGCAGAAGCAGATGGTCCCCCAAGGCCATTATGCCCCGCCCCCGCCGGACAGCGGCCCGGATTATGCCAAGGCCGCGAGCTGGATCGCGCGGCCCGACATGGCCGACGATCCGTCACGCTGGTTGCCGATGGGCGTGGCGGACACGGTCGGCGAGCGCCGCGCGGTGGTATTTTACATCCACCCGACGACCTATCTCGAGCGCGACCGCTGGAACGCGCTCATCAGCGACGGTCCAAGCCAGTCGCGCGCAGACCTGTTCGTGCGCAGCCAAGCCAGCGTGTTCAACGGCGTCGCAGAGATCTGGGCGCCGCGCTATCGCCAGGCGGCGTTCGGCGCCTTCCTGCTGAACAATCCCGACGCCACAAAAGCGCTGAACCTCGCTTACGGCGACATATTGCGCGCGTTCGACCAGTTCCTCGCCACCGTCCCGGCCGACCGCCCGATCATCCTTGCCGGGCATAGCCAGGGTGCGCTCCATCTGACCCGGCTGCTGCGCGAGCGGGTCGCCGGCACCCCGCTGGCAAAGCGAATCGTCGCCGTTTACGTCGTCGGTTGGCCAATCTCGGCAAAGGCCGACGTCCCCGCGATGGGCCTGCCCGCTTGCCGCACCGCCGAGGAGGCCAGCTGCATCCTCAGCTGGCAGAGCTTCGCCGAGCCCGCCAACCGGTCGATGATCACCGACGTCTATGACGGATCGACCGGGCCCAACGGCGTCAAGCGACTGCGCGGCGACATGGTCTGCACCAACCCGATCAGCGGAATGCTCGGTGGAGCCGCGCCGCCAAGCGCCAATCTGGGAACTTTGGTCCCGACGCCCGATCTGACCAACGCCACGCTGTCCCCCGGCCTGGTCGGCGCGCATTGCGACGCGGGTTTCCTGACGATTGACGGGGGGATCCCACCACTTGGCCCCTATGTGCTGCCGGGCAATAATTACCACGTCTACGATTATGCCTTGTTCTGGGGCTCGATCCGCACCGATGCCGCGCGGCGGCTTGCGGCGTGGCACCCGTGATCGTCGCCAGCACCAGCGATTTCGCGGCCGCGCTGCCCAATGCCGGCAAGCTCGCCGGGCTCGACGTCGGGACCAAGACCATCGGCGTCGCGATTTGCGATGCGCAATGGCATTTCGCCGGCCCCGCCGAGACCATCGGCCGGACGAAGTTCACCGCCGACCTCGCCGCGCTGACCGCCTTCATCCAACGCGAAAGCATTGCCGGGCTGGTCGTCGGCCTGCCGCTCAACCTCGATGGCAGCGATAGCCCGCGCACCCAGTCTGTCCGCGCCTTCGCCCGCAACCTCGTCCCGCTCGGCCTTCCGACCTTGTTGTGGGACGAGCGCTGGTCGACCCAAGCGGTGCAACGGGCGATGATCGACGCGGACGTTACCCGGGCCAAACGCGCGGTGGCGGTCGACAAGCTCGCCGCCGCGCATATTCTGCAAGGCGCGCTCGACGCGCTGGCGCATCTGCCGGTTGAGCGTTAGGCGACACACTCGTGGACCTGCTCACGATTGATTCGCTCAGCGACGCCGACATTGCCGCCATCCTCGACGAGGGCGAGCGCTGGGCGCTGTTCAACCGCCAGCCGCGCCGCGCGTCGCATCAGCTCGACGGCCTCACCCTGATCAACGCATTCTTCGAAAATTCGACGCGGACCCTGCTTTCGTTCGAAATCGCCGGCAACCGGCTCGGCGCCCAGGTGGTGACGATGCAGGTCGAGCAATCGTCGATCAAGAAGGGCGAAACGCTGGAGGACACCGCGCGCACCTTGAATGCGATGCGCCCCGACGCTTTGGTCATCCGTCACGGAGAAAGCGGCGCCCCGGCGCGGCTGGCGGCGATCATGGACTGCCCGGTGATCAACGCCGGCGACGGAATCGGCGAGCATCCGACCCAGGCGCTGCTCGACGCTCTCACCATCCGCAGCCATTTCGGCCGGATCGAAGGACTCAAGGTCGCGATCTGCGGCGACATCAAGCATAGCCGGGTGGCGCGTTCGAACGCGGCTCTGTTGCCTCGGCTGGGTGTCGAAGTGCGTTTTGCCGGGCCGCCTTCCCTCCTGCCCGACGACATTCACGGCAGCGGGTCGATCGACGATGCGGTCGAGGGCGCCGACGTGGTGATGATGTTGCGGATCCAGCACGAGCGGCTCGAAGAACAGTTCGACGATGGCGAATATCTGGCGCGCTACGGCCTGACCGCCGAGAGATTGATGCGGGCCGCGCCCAACGCGGTGGTGATGCACCCCGGCCCGATCAACAGGGGCGTTGAGATTGACGGCGCGCTGGCCGACGATCCTCAGCGGTCGCTGATCACCTTGCAGGTCGAAATGGGTGTCGCGGTCAGGATGGCCGTTCTCGACCGCCTGACCGTTGAACGGCGCTAGGTTGGCTAGACGGTACCGGCAATCTCGAGCGCAGGGAGCAACAAAAAAATCAACGCGAAGCGATGCGCACCGGGGCGTCACCCGCGACCGAGCGGACGAAGCAAGCGCCGCCTGAGCGCTTGATCGACTGGCACAGCCCCTTCGCTTCGCTGGGCGAGGCGAAACCCTTGACCGACAGGCGGTACACCAGCCCCTTCGGGCTGTTGAACTGGGCGACCACCGGTGAATAGGCGCGCAGTGACGAATATTTGCGGGCCATCCGGTTCCAGCCGTCGCCGACATAGGCCCGCGAGTCATAGGCGGCGAGCTGGACGACGGTGTTGATCGACTTGGCCAGCGGCAGCGCGGCGCGGCGGAATGCCGGGCGTGCCACCGGAGCGCTGGCGTTGCGGACTGGAGGCGCAGCGCGAGGCGCCCGGGCGACCGGCTTGGCCGGTGCGAGCTGGACGGTGGCAACCGACATCGGCGCAGGCGCCGCGGCGGGAATGAAGACGGCAGCCGGTTCAGCTTGCGGCTGCGGGGCGGCCTGGGCGACTTCGACCGGCTCCGGTGCGGGCTGCGGCGATTCGACCGCTGCCACTTCCGGCGCGGCTTCGGCAATCGGCTGGGTCATCGGTACCAATTGGGCCATGCGCTCGTCGGTGCCCTTGAGGGCGAGCCGGAGCGGCTGGCCGGGGTCGACCGCCGGGGTCACGCCGATCAACGCGGCGACCTGGTCCGATGCCTTGGCCGGCTTGGCGAGCAGCATCCATTGCTGGATCCGGGCGTCGAGCTGGTCGGCGGGAACGTCCTGCGACGCGACCATGCGCGCCGCGTCCCAATTGCCGGCAAAGGCATAAGCAAGCGCGAGATTCTGGCGGACGCGGCTGTCGGCGCCGGGCTGGCGGGCGGCGGGCTCGAGCATCTCGATCGCCCGGTTCGGCTGACCGGCAAGGGCGAGCGCGAGGCCATGGTCCGAAGTGTCGAGGGCGCCGCGGGCAGCGTCGAGCAAGGCGAGCGCCTTGTCATTCTTGCCCTGGGCGATTTC
>DATHFE010000142.1:0-4325 GCA_035318245.1 Sphingomicrobium sp. | reverse complement strand
GCCGCCGGTCGAGCCATTGACCTGGCCGCTGTGGGGAGCGCCGGTCCTGTTGCTGGCCGCCGGCGCGTGGATCGTTCGTAATAGGCTCAAGCGATGAACGGCTGGATTTCTCTCGCTTTGATAGGCGGGCTCACGCTCGGTGCCTTGCGCCTATTGGGCCTGCGCGGCGCGATGTTCCAGCTGGCCGCTGCAGCGCTGCTGTTCGGCGCTGCGGGCTACGCAGTTCAGGGGCGCCCCAACCTCGCCGGTGCGCCGCGCGAATTCGCCGCCAAGCCCGCGCCGCTGCCGCTCACCGGTGCGCGCCGCGCCTTGATGGGCCAGTTCAACGACGCCGACCGCTGGATCACCATCGCCGAAGGCTACGCGTCGCGCGGCGACACGCGCAGCGCGGTCGGCGTGCTCGGCTCGGCGGTGCGCGAGCATCCCACCGACGCCTTCCTGTGGACCGGCTACGGCAACGCCTTGTTCGACCATGCCGGAACGCTGACGCCAGCCGCGCGCCAAGCCTATGCCCGCGCGCTTGAGCTCGCGCCGAACCATCCCGCGCCGCATTTCTTCCTCGGGCTAGCGTTGGCCCGCTCGGGCGACCGCGATGGCGCGCTGGCAGAGTGGCAGCCGATCCTCGCCACCGCGCCCGCCAATGCCAGCTGGCGTCCGCTCATCGAAAGCGGGATCGCAATGCTGAATGGAACGGCAAAGCCTGAAGCTCTAACGCCTGTTCAATGACTGGGCGCGTTCGATTGCCGCGGGCAGCTTCTCGGATATCTGGCGCGCCCGGAACTGGCGGCCATCGTCGGCCCGGATCGCGGCCAGCACGTCGGGGATGATGCCCCGAACCTCGTTCGACCCATCGGCACGAAAGCGCACGCAATCGGGGAGCTTCAGGACTGCATGGCTGTTGGCGAGCTCGGTCGTCATTCCGCCATTGGTGTAGCCGCACCCCGCGCCGCCGGTGCGCGCGCCGAGGATCACCGCGGCCCGATTGTCCTGCAGCACCGCCGCGAATTCTTCCGCCGCGGACCAGGTTTCTTGATCGACCAGCAGGATCAGCGGCCCGCCCCACACCCCATCGTGATAATCAAATTGCGCGGGGCTGAAGACTTGCACTGCCCAATCCTGGCCCGCGAACGCGCCCGAACTGGCCGATCCGACTAGGCCGGTTGAATAGCCGGCTTTCGCAAGGTTGCCGCAGGAGCCGCTCGCGGGGCAGGGCTTCTCAGCTTCGCGCGCCGCCGCTTCGGCTTCCCCGGCCCATGCGCGCAGGCGCTTGCGGTCGTCCGGCGATGCCTTGGCGCTCGCCGCTTGCAATTGGGCGGCGGTTTCGCGCCATTGCTTCGCCCAATGGTCGCCTCGCACGAACCCGCGCCGTTCCGATACGAGAGGCTCCACGGAGAGCGTGCGGGCGGCGGCTTCCGCCCATTCGGACCCGCCGCCGTTGTGGCTAATGTCTACCAGCAGAACCGTGGCGCCGGCGGCTTTCAGCTGGCGCAGCCTTTCCTCCAGCCCGGCGGTCAGTCGTTCATAGGCCCAGGTGACGATTCGGTCCTGGCATGACTCGTCGCATGGTTTGTCGGCGGGAATGCGAAGGGTTCGCACGGCGTCTCGGCAAAGGTCAGGGAAGCCCTGCGGCTGGAAAACACCGATGCGCAACACGCCGACCTTTGCGCCGCCCGCTGAGACCATTCCGGCCTCGAACGGGTTGAGGTTAGAGGCGGGAAGCGCGCGATAGCCGGGCAATGCAGCCGCCGTTCCGGGTCCATTTTGCCGGGCGTCATAGCCGATGCCCGAGCATAGTTCGGGTGCCGCAGGTGCGGCAATTTGCGATGCGGTCGCGGGGGCCGGAAGAGCGGGCCATTCGATCTCGACATGGCCGTCGCCGGACTTGCGCTTCAGTCGGTCGAAGACCGCGCGAGCTTCGTCGCCCGTCCGGGCACGTTTCAGCCGCCCGGCAAGATCATCAAACAGCGTTTCGAGCGGCATCTCACGCTCGCGCTCGAGCCACTCGAGGTTCGCATATTTGGCGCGAAACGCCTGGCGGGTCTGCTCGAGATCGGCCAGCCATGGAGCAGGGTCAAACGCCTCGGCGTGAGCGGGAGCGGCGAGTCCTGCCGCCGCAAGCAGGACCATCCATCCAAATGCTCGCATTCGCCCCCCTAAGCTTTGCTAAGCAGCCGGCTCGAACGGCAGGTCGAGCGCTTCGGCGACCGCCTCGTGGCGGATCTTGCCGCCCGACACGTTGAGTCCCGCCGCCAGATGCGGGTCGGCCTTCATCGCTTCTTCGGCACCGAGATTGGCGATCTTCAGCGCGAACGGCAGGGTCGCGTTGTTGAGCGCGAAGGCGCTGGTCCGGGCGACCGCGCCGGGCATGTTGGCAACGCAATAATGGATCACGCCTTCAACCGTGAAGACCGGGTCGGCGTGGGTCGTCGGGTGGCTAGTTTCGAAGCAACCACCCTGGTCGATCGCGATGTCGACCAGCACGCTGCCGCGCTTCATCGTCTTCAGCATTTCGCGGGTGACCAACTTGGGCGCCGCTGCACCCGGCAACAGAACCGCGCCGATCACCAATTCGGCTTCGTCGACCGCCCGCGCGATCGCGTCGCGAGACGCATAGGCCGTCTTGATCTGCGACCCGAAAATCGTGTCGAGCTCGGCCAGCCGCTCATTGTTGATGTCGTAAATGGTGACGTCGGCGCGCATGCCGACCGCCATTTGCGCCGCGTTGACGCCGGCCACGCCGCCGCCGAGGATCGCGACACGCGCCGGAGCAACCCCGGGAACCCCGCCGAGCAGCACGCCGCGCCCGCCCTGTTCCTTTTCAAGGTAATGCGCGCCGACCTGGATCGACATCCGCCCGGCGACTTCGCTCATCGGCTTGAGCAAGGGCAATTGGCCCGAACGCGACGTCACGGTTTCGTAGGCAATGCAGGTCGCGCCAGATTTTATCAGCCCTTCAGCCTGCGGCTTATCGGCGGCGAGGTGGAGGTAGGTAAACAGGATGTGGCGCGGTTCGAGCAGAGCGATCTCCTGCGCCTGCGGTTCCTTGACCTTGACGATCATGTCGGACGCCTTGAACACCGCGGCGGCATCGGGAAGGATTGTTGCGCCGGCCTTGGTATAGCCTCTGTCGGGGCAGTCGATGCCCATTCCGGCGTGGGTTTCGACGAATACCTCATGGCCCGCCGCGACCAGATCGGCGACCGAGGCCGGCGTCAGGCCGACGCGATATTCGTTGTTCTTGATTTCCTTAGGCACACCGATGCGCATGGTTCGTTCGCTCCAACGATGACAATTTCGCGGCGCTATAGCGTCGGCGTTCGGCTTTGTCCCATATGATTGCGGGCTTTCCTCGCTGGTGCTAGTCGGGCACGCCGCCGCGAGGGGTGGGACAAGGGATTTTTCACCGATGCGGCAAATTTGCGCGCGGCTACTTATCTTAACAGCATGAACATCACCGTAACCGGAGGCGCCGAGGCCGAAGCCCCGCAGGAGGGCGGTCACGGCCATGCCCGCGGCAGCGTCGCCAAGCTGGCCGTCGGCGCGGTCGGGATCGTCTTCGGCGACATCGGAACCTCGCCGATCTACGCTTTTCGCGAAACCTTCTCCGGCCACCACCATCTGGTTCCGGATTCGCTGCACGTCTACGGAGTCCTGAGCCTGATCTTCTGGTCGATGATGATCATCGTGACGCTGAAATATGTCTCGATCATCATGCGCGCGGACAATAAGGGCGAGGGCGGCAGCCTGGCGCTGCTCGCCTTGATCAACCGTTCGACCAGCGACAAGCGCCGATGGACCGCCGGCATCGTCCTTCTCGGCGTGTTCGCCACTGCGCTATTCTATGGCGACAGTATGATCACGCCGGCGATCTCGGTGCTGTCGGCGGTCGAAGGCCTGACCACGGTCCAGGCCGGCTTCGCGCCTTACGTCATCCCGATTTCGATCGCGATTCTCGTCGGGCTGTTCGCGATCCAGTCGCACGGCACCGCCACCGTCGGGCTTTTGTTTGGCCCAATCATGATCCTCTATTTCCTGACGCTCTCGGTGCTCGGGATAACCCACATCCTCGATCACCCGGCGGTGCTCTACGAGATGCTCAATCCGTGGAATGCGGTCAATTTCTACATCCACGATCCGCGCAGGGCGTTCATCGCGATGGGCTCCGTGGTGCTCGCGGTGACAGGCGCCGAAGCGCTCTATTCCGACATGGGGCATTTCGGGCGCAAGCCGATCCGCTTTTCGTGGCTTTACTTCGTCATGCCGGCGCTGATGCTCAATTACATGGGGCAGGGCGCGATGCTGCTGTCGCTCGAACCGGCGCAAGC
>DATHFE010000141.1:0-12105 GCA_035318245.1 Sphingomicrobium sp. | reverse complement strand
GTGCTCGACCCGGCTTTACTCCGGCCCGGCCGCTTCGACCGCCAGGTGATGGTCCCGCGGCCCGACATCGACGGGCGCGAGCAGATCCTTGCCGTCCACATGAAGAAGGTGCCGCTGGCGCCCGACGTCGACCCGCGGGTGATCGCGCGCGGCACGCCCGGCTTCTCCGGCGCCGACCTTGCCAACCTCGTCAACGAAGCCGCGCTTCTCGCCGCGCGCCGCGGCAAACGCCTGGTTGCGATGAAGGAGTTCGAGGAGGCCAAGGACAAGGTCATGATGGGCACCGAGCGCAAGTCGATGGTCATGACCGAGGACGAGAAGAAGATGACCGCCTATCACGAGGCCGGTCACGCGATCGTCGCGATCCACGAGGAAGCGTCGGACCCGATCCACAAGGCGACGATCATCCCGCGCGGCCGCGCTTTGGGCATGGTCATGCGCCTGCCGGAACGCGACAATTACAGCTATCACCGCGACAAAATGTACGCCAACCTCGCCGTGTCGATGGGCGGCCGCGTCGCCGAGGAAGTCGTGTTCGGCTACGACAAGGTGTCGTCAGGCGCCTCGTCGGACATCCAATATGCCACCGGTTTGGCCCGCGACATGGTCACCCGCTGGGGCATGTCCGACGCGCTTGGGCCGCTGCAATATGCCGAGGCCGACGAGGAAGTGTTCCTCGGCTACTCGGTCAATCGTCAGAAAAACATGTCCAACGAGACAGCGCAGGCGATCGACAAGGAGATCCGGCGCATCGTCGAGCAAGGCTACGACCGCGCCAAATCTCTCTTGAAGGAGCATCGCCAAGAGCTCGAAACCCTGGCGCTTGCGCTGCTCGAATATGAGACGCTGTCGGGCGACGAGATCAAATCGGTCCTCGCCGGCGGAACGATCGATCGCGGCGGCACGTCGCGCCCGGCGCTGCCCGCCGCGGGTTCGTCAATCCCGAAAAGCCGCCGTCCCGCCGGTGGCCTTGGCGGCGCGGCTCCCGCGGGGGCGTGAACGGACTCTTAGCCTATGCCGACCGCAGTAATGACGACAAAGAAAAGAGCCGCGGCGATGAATGCGAACGTCACGAGCAAGGTCGTACGCAAGAGGGCACCGAAGCGTGACAGGCCGTAGGCCTGTTTGAGCTGCTTATACATGTGGATTGGCGGAACGAAGAACAGGAAGCCGGCAATGGCCGTCCAGCCGGCGGCCACCAGCAGCCCGCCGAGAATGGCGAGCATCATCATGAACGACAAAGAGTAAGTGACGAACACCGTGTGGTCGTAAAGACGATATCGCCGGCTGAACGGAAAAAGCAGCCACATGAAGGGCAGGGAAAGCGGAATCAGCAGCCAGCTGAACTTCGAGGCCGCATCCTGGACATTGGTGACCATCAGCTCGGGGTTTTCTTGCGCCTTTGCGACGACCCCGCGAACCCATTGCGGCGTGTCGTCATCGTCGACGTCCGCCTGGGTCGGAATTCCGCCGCGCTGGACCTTTTCGATCTCAGCCAGATCCTTCTTCTGCTTGGCAAGTCTGCGGTCGAGGGCGACGACCGGCCTGTTGGCGGCGATCGCGTCGGCGCGCCGCTTTTCAGTCTCGGTAATTTCCGCCTGCTGCGCGTTGACCGCTCCCTTTACGCCCGCCCGGACGCCTTCTGGCGAGCCGGCGTCGAGCGCGCCGGTGAAATTGAGCACCGCGAACATCAGGAAGACGCTGAACAAGTAGAGCGCCACCGGCGAGATGAAGCGGGCGCGTTCGCCCGCGATGTAACGCCGCGTCAGATCGCCGGGACACCGGGCGAGCATCGGCATCGTCCGCCAGAACTTGCCTTCGAAATTCAGGACGCCGGCGACGAAATCTCCCATGAAGGCACGAAGCGAGCGATGGACATGCGCCCTCTGTCCACAGGCCGCGCAATAGGGGCCCGTCAGCGCCGTCCCGCAATTGAGGCAGTTCTTCTCATGGGTGTGTCCGTCCGAGCCCGCCTCGCCAGCATTTGGCTCTACTGCACGAGCCAGCAGGCCGCCGGTCACTGTCTCGCCGATCGCCTCGAACTCGCTCATGCCGGCCCCCTTCAAGCCATCATAAGCCGCCATGGTGGCGCGGGTCGAGGGGGGATGCTAGCCCAAATCCCGACATGCGGACCATCGGTCTCCTGGGCGGATCCTTCAATCCGGCGCATCGCGGCCATCGCCGCCTGAGCCTCGCGGCCAAGCGTGCGCTCGGCCTTGACGAAGTGTGGTGGCTGGTGTCGCCCGGTAATCCGTTGAAGCCGACGGCTGGCATGGCCTCCTACGAGGCGCGTATCGCATCGGCCCGCCGCCAGGCCCGCCGAGCCCCGATCCACGTCAGCGACTTCGAGCTGCGCGCCGGTACCCGCTACACCGTCGACACGCTCAGACTGTTGCTCGCGCGCTACCCGCACGACCGCTTCATCTGGCTGATGGGGGCCGATACTGTGGCCCAATATCACCAGTGGAAGGATTGGCGCACGCTGGCGGCGATGGTCCCGATTGCGGTCATGACCCGTCAGGGCTATGATGGCGCTGCCCGCGCGGCTCGCGCGATGGGCTGGCTGCGGCAGTTCGTCCGCCCCGCACGCCAGGCACGGCAATGGACGGGATGGAGTGCACCGGCGATTATTTTCCTTCGCCTGCCGCCCGACCCGACTTCCGCCACCCGCCTGCGCGCGCTCGACCCCGACTGGCACCGCCGCTTTGTTTCCACGGCGCGTCCTCGCGCGGCTTCAACTGACAGGAGATAGTTTGACCGACCTCAATTCCGCGCCCGCAGGCAAGGAGCACCGCTCGCCGATCGAGGTCGATGAGCTTCACAAACTGGTCATGCAGTCGCTCGACGACGATCAGGCGGTCGAAGTCATCTCGATCCCGCTGGCCGGAAAATCCAGCATCGCCGATCACATGGTGATCGCCTCGGGCCGCTCATCGCGCCAGGTCGCGTCGATGGCCGGCAAGCTCGCCGACAAGATCAAGCAGGCCAGCGGCAAGGTCGTCCGGATCGAGGGTCTGCCAGTCGCCGACTGGGTGCTGATCGACGCCGACGACGTCATCGTCCATTTGTTCCGGCCCGAAGTGCGCAGTTTCTACAATCTCGAACGGATGTGGGCGTTCGGCGACGAAGCCCGCCCGCCCAGCGCCGCGACCGGCGGCTGACGGCTTGAGGCGGCGGCGGTGCTGCTGCACATCGTCGCGCGCGGCAAGATCGCCCGGTCACCCGAAGCCGAGCTGGTCGACCGCTACATCAGGCGCATAGCCTGGCCGACCAAGCTGACTGAACTTCCCGACAGCGGCGGGACCATTCCTGCACTTCCCGGCAACAGTGTCACCATCGTTCTTGATGAACGCGGCGAAACGCTGTCGTCGATCGACTTCGCCAAGAACCTTGAAAACTGGCGCGATAGCGGCAAGCGCGAAGCGCGCTTCCTGATCGGCGCCGCCGACGGCCATAGCCAAGACATTCGCGGCCAAGCCGACCTGTTGCTTTCCTTCGGCCCGGCAACCTGGCCGCACCTCTTGGTCCGCGCGATGCTCGCCGAGCAATTATTTCGCGCTGCGGCAATCCTTGCGAACCACCCTTATCATCGCGAAGGGTAGCGGAATGCACCGCTTCGCCTTCCTGCTCGCTGCTCCCCTGCTCCTCGCAGCGGGCAGCGCGCCGGTCACGGTCCCGGCCGAGCCGGCGGATCTCGAACTTGCCCGCGCCAAGGCCGAGGCGGCCGGCGCCGACCGCCAGGTTGCTCGGCTCGAAGCAGCGGCGGCCCGCGCCGACGACGACGCGAGCAAGCTGCGCGCCTCGCAGGCCGCCGCCGCCGCCGCGATCTCCGCCGCCGAAGCGCGGATCAGCGCCGCCGACGTCCGCGCCCGCATGGTCGGAGCCCTGATCATGGCCCGCCGCGAGCGCCTCGCCCGGGACCAACGCCCGATCGCCTCCCTCCTTGCCGGTCTCGCCACTATGGCCCGCCGCCCGCCCCTGCTGACCCTCGCCGACGAAGGCTCGGTCGATGAATTCGTCCGGGTTCGCGCGCTCCTCGACACGACCTTGCCGGTGATCCGCAAGCGCACCGCCGCGGTTCGCGCCGAACTTGCCCAGGGCCGCCGGCTCGCCCGCGAAACCCTGGATGCCCGCGCCGAAGCCGCCCGCGGCCGCGACGAGCTGGCCGGACGCCAGAAGCAATTCGCCATGCTCGAGCAGCAGGCGCTGAAGCTTTCCGCCTCGCTGTCCGGCCAGTCGCTGGCAGTAGGCGATGTCGCCTTGGCACGCGGCGAGGATGTCGAATCGCTCGGCCGCCAGGCGCAGGACCGCCGCTCGGCTGCACGAATCGCTGCCCAGCTCGCCGCGTTCGACCCTGCCCCGCCAAGGCCGGGCCCTGCACGAGCCGTCCCACCGCCGCTAATCTATCAGTTGCCGATCGCCGCCAGGCTCATTGAAGGGCTCGGCGAGGTCTCCTCTAGCGGCGTCCGCTCGCGCGGCCTGACCCTCGCCGCTCCGCGCGGCGCGAGCCTCAGCGTCCCCGCCGACGGCCTAATCAAGTTCGCCGGACCATATCGCACCCGCAACGGCGTCCTCATCATCGATCATGGCGGCGGGTGGATGACCCTGATGTCCAATGTCGCCACCCCTCTCACCGTCGGCGCGCGAGTCCGTCGCGGTGAGCCTCTGGGCCGGGCGCTGGGCAATATTTCGGTCGAATTGTCCCATCGCGGGCGCCCGGTTTCGGCCGCTCTCATCGCAGGTTCATCTCAAATGCTGTCAAACAGCGCCAAAGCTGGCTAATATGGCTGTCATGCCCATCAAGGATCTATCCATGCGCTTTCGCAAGCTGCTTCCCCCCCTCGCGCTCGTCGGCGCGCTCACGCTCATCCCCGTGACCACCAGCACGCTCGCCGCGGCCGATGTCGACACCTACAAGGAACTCGAAACCTTTATGGGGGTGTTCGAGCGCGTTCGCGCCAATTACGTCGACCAGGTCGACGATCACACGCTGGTCAAGGGTGCGATCGACGGCATGCTGGCCGCGCTCGATCCGCATTCATCCTATCTCGAAGCGTCCGATTTCGACGCGATGAAAACCACCACTGATGGCAATTATGGCGGGCTCGGCCTGTCGGTGACGATGGAGGATGGGGCGGTCAAGGTCATCACTCCGACTGAAGACACGCCCGCCGATCGCGCCGGGATCAAGGCCGGCGATTACATCACCCATCTCGATGGCGAGCTGCTGTATGGCCTCGACCTCGACGAAGCGGTCGAAAAGATGCGCGGCAACCCCGGCACCGCGATCAAGCTGACGATCGTCCGTCCGGGCCGCGACAAGCCATTCGACGTCAGCCTGGTCCGTGAGCGGATCGAACTGAAGCCGGTCAAATGGGAAATCCGGGACCGCGTCGGCATCATCAACATCAACGGATTCTCGGCCCAGACCGGCGCCGCGACCGAAGCCGCGCTGACCGCGATCGACAAGGCCGTTGGCGGGCGTCCGCTCGGCTACATCGTCGACCTGCGCTCGAACCCCGGTGGATTGCTCGACCAGGCGATCGAGGTTAGCGACGCCTTCCTCGACCGCGGCGAAATCGTTTCTGAGCGCGGCCGCGCCAAGGATGACATTGAGCGCTTCTATGCCAAGCCGGGCGACATGGCCCATGGCCTGCCGATCATCGTGCTGGTCGATTCCGGAAGCGCCTCGGCGGCCGAAATCGTTGCCGGCGCCCTGCAGGACCAGCGCCGCGCGTTGGTGATGGGCGAAAAGAGCTTCGGCAAGGGCTCGGTCCAGACGGTGCTGCCGTTGAGCGACAAATCCGCCCTGCGGCTGACCACCGCGCGTTACTACACGCCGTCGGGCCGTTCGGTTCAGGCCGGCGGGATCGATCCCGATATCGCGGTTCCGCAGCTTTCGGACGAGGATTACAAGAGCCGGCCGCGCCTTCGCGAAGCTGACCTTCGCCGCCATTTGCTCAGCCAGACCAAGGTCGACGACAAGGTGCTGGAATCGGACGATACCGCCGATCCGCGTTTCTCGTTGACCGCCGCGGAGCTCAAAAAGCAGGGCGTCAAGGACTTCCAGCTCGACTATGCGCTGAAGGCGTTGAAGCGGCTATCGACCGCTCCGGCGGTTGCATCGGCGGGCGGCGCGAAGCGCTCGCGCTGATCCGCAAACCATGAGGGACGCCGCGATCGGTTCGACCGCACCCCCACCTGCGCACGCCACGTCGCGCCTGGCGGCGGCGCGCTGGCTGGCGCTTCTGGTCCCGGCGGGCCTGCTCGGCGGCGCGCTTGGTTCGCAATATCTCGGCGGTCTCTACCCCTGCGAGATGTGTTACTGGCAACGCTGGCCGCACGGCGTGGCGATCGTCCTCGCCGCGCTCGCTTTTGTCCCTTCGTCGCGCTCGCGCGCGTTGACCCTGCTCGCGGCCGCTGCGATCGCCGTGTCGGGCGCGATCGGCGTCTACCATGCCCTGGTCGAGCTTGGCCTAGCTGAGGGCCTCACTACCTGCACCGCAACCGGCGGCAGCCTCGCCGACATCTTGGCGACCCCGCTGATCCGCTGCGACCAGGTCCAATTCGCGTTTCTCGGCATTTCAATGGCCGGGTGGAACGCAATCATTTCCCTGGGCTCGGCGATCGTCATTTCCTGGCTGGTGTGGAGTGCAAGGCGATGACCACCCGTCCCGGTGAACGGCAAGCCGACCGCGCGGCGATGCTGCGGGTCGACCAGGCCGGCGAATATGGCGCGACCCGCATCTACGCCGGCCAGCTAGCGGTGCTCGGCAAGGGCTCGCCCGCAGCCCACCTCATCGCGCGGATGGCGAGCCAGGAAGAGCGCCACCTCAAGCGCTTCGACGCGCTGATGGCCGAGCGGCAAGTCCGCCCGACCGTGCTCCAGCCGCTGTGGAACGTCGCCGGCTTTGCGCTTGGCGCCGCGACCGCACTCCTGTCCGAAAAGGCCGCGATGGCCTGTACTGATGCGGTCGAGACCGAAATCGACCGCCATTATGGGGAGCAGCTCGCCGAGCTCGGCGACAGCGACCCCGAACTCGCCGCCGACATTGCCGAATTTCGCGCGGAAGAGCTTGCCCATCGCGATACGGCCCGCGCCGCCGGTGCGACCGAAGCCTTCGCTTACCCTCTGCTGACCGCGACGATCCGTGCAGGATGCCGGTTGGCGATCGGCCTGTCGAAACGCATTTGACGGAACCGCGCCGATGCCTCACCCGCTTTATGTGTTCGAAAGGAAGTTGCTGATGTTCAAATTGCCCGCATCCCTGGCCGCAATGACCGGCCTTGCAGCGGGGTTCGCCTTGCTTCCTGCTCCAGCGCTCGCTCAGGATCAGGAGGCGAAGACCAACGAGATCATTGTCTACGGAACCGATCCCTGCCCCCGTTCGACCGACGACATGGTCGTGGTGTGCGCGCGCAAGCCCGAAAGCGAACGCTATCGCATTCCCGAGCGCTACCGCTCTGGCGGTTCGCGCCAGTCACGCCAATCCTGGGCTCGCAACGCCAAGAGCTTCGAGACTGTCGGCGCGACCGGAATCAACAGTTGCTCCGCGGTCGGCCCCGGCGGCCAGAGCGGATGCCTTCAAAAGATCATCGACCAGGCCCGCGAAGAGCGCCGCGAGATCCAGGAAGAGGGCAGCCCGCCCCCGCAGTAATTACGCTATGTTCGCAGGGTCGTGCTCGCTGATCCCCCGGATCAGCTGCGCCGACCCTTCTCCGCCGCGATCCACGCGTCGATCTGCGCTTCCAGCGTGTCGAGCGGCACCGCGCCCTGCCCCAGCACCGCATCATGGAACCGCCTGAGGTCGAATTTTTCGCCGAGCGCGCTTTGTGCCCGCGCGCGCAATTCGCGGATTTTCAGTTCGCCGAGCTTATAGGCGAGTGCTTGTCCGGGATCGGCGATGTAGCGGTTGACCTCGGCCTCGATATTGGCCGCCGACAGAGCGGTATTGTCGGTCATGTAATCCACCGCCTGCTGCTTGGACCAGCCCTTGGCATGCATTCCGGTGTCGACCACCAGCCGGGTGGCGCGCCACATTTCATAGCTTAGCCGCCCCATGTCCTTGGCCGGGGTGTCATACAGCCCCATCTCGATCCCGAGCCGCTCCGAATAAAGCCCCCAGCCCTCGACGAAGGCGGTGAAGAAGGTGCCCTTGCGCCGCCATTCGGGCATCGGCAGTTCCTGCTGCAGCGCGATCTGCATGTGGTGGCCGGGTACCGCCTCATGGACCGTCAGCGCGGGGATTTCCCACAGCGGACGCTGGTTCAGCTTCGACGTGTTGACATAATAGGTGCCGGCGATGCCATTCTCCGGCGATCCTTGGTTGTAATAAGCGGTCGTCGTACCTTCCGCGATCTCGGCGGGGATTTCGCGAATTCCGTATGGTAGGCGCGGCAGCAAAGTGAACAGGGTCGGCATCTTGCCGTCGATCGTCTTGGTCTGGCGCGCCACGATCTGCATCAATTCCTCGGGCGTCTTGGCGTAATATTTGGGGTTGGTGCGTAGGTCGGCGATGAACGCTTCGCGGCTGGGGAAGCCGGCCTTCTTGGCGACCTCCTCCATCTCGGCGCGGATTCGTTTGACCTCCGAAAGGCCGAGCGCGTGAATGTCGTCGGCGGTGCGGCTGGTGGTGGTCTGGTTGCGGATCTTATATTCGTAATAGGCCTTGCCGTTGGGCAACGCCGAAACCCCGACCGCCTTGTTGCAATTGGGCTTGTAGCTGCCGGTGTACCAGGCGAGATGCTTTGCATAAGCGGCGCGCAAATCGCCGTTGATCATCGCCTTCGCCCGCGCCTGGAGCGCGGCCCAATCGGCAGCCGCGATCACCACCGGCCGCTCGGCCGCGAACGGCGAATAGAGCCGCGACTTGGTCGGGTCGGCCGGGATCACCCCTGAAATGGTTTCCTCGAACCCGCCCAGCGCGACACAGGGCAAGGTATACCCTTCGTTCAACGCGCGCGTGCTGATCTTGAGCGCTTCGTCGTTCAGCGCCGGGTATTGCGCGAGGCGCTTCAGATAATTTTCGTAATCCGCGCGGGTGCGGAAGGTGAGGCCATCGGCAAGGCCCGCGAGCTGCTGATGCCAGCCGCCGCGATTGCTGAACAACATCATCCGCTCACCGAACCGGTTGGCCTCGACATTCTCGCTGAGGGTCCGCGTCAGGATCGCCTTGTTGATCCGGTCGGCCGGCGACAGGCCGGCGTCGGGAATCGCGGCGAGACGCGCCAGATATTTGGCATATTCGGCCGAGCGCCGGTCCTCGGCGGCGAGGCTGATGTCGCCCAGCCGGTCGTCATAGTCATGGATTCCGAGGCTCGATGCGAAGGTCGGATATTCGCGCATCGTGAACGCCCAATATTCGTCTGTCAGCGCCTTGAAATCCTCGGGCGGTCCAGCCAGCGCGGGCGCGGCGGACGCAAGCAATGCGGCTGCAATCAAAAATTGGAAATGGCGCATGAATTCCTCCCCTGTTCGCGCGCAACCTAGCCTAGCGTTTCTGCGGCGCAATCGCCCTTTCGACGAGCGGTGGTGCGCGCTTCCCATCCCCGCCGATCATGCTAGCTTGCGCACGCATGACAGCCGCTAAGATCACGCCCGATTTCGAAGCAAAACCCGTAATCGCCCAGGCCACCGCCTGACGCAGGCCAAAACCTTCATCGGCCATCCGCGCGGTCTGGCCTATCTCGCCTTCACCGAGATGTGGGAGCGATTCTCCTATTACGGCATGACCGCGCTGCTCGCGCTGTACATGATCCAGCAGCTTCTGCTTCCTGGTCATGCCGAGCATGTCCTTGGGCTTGGCGCGTTGCGTCATGCATTCGAGGTTCGGGGGCCAATGTCGGACCAGGCCTTCGCTTCGCTGATCTACGGCTGGTACAGCGGATTGGTCTATTTCACGCCGCTGTTCGGCGGCCTCATTGCAGACCGCTGGCTCGGCACCCGGGCAACCGTCGTTCTCGGCGCATTGCTGATGAGCGCCGGCCATATCGCCATGTCGTTCGACCAGAGCTTTCTCATCGCGCTCGGGCTGCTGATCGTCGGCTCGGGCTGCCTCAAGGGCAATATTTCCGCCCAGGTCGGCCAGCTCTATCCGCCCGACGACGAATCGCAACGGACCCGTGGCTTCACCATTTTCTCGGCGGCGATCAACATCGGCGCCGTGGCCGGCCCGCTCGCCTGTGGCGGGATCGCGGCCGTCTATGGGTGGCACGCCGGATTCGGGCTCGCTGCCGTCTTGATGATCCTTGCCCTGGTCATCTATCTTTCCGGCCAGCGCCACCTTCCCGACGGGCGCGTGCGCCGCTCGGACAAGCCCGAGCTTCCCCCGCTGACCGCAGCCGAACGTCGGCGCACCTGGCTGCTGATCGGAGTGATCATGCTGACCGTGCTTCCCAACATCGCGTACCCGATGATCTGGAACATCGGCATCGTCTTCATCGATGGACATGTCAGCCTGGCGACACCGGTCGGCGCGGTCCCGGCGTCGTGGTTCAACTCGGTCGACAGCTTCGCCAGCATCATCGCGGTACCGCCTTTGGTCGCTTTGTGGGCATGGCAGGCGCGCCGCAAACGCGAGCCGGACAACATCGCCAAGATCGGCATCGGATCGGCATTGGTCGGCGCCTCCGCGCTATTCATGACGTTGGGCTGCCTGCTGCCCGATGCGACCGGCAAGGTTTCGGTCATCTGGCCGCTGGCCTGCTTCGTCGGGATGGGCTTTGCCTTCATCTACTTTTGGCCGGTGCTGCTCGCTTTGATCTCGCTGTCGGCGCCGGCCAAGGTCAATTCCACCCTGATGGGCGCGGCATTCCTGTCGCTGTTCGTCGGCAGCGTCGCGATGGGCTGGGTCGGCAGCTTCTACGATCAGATGAGCCCGGCGGCCTTCTGGACGCTCGACGCGGCGATCGGTTTCGGCGGCGCGCTGCTCGTCCTGCTGCTGCACCGTCCGCTGATCAAGGCGCTGGAACCAGCAGCGGCCTGACTCATTGCATCATTCGCAATGCGTCAAGTTGCGGAAGAGAGCCTCAAGGCCGTCCTGAAAGCCGAGCACAGGCTTGAGCCGGGCGGCAATTTTCGCAAGTCGTGGGACGCCTTGTTGGCTGATGCGCGAGTTTGCACCCGCTGCGACCTTTACAAACATGCTACCCAGACAGTGTTCGGCGAAGGCCCGCTCGACGCCAAAATCCTGTTCGTGGGCGAGCAGCCGGGCGACCAGGAAGATCTCGCCGGCCGCCCATTCGTCGGCCCCGCCGGGAAACTGTTCGATGCAGCCCTGGACGAAGCCGGAATCGATCGCGCGCAGACCTATGTCACCAACGCGGTCAAGCATTTCAAATTCGTCGCGCGCGGCAAGAAGCGCATCCATTCGAAGCCCGATGCGGGTGAGATCGAGGCGTGCCGCTGGTGGATCGATCAGGAGCGCGCGCTGATCAAGCCGCCGCTGACGGTGGCGCTGGGCGCGACCGCCGCGCGTTCGCTGATCGGCAAGGTGGTCACCATCACCAAGGTGCGCGGTTCCCCGCTTAAGCTGGCCGACGGCAGCGAATGCTGGGTGACCGTCCACCCCAGCTTTCTCCTGCGCATGCCCGATCCCGAGGCGCGCCGCATCGAGCGCGAACGCTTTGTCGATGACCTGAGGCGAATTCGCGATCGCGTGGCGAAACTCGCGACCTAGAAGTTGAAGCGCAGCGTTGCCCGCGCGGTGGTCGGGGCGCCCGGCGCGATATTATTGTCGCCGTTCGCGGTCGGGAAATAGTCCGCGCTGAAGATATTCTCGACGTTGACCTGCGCCTCGATGCCTCGCGCGAACTCATAGAAGACCGCCGCGTCGACGCGGGCATAGCCCGGAAGCTTCACAGTATTGCCGATCGACGCAAAGGACTTGCTGCGGGCGATCACGCCGAGGCCAAGGCCAAGCGCGTCGCTGACGTCATATCGGTTCCACAGTGAGAAGGTGTGATGCGGCACCAACGGCACTTCGCAATCGCCGGTCAGGCAAGCCTGTGTGGCTTTGGTAACTTCGGCCTTCTGCCAGGCATAGCCGGCCGAGATCTGCCAGCGGTCGCTGACGCTTCGCTCCAATCCGAGTTCGAACCCGCGGC